>JBKQRT010000392.1:0-12172 GCA_052143895.1 Acidimicrobiales bacterium | reverse complement strand
GGCGGCCCCTCCCACCACCGCGCCGGCTTCCACCGCACCGGCGTCGAACATCCCCTTCTACGATCCGCGTCCCTGCTGAGCCCCGCCGAGGGCGCGGCACGCCCCCGGCGGCGACCGGTCAGCCGCGGGCCGGGCCGGTGGCCTCGTCGACGGCGGCGACGATGGCGTCGTTGATCCGGCGATGACGGTCGACGTTGGCCGGGCGGTCGGGCAGGCGCACCCGGACCACCGACAGGCCGCCGTGGGACAGGGCCTGGCCGAGCGCAGCATCGAATTCGAGCGGCGACGCACCGGCGGCGATGTCGGCCACCGGCCACCCGAAGCCGTGGGCCACGGCCGCCACGTCCGTGGCCTGGGGGGTCCCGAACAGCCGGTCGAAGGTGGCGGGCGCGAGGGCCGACGCCGGGGCGAGGAACGAGAAGATGCCACCGCCGCCGTTGTCCGCAACCACGACGGTGAGGGGGGCTGCCTGGTCCTCCGCCCGGACCAGCGCTGAGACGTCGTGCAGGAAGGCGAGGTCACCGACCAGCGCGACGGTCGGCCTGCCGGAGCCGAGCGCCACGCCCAGCGCCGTGGACACCACCCCGTCGATCCCGTTCGCCCCGCGGTTGGCCAGCACCCGGGGCGGGCGGGGGCGCGGTCCGGCGAACGCCTCGACGTCGCGGACCGGCATCGACGACGACACCACCAGGAACGCCTCCACCGGGAGCCGGTCCGCCAGCCGGTGGGCCAGCCTCGGCTCGTCCATCCTCGCATCGGTGCCTCCCGCGTCCCCATCGAGCCACGTCCGGATCACCTCCCGGGCAGCGGTCTCGGCCCGCTGCCAGCCGGAGCCCCACACCCGGTCCGGCCCGGCGCCCGGCTGCTCGGACAACCGACGGACGAGGTCGACGCTGAAGCGCGTCGGATCGCACCGGACGATGATCTCCGCTTCGTGTTCCGGGTCGACCCACCGCCCGAGGTGGTCGACCACCACCGAGCGCGCCCCGTCCGCAACCGCGTCGGACAGGAACTCGTTGACCACCTTGGATACCCACCGTCCTCCCAGCCGGAGGACGAGCGACGGTGCATGCCCGCGGACGAACCGGGCCGAACGCAGGATGCCGTCGGCCGACCCGACCACCAGGGGGTGCGGGCGGCGGGCCCCGGAACGGGGATCGGCCAGGACCGGCCACCCGAGGGCGTCGGCCAGTGCGAGCACGGCGTCCGGGTCGCCACACCCGGACCCGGCCACGATGAGGCCGCGACGTCCGGGGGCCATCCCGCCGACGGCCTCCAGCGCGTCCATCGCCTCCGGCGGGAGCGGCCCGACCGCGGCCACCACAGTGTGCCACGGCCGACCCGCGGCCCGACCGGGGACGGGACCGCCTGCGGCCGCCGGGTCGCCGAGCAGCGGCTCCCGGAAGGGGAGGTTGAGGTGGACGGGCCCGGGACCGCTGGGGCCGGTTCGGGCCTGAGCCACCGCCCGGGAGGCCAGTGACCGCCACGAGGGCCGACCCGCCGGCTCGGGCACACCGGGATCGCAGAACCAGCGGACCGAGGGCCCGAAGAGACGGGTCTGGTCGATGGTCTGCGGGGCGCCGACGTCGCGGAGCTCGGGGGGCCGGTCCGCCGTGCAGACCACGAGAGCCACACCGGCGAGGTCCGCCTCGACCACCGCCGGGTGGAGCTCGGCCGCGGCCGTGCCGCTGGTGGTCACCACCAGGGCCGGCGACCCGGTGGCGAGACCGATGCCGAGGGCCGTGAACCCCGCCGAACGTTCGTCGAGCCGGACGTGCACGTCGAGACCCGGGTGATCGGCCAGCGCCACGGCCAGGGGGGTGGACCTCGACCCCGGGCAGAGCACGGCGTGGGCGACGCCGCCGCGCACCCATTCGTCGACCAGTGTGGCGGCGAAGGCCGCCTGGAGATCGGCCGGGTCCCCGCCGCCCGCCGCCGTGGGTACGCTCACCGGGTTCCCCCATGACGCCGCCCTGCCACGCCGACCAGCACCGCTCCCACCCCGGCCGCCCCGGCACCGTCCTGCACATCGAGTGGACGGGCGACGGGGCGCCACTGGTGCTGGTCCATGGCTTCACCCAGACGGGCCGCCTGTGGGGCGGTCTCGACGCCCTGCTGGCCGCCGGGCGGCGGCTGGGACGGGTCGACCTGCCCGGCCACGGCGGGTCCGGCGAGGTACGGGCCGGCCTGCCCGACGGGGCCGCCCTGCTCGGGGCGGCCGGGGGCCCGGGGGCCTACCTCGGCTACTCGATGGGCGCCCGCTACTGCCTCCAGCTCGCCGTGGCCCGACCGGACCTGGTGCGGCGGCTGGTGCTGGTCTCGGGGACGGCAGGCATCGACGATGCCGACGAGCGGGCGGCGCGCCGGCGGGCCGACGAGGCCCTGGCCGAACGGCTCGACCCGGTCGGTGGCGGCCCGCCGGAGGACACGGTCGCTACCTTCGTCGACCGCTGGGTGGCCGATCCGCTGTTCGGCGAGGTGGCACCGGCCGCCCAGGGAGTGGCCGAACGGCTGCGCAACTCCGCGGCCGGCCTCGCCGCCAGCCTGCGCCTGGCCGGCACCGGCACGATGGAGCCGCTCTGGGAGCGGCTCGGCGACCTGGCCATGCCCGTCCTGGTGGTGACCGGCGGCCGGGACGGGAAGTTCACGGCGCTGGGCAGTCGGCTCGCCGGCGCCGTGGGGTCCGGCGCCCGGTTGGTTGTGGTCGGCGGCGCCGACCACGCACCGCACCTGCAGCGGACCGACGAGGTGGCGGCCGCCGTCCGCGAGTTCCTCGAGGGCTGACCGGCGGGCGACCGTCACCGGAGCCCCGGGAGCCCCGGGTCGGGGATCGTCATCCACAGCGCCAGGGCCAGCAGCCCCCCGAAGGCCAGCTGGAGGCGACCGGTCGCGGCCAGCACGGGGAGCAGCGCACGACCCTCGGCCGAGCTGACCGCCAGCCGGGCCGGCGGAATGGCGAGGGGCGCGGCGAGGAGCGGGAGGAACGCGGCGGCCGGCCAGGCCTGCTGAACCGCGTCGGTCACGGCCAGCACGCCCCAGACCGCGACGCCGAGGACGGGGACGCCGACGCAGGCCACGTAGCACCAGCCGGCGGCCCGCCGGCCGATCCGCACGGCCAGGGTGCGCTTCCCGGTCACGCCGTCGGTGGCGATGTCCCGGAGGTTGTTCGCCAACAGGAGCGCGGTGGCCAGCAGGCCGACCATCACCGCAGCCACCCACACCTCGGCTACGCCGAGCTGCAGGGTCTGGACGTAGAAGGTCCCGACGGTGGCCACCAGGCCGAAGAAGACGAAGACGAAGAGCTCGCCGAGCCCGGCGTAGCCGTACGGACGGGGGCCGCCCGTGTACAACCATCCGGCCAGCACGCAGGCCGCGCCGACCAGCAGGATCCACCAGGACGTGGCCCAGGCCAGTCCGAGGCCGGCGACGCCGGCCACGGCGAAGGAGGCCAGCGCGGCCCGCTTGACCGCTGACGGCGAGGCGAGACCCGAGGCCACCAGGCGGACGGGACCGACCCGGGCGTCGTCCGTGCCCCGGATGCCGTCCGAGTAGTCGTTGGCGTAGTTGGTGCCGATCTGGAGGGCCAGGGCAACCACGAGCGCACCGAACGCACACCACCACGGGTCGACCCGGGGGCGGGTGCCGTGCAGCACGATGAGGTACGTCTGCGACGGGGCGTAGGCGACCCATCCGTGGGACGGAAGGCTGAAGGCGGACATGTGGAGGGCGTGCGCCGCCGCCGTCCCCACCGCCACCGGCACCAGGGCGGCGGGCAGTGTGCGGGGCCGGGCCCCGAGCCACCATTTCCGGACCGGGCCGGGCGTGGGTGGTGAGCCGGGGCGCCCGGGGGGCGTCGCGGCGACCGGCGTGCCCTCCGGCCCCGGCGTGCTCACGGCCGCCGCGGGAACCGGGCGAAGTCGGGCGGGCGGTGCTCCTGGAAGGCGTTGCGCCCCTCCTGCCCCTCCTCGCTCATGTAGAACAGCATGGTTGCGTCCCCGGCGAACTGCTGGAGGCCGGCCAGGCCGTCGTCGGCCGCGTGCAGGCCGCCCTTCAGCATCCGCAGTGCGATGGGAGACAGGGACAGCATCTGGCGGCACCAGGCAACGGTCTCGTCCTCCAGCCGGGCCAGTGGCACCACCTCGTTGACCAGCCCCCAGCGGAGCGCCGTGGCCGCGTCGTACTGGCGGCAGAGGAACCACACCTCCTTGGCCCGCTTGAGTCCGATGGTGCGGGCCAGGAGGCTGGCGCCGTAGCCGCCGTCGAAGCTACCCACCTTGGGTCCGGTCTGGCCGAAGCGGGCGTTGTCGGCGGCGATGGTCAGATCGCATACCAGGTGGAGGATGTGCCCCCCGCCAATGGCGTACCCCGCCACCATGGCGACGACTGGCTTGGGCAACCGGCGGATCTGGATCTGCAGGTCGAGGACGTTGAGCCGCCCGATCCCCTGCCGGGCCACCGCGTCGTCACCGAGGTAGCCGTCGTCGCCCCGGATCTTCTGGTCGCCGCCGGAACAGAAGGCGTCCGGTCCCTGCCCGGTCAGGACGACCACCCCCACCGACGGGTCGTCCCTGGCGGCGTTGAAGGCGTCGGCCAGCTCGAACAGGGTCTGCGGGCGGAAGGCGTTTCGGACCTCGGGCCGGGCGATGGTCAACTTGGCGATGCCGTCGGCCACTTCGTAGCGGATGTCGCGGTAGTCGCCCCGACGTTCCCAACTGGGCGGGGGCAGGTGGCGGAAGCGGTCGACGGGATCCTCGGGCGGCCCGGTGATGACCGTGTCGACCACGGGCACCGGCGCCCCGCCTCCCGCTTCCTCTTCCCGTGCAACCATTCGACCATTCACTCCTAGAGTCGGTGCTCGTACGGTCGCTAGGCTACCCCCATGCCGGAGCTGGTAGCGCTGGACCTTCCCGCCGGTCAGCCGTTCGTCGACGGCCTCCGGAGGGCGTGGGACGCCGGGGACGCCGTGCTCCCGCTCGACCCCCGGCTGCCCGGTCCCGCCGTGGCCCAGGTCCTGGACAGCCTCCGACCGACGGTAGTGGTCGGCCCCGACGGCGCCCGTTCCCGATCGGGCGGCGTGCCCGTCGAGCCGGGTGACGCCCTCGTCGTCGCCACCAGCGGCACCACCGGCTCCCCCAAGGGGGTCGTGCTCACCCACGCCGCGGTTCGCGCCTCGGCCGTCGCAACCTCCCACCGGCTGAGGGTCGACCCGGACACCGACCGGTGGGTGGCCTGCCTGCCCCTGGCCCATGTCGGGGGACTATCGGTCGTCACCCGGTCCCTGCTCACCGGTGTCCCGCTCACCGTGCTCGAGCGGTTCGACGCCGGCGAGGTGGAGCGCTGCGCCCGGGATGGCGCCACCCTCGTGTCGCTGGTGGCGACCGCACTCCGCCGGCTCGACGCGTCTGGCTACCGGCTGGTCCTGCTCGGCGGGGCAGCCACGGCCGAGACGCTGCCCGCCAACGTCGTCACGACGTACGGCATGACCGAGACGGGGTCGGGGATCGTCTACGACGGCACCCCTCTCGACGGGGTCGAGCTGCGGATCGGTGACGGCCGCACTGGCGAGGTGGGCGAGGTCCTGGTGCGGGGTCCGATGCTGCTGCGCTGCTACCGGGACGGTAGCGACCCCCGCCTCCCCGGTGGCTGGCTCCCCACCGGAGACGCCGGGCACCTCCGGCCCGATGGTTCGTTGGACGTGTTCGGTCGGATGGCCGAGGTCATCGTGACTGGTGGCGAGAAGGTGTGGCCGGCACCCGTCGAGGCGGTGCTGGCGGACCATCCCGGTGTGAGCGAGGTGGCGGTGTGGAAACGGTCCGACCCCGAGTGGGGCGAGCGGGTCGTTGCCTGGGTGGTACCGGCCGACCCCGACGGGCCGCCAGCGCTGGCCGAGCTGCGGGCGCTGGTAGCCGGGACGCTGGCGCCGTGGGCCGCGCCGCGCGAGCTGGCACTGGTGGCGTCGCTGCCCCGGACCTCGAGCGGCAAGGTCCGCCGGGCGGCGCTGCGCTGAGGGACCGCCCGGCCGAGCGACCGACTGGCCGAGCGCGCCGCGGCCACCGAACCGCGCCCGCCGGTCAGGAGATCCCGCCGCTCGGGATGCAGAGGGCACCACCGTCGATGACCAAGGTGTGACCGGTGATCCAGGATGCCGCGTCCGAGCAGAGGAAGAGGGCGGCGGCACCGATGTCGGCCGCCTCGCCCAAACGCCGGAGGGGCAGGCGGCGGGCGATGGCCTCCTCGGCCGGCTCCCACAGGGCCCGGGCGAACTCGGTCTTCACCAGGCCGGGGGCCAGCGCGTTGACCCGCACGGTCGGGCCCAGCTCCCCGGCCAGCTGGCTGGTCAGGTGGATGACCGCCGCCTTGGTGACGTTGTACCAGCCGATCCCGCTCTCGACGGAGAGGCCGCCGATGGATGCCAGGTTGAGGACCGTGCCCCCGTGCTCCGACATCCACGCCCGCCACGCCGCCTGCACCCATTCGAGATACCCGGTCTGGTTGACCCGCACCGTCTTGTCCGCCCGGCTGGTGTCGAGATCCATGATCGGTCCGTAGTAGGGATTGGTCGCCGCGTTGTTGACCAGGATGTCCACCGAGCCGAACCGCGCTACCGTGCCGGCCACGCAGGCCTCGGCCTGCTCGGGGTCCCCGGCGTTGGCCACCAGCCACTCGACCTGGCCGGCCCCGTCGCCGAGACCGGCCTCGATGCCGGCCTTGGCCGCGGCCAGCGCGTCCGCCTTCCGCGAGGAGATCATCACCGACGCGCCAGCGTCGGCGAACACCGAGGCGATCGCCAGCCCGATGCCGCGGGAGCCGCCGGTGACCAGGGCGGTCCTGCCGTCGAGGCGCAGTTCCATGGCCGCACACCCTAGCGGCGGCGCCATCGCGCCCCCGGTGGCGACGGCGCGCCGCCGGGCGCACTTCCGATGCCCCGCACGCGGGACCTAAGTTTGGCGGCGGCGGGAGCCGTCCTTCCGCGCCGCGCCGACGAAAGATCTCAGTTGCCACTCATCAAAGACACGCCGACCCACGAGCTCTCCCCGTATCTCGTCCAGCACCGGGACAACCCGGTCGACTGGTACCTCTGGGGGGACGATGCCTTCGAGCGGGCGCGGCACGAGGACCGCCCGGTCTTCCTGTCCATCGGGTACTCGGCCTGCCACTGGTGCCACGTCATGGCCCACGAGTCCTTCGAGGACGAGGCCACGGCGGCGACCCTCAACGCCTCGTTCGTCTCGGTCAAGGTCGACCGCGAGGAGCGCCCCGACGTGGACGCCGTCTACATGGAGGCAGTGCAGGCCCTCACCGGATCCGGGGGTTGGCCGATGAGCGTGTTCCTGAACCCGGACCGGCGGCCCTTCTTCGGGGGCACCTATTTCCCGCCCCGGGACCGGCCCGGCACCCCCTCGTTCCGTACCGTGCTGGCCGCCCTGACCGATGTGTGGGAGCACCGGCGCGACGAGGTCGAGGCGCAGGCCGAGGAGCTGGCCGCCGCTATCGCCTCTCGGTCGGTGGTCCGCGCTCCCGCCGGGGCCCGCTCGCTGTTCGCGCCGGGTCCGGACGACGCACCACCGCGTCCCGACCTGGTGACCACCGCAGTCGACGAGCTGACCCGGCGCTTCGACCCGGAGTGGGGAGGGTTCGGCAGGGCACCCAAGTTCCCGCAGCCGACGCTGGTGGACGTGGCGCTCCGACAGGCCGCACGGGCACCCACCGGACCGGCCGGCACCGACGCCCTGCGGCTGGCGACCGTGACCCTCGACGCCATGGCGGCCGGCGGCATCCACGACCACCTCGGGGGCGGGTTCGCCCGGTACTCGACCGACGGGCGATGGCTCGTCCCGCACTTCGAGAAGATGCTCTACGACCAGGCCGGCCTGCTGCGGGCCTTCCTCCACGGCTGGCAGGTGACGGGGAAGGACGACTACCTCCGGGTGATGGAAGGGATCACCTCGTATGTGGGCCGGGAGCTGACCCATCCGGCCGGAGGGATCTGTTCCGCGGAGGACGCCGACTCGGAGGGGATCGAGGGCCGGTTCTACGTCTGGACGCCCCGACAGGTCGCCGACGCCGTCGCAGGCGGGACGGCGACCGGCGGCGCCGACGAGGTGACCACCGCGGTGACCGACTGGTTCGGCATCACCGAGCAGGGGAACTTCGAGGGGAGCACGATCCTCCACCGGCCGCTCGGTCGATCCTTGCGGGGCGGGACGGACGTGGAGACCGGGCGGGAGCTGCTGTTCCGCGCACGGGGCCGGCGGGTCCGACCGGGCCGGGACGACAAGGTGCTCACCGAGTGGAACGCCATGTACGCCTCGGCGCTGGCCGAATCGGCCGGTGCCACCGGCCGGGCGGACTGGGCCGACGCCGCCACTACCATCGGCCGCTTTCTCACCGACCACCTCCTCGGGCCCGACGGCCGCTGGCTGCGCAGCTGGCGCCCGGTCGGCGGGGCCCGCCATCCGGCCTACGCCGGCGACTACGCCTGGCTGGTCGACTGCTTCACCCGGCTCGGCGAGCTCACCGGAAGGGCCGCCTGGACCGAGCGGGCGGCGGCGTCAGCCGACGGCCTGCTCGACCTCTTCGCCGACGAGGAGGGCGGTGGCTTCTTCACCACCGGCAGGGATGCCGAAGCACTCATCGTGCGGACCAAGGAGATCTTCGACGGTGCCACCCCGTCGGCCAACGGGGTGGCCGCCGTGGCGCTCGCCCGGCTCGGCGCCCTTACCGGTGACGACCGGTACACCGACGCGGCCCGGGGGGTGGTCGACATGGTGGGCGAGCTCCTCGTCCGGCATCCCACCGCCTTCGCCCAGTCGGTGCTGGCCGCGGAGCTGCTGGTCAGCGGCCTCACCGAGGTCGTGGTCTGCGGCGACCGCCCCGACCTGGTGGCCGCGGCACGAGGCCACTGGTTGCCCGGCGCCGTGCTGGCCTGGGGCGAGCCGACCGGCGCTCCCCTCTGGGCTGGGCGGGAGGTGGGGTGGGCCTATGTGTGTCGCGACCACGTCTGCCGGCTGCCCACCGCCGATCCCGACACGCTGGCGGCGCAGCTCACGACGTTCCCACCCGCCCCGGCTGCCGCTTCCCGGCAGGTGCCCCGATGAGCGGCGGCTCGGCACGGACGCCCCGCAGCGGCACCGCCCGTGACGTCGCCCGCTCCGTACCGCCGCGGGCGCGCATCGAGGTGGCGGGGGGTGCCACGTTGACCCTGCTGGTGCTGGCCTGCCATGCTGAGGACACGACCGGTGTGGACCTGGCCTCGGGCGCGCTGGTGCGGGTACGGGTGTCATGGCCCGAGGACCACGGGCCCGACCTCGCTCCCTTCGACGTGGTGGAGGTGCAGCTGGCCGAAGAGCCTGAGCGGGACGACCTCGCCCAGCCAGAGGCGGTCACCGCCACCGGGCTGCCACGCCATCTCGGCACATTGCACGGACGGCGGGTGCGCCGGCTCCTCCACCACCTGGTGGCGCCGGTGGAGGAGCACGTGCTCGGGTTCCCCGGGGCCTCGGCCCCCTACTGGGAGTTTCGCGGCTTCCGGCCGTCGCTGGCCCTGGTGACGCCGACCAAGGGCCCGGTGCTCTTCCGCCGGGTCGAGGACCGGTCGGTGTGGGTCCGGTTCGGATGGGGGCGGAGCGACAACTGGCTCCCCGTCGAGGACCCTCGGGCCGAGCGGGCGCTCGACGTCGCCCGCCGCGACCGCCTGCAGGGGAAGGATCTGGCTGCGGCCCTGGGGTTCAAGCCGCACTACCTCGTCGCCTCCCTGAGCACGCCGCGCGAGGGCCACTGCTACAAGACCGTGCGTGCCCTGCTGCCACGAAGCTGACCCACCCCTGGACGTCGCCTACAGTCGGCGGTTGTGCGCGAGCCCGCCCTGACAGCTGCTACCCCGCCACCGGCCCCGGTGTTCCCCGAGTACGACGGGGCGTGCATCTCCAACGTGGTCTCCGCCCTGCTCGGCGCGGCGTCGCCCGACACCGGCGCCGCCGACTGGCTCCCGGCCGCTGCCCGGGCGGCCGACCAGTTGGTGCTCCTGGTCGTGGACGGCCTCGGGTGGGAGCAGCTCCGCGACCGCCCGGCGCTGACCCCCACGCTCTCCGCCGCCACGGGGATCGAACGGCCCATCACCTCGGTGGCCCCGACCACGACGGCCAGCGCCCTCACCTCCATCACCACGGCCCGCCCCCCGTGTGAGCACGGGCTGCTCGGCTACCGGTTGGCCCACGGGGACGAGATCCTCAACGCCCTCCGGTGGACCCTCGGGAGCGGCCAGGCCCGCGACGCCCGCCAGACCGTGCCCGCCCACCGGTTCCAGAGCCGGCTACCCTTTCCCGGCTCGCGGGCGCCGGTGCCGGTGGTGTCGCGGGACGGGTTCGGCGGGACCGGGTTCACCGCCGCCCACCTCGGCGACTCGCCGCTGTACGAGTACAAGGTCCCGTCCTCGCTCCCCGTCGTGGTGGGACGGCTCCTGCGCCAGGGGGCGCCGTTCGTCTACGCGTACTACGACGGGATCGACAAGGTCGCCCACGCCTCGGGCCTCGGCGAGCTCTACGACGCCGAACTGCACGCCGTCGACCGCCTGGTGGCCGACCTGGCGTCAGAGCTCCCGTCGGGAGCGACGCTCGTGGTCACCGCCGACCACGGGCAGATCGACGTCGGCCCCCAGGTCGAGCTCCTGGGTCGGGACGTGATGTCCGGAGTCCGGTTCCTGTCTGGCGAAGGCCGGTTCCGGTGGATCCACGCCCGGGAGGGTGCCGCCGCCGACCTCGAGGCCGTCGTGGGGGAACGGTACGCAACGTCGACCTGGGTCAGGAGCCGCGACCGTCTGGTCGACGAGGGTCTGTTCGGTGGTCCGCTGGGTCCGGGCCTGGCCGACCGGCTCGGCGACGTCGCCCTGATCCCCCACGAGCCCATCGCGTTTATCGACCCGGCAGACACCGGCGAGAACCGCCTGCACAGCCGCCACGGCTCACTGACGGCGGCCGAGATGCTCGTCCCGCTGCTCGCCCTGGTCGGAGATGGCAACATCTGACCATGGACACCGACGCCCCCGACTCCGTCAGCACCGACGACGCCCCGCTACACCCCGAGGTGCTCGACAGCGCCGACGCCGGCCCGGCCGCGCCGCCGGGTGAGGACGGCTCGTCGGGAGCGTCGCAGTCGGAGGAGGACGAGGAGCACGCCGAGTCGATCGAACGGCCGGCCAAGCTGCTGCGCATCGGGTCGATGGTCAAGCAGCTCCTCGAGGAGGTCCGCCAGGCGCCGCTCGACGAGGCGAGCCGGGTCCGCCTCCGCGAGATCTACGAACAGTCGATCCGCGAGCTGGCCGAGGGCCTCTCCCCCGACCTGGCCGCCGAACTGGACCGGGTCTCGATCCCCTTCGACAGCCCGACCCCGTCCGAAGCGGAGCTCCGGGTGGCCCACGCGCAGCTGGTCGGGTGGCTCGAGGGGTTGTTCCACGGGATCCAGGCGACCCTGGTGGCCCAGCAGGTGGCGGCGAGGGCCCAACTCGACGAGATGCGCCAGCGTTCCCTGCCCCAGGGCCCACCGGACACGGGCCGACCGGGCACCTACCTCTGATGTCCGACTCCGGGCGGCCGCCACCCGGCACCGGCCGGCGGGTCCCGGCGCAGCTCGCGGCAGCGGCCACCCGCTGCGGAGCGACCCGCGCTATCGTCGGAATGACACGGCTGTAACTCGTCCACACTCTGTGGAACAGCGCATCCGCCACACTCCAGACATCGAGGAAGGCTTCCGCCCCTTGGCCACCCGGTCGTTCACCCACCTGCACACCCACACCGAGTTCTCCATGCTCGACGGGGCGGCGCGGGTCAAGGACCTGGTACAGGCGGCGGTGGCGGACGGGCAGCCCGCCCTCGGGATCACCGACCACGGCAACATGTACGGGGTCCTCGACTTCTACAAGGCCTGCCATGACGAGGGCATCAACCCGGTCATCGGGACCGAGGCGTACATGGCCGCCGAGTCCCGCCACGAGCGACCGGTCCGGCGGGGGAAGGTCGACGACACCGGGGGCGACGTCGAGGGGGGTCAGAAGCTCTACTACCACCTGACCCTGCTGGCCGAGACGAGCGAGGGCTACCGCAACCTGCTCAAGCTCTCGTCGGCCGCCTACCTGGAGGGGTACTACTACAAGCCCCGGCTCGACTGGGAGCTGCTC
>JBKQRT010000391.1:0-5541 GCA_052143895.1 Acidimicrobiales bacterium | reverse complement strand
GCTGGATCTCCCTGGACCTCAACGACCGGTACGTCCGGCTGGACCAGCACCCGGCCATCCGTCGCCAGATCGACCAGGGGGAGATCCCGCGTCCCGGCGCCGATCCACTCGAGCGGCTGGTGTGGCTGATCGGCGTGCTGACCCTGGCCCTCGAGGCGGCCGTCGACCGGCACCCGGAGTGGTCGGTCCGGACCCACGAGTCGCTCTGCGTCGAACCGGCCGACCAGTTCCGGCGGCTCTTCGCCGAGCTGGGACTGGCGTGGAACGACGACGCCGAGCGGTACCTGGTGGCCAACAACCGCCCAGGGGAGGGCTTCCCCACCCAGCGGGTGGCGTCCGATCAGGCCGACGGGTGGAAGACGAGGCTGACCGCCGAGCAGGTCGGCACCATGCGCCGGGTCCTGGCCGAGCTCCCGCTGCGGACGTGGGGTCCCGAGGACTTCGTCCCCTGACCGGGCCGGCGGGAGGGTCTTGCCCATCCCGGAAGACCGGCCATCGTCCCCCGAAGGGTCCGTTCAGAGCGTGCGTTCGCGGAGCGGGACGACCGGGTACCGGATGCCCAGGCGGCCGCGGGCACCGTCGACGAGACCCGTGCCGATGGCGCGCAGGCACCGCCAGCGCCCCTCCTTCTGCCGGAACGCCGCCCGGCCGACCAGCCGGGTGAAGTTCCTCGGATACCGGCCGGTCCGGTGCATGATGTGCCAGTGGAGGTAGAGCATGTTCCTGGACTCGTAGTAGTACTTCCAGGCTGGTAGGTCACCTCCCTGGCGGATGGCGTCGTGGTGCACCACCGCCTTTTCGACGAACCGGAGGGGGTACCCGGCCTGGGGGATCCTCCAGTGGCAGTACTCGGTGTCCTCGGCCCACCAGAAGAGCTCTGCCATGGGGAGCCCCACCTTCTCCACGATCTGCCGGGCGATCAGGAAGCCGCACCACGACCCCCACCGCCCGACCGCGCCGTCCGGCTGGATCGAGACCGGCACGACGAAGGCGGATGTCGGGTCCTCGCGGACCGCCGCCCACAGCGTGCCCAGGCAGTCGGGCCCGGGCACGATGTCGTCGTCCATGAGCCAGGCGTGGCTGCCGTCGCCGGCCAGGAGGTCGCCCAGGGCGATGGCCCAGCCACCCGCCGGCCCGAGGTTGTCCTCGGACCGGATCACCCGCACCGGAATTCCCCCGGCTGCGAGCGCGGCGGCCTCGACCGGTGGATTGCTGGCGTTGTCCACCACCACCAATTGGCTGGGCTGGGTGGTCTGCGCGGCGATGGCCGCCACGCATCGGGCCAGCGCCTGGGGGGCGTTGTGGGTGAGGACGAGAGCCACGATCTGGGGCGCCTGGGCGTCAGTCATTCCTCTCCCGTTTCTCGGGGCGTCGTCGTCGTGCTCGTGCCTGTACGGACCCGGTGATGCTAGCGCGGACGCCGTCCGGCACGACCCCGGTCGGCGCCCCGACGTCAGTTCCGTCCGGGCGGGCGACCCGCTGGTGGTAGCCTCGTGCGGATCATGGACCCGGCCCGTCCGACCGGACCAGGTGGAGCGAAGCGCACGGAAGAGGGGTGGCACGCAGTGGGCTCGACGGGAGAGCAATTGAAGACATCGAGCGGCTCGGTCGCCTCCGACGGCGGGGCCACCGGCCACTTCCTCCAGCCCAAGTGGGGCGAGGGACCCTGGGGCGAGGGATCCCTCAAGGATCGCTACGACGTCATTCGGCCACTGCTGGGGGACGGTTCGGTCCTCGACGTCGGCTGCGCGTCGCGGTACGGGAAACCCGACTGGCTGCACGGGCTGCTGGCCAAGGACTTCTCGGATCTGGTCGGCATCGACATCAACGCGGCGACGGTAGAGAAGCTGCAGGCCGAGGGGTTCGACGCCCGGCTGGTCGATGCCCGTGACTTCGACCTGGGGCGCACGTTCGACGCGGTGTTCGCCGGTGAGCTCATCGAGCACCTCGACGACGTCCGGAGCTTCCTCGCCAACGTGCGCCGCCACCTCCGCCCGGGGGGTCGGCTCGTCCTCACCACGCCCAACGCCTTCTACGTGGGGAACTTCGTCTACCGGTTCGGAGGGCATGGCCAGGTCCATCCCGAGCACACCTGCTGGTACTGCGAGGACACGCTCCGGCGGGTGCTCCAAGTCAATGGGTTCTCGCAGGTCGACATCCGGTTCGCCGGCCACACCAGCCCGACGGCGATGCGCAAGGCGGCGACGTTCTGCGCCCAACACCTCCTCCCGCCGCGGCTGGCACTCGACGAGCTCATCGCCGTGGCCATCGCCGACTAGCGGCTCACCCGTCCGGTAGGTCGGTCCACAGCTCGTAGCCGAGCAGCTCGAAGAGCTTCTGGTTGTGGGGAACGAAGTGCTCATGCAGCCGGGTGAGCAGCTCGGGGCTCTCGGTGTCGAGTCGCACCGACTTGTGGGTGGCGGGAAAGGCGAGCACGTGCGGGGCCAACCCCAGCCACTCGACGATGGCCGCCGACGCCGCCGGGTCTGTGTACATCTGCTCGCTCTCGACGATGAGGATCCGGTCGCGGCCCACTGCGTCGAACCAGGCCCGAACCTGGTTCGCATACTCGCTGCGGGCCACGTAGGAGTAGCCGGAGTGGGCGGGGCTGTTCTCGCCGCGGAGCACCCGCTCGGTCTCCCCGGCCAGGCGTTCCGGCTCGAGGGCGAGGGCCCGCTCGATCGGCTCGGTCTCGAACTGCTTCCGGCGCCGCGAGAACCAGTAGTGCGAGATGGTCCGCTGCACTGGCTCGCGGAGGAGGACGATGAACCGGGTGCTCTCGGGCAGGTCCCGGGCGGCCCGGCCCGGAGCCAGGGGGTGGAAGAGCATGTAGGGGGTGGCCTCGCCGGTCATGCGACCCGGCTTGATCAGGGGGAATTGCGCCCGATACCAGCGGAGGCCCATGTCGTAGTGGACATCGAAGAAGTGGACCTCCTTCCTGGACGGCGCACCGAAGGCCGGGTGCTCACGGAGCCACCGGAAGAGAGAGGTGGTCCCGCTCCGCTGCGCACCGATGATGACGAAGTCGGGGCGGGCGCGGAGGTCGGCGGTGAGGTAGCGCCATCGCCGTTGGAGGACCGTTGGAAACTGCGGCTTGGGGGCCGGCGCGGATCCCCTGGCCGGGACCGACGGTGGGACGGCGTTGGGGGAGGATGGGTGCGCTGCGATGCGCCTGATGATACAGCTCGTCGTGGTCGATCGGGAGTGGGGCCGTCTCGGGTACGACCGCCGCGAGGGTCGCCGGAAGCCGGTCGCGCGGGCGGGGCTAGAGTGAGGCGTTCCGAGTCCGCAGCAGCCGAACAGGGGTAGGGGTGTGCGAAAGGATGACATGCAGGTCGTTCCGGATCTGATCGCCGAGCGGATGCGTTGTCCGCGTTGCGGTGCGTCGGTGACCGACGACGGCGACGACATCCGATGCGGGAACGACCACCTGTTCGCCAAGCGCCCGGGGTACGTCGATTTCTCCCGCGAGGCGGACCCCGGCGGATCGACCGAGCGGACCCTCGCCAGCTTCGGCTACGAGTGGAACGCCTTCGACGAGGTGCGGGACGAGGACGAGCGGTTCGCCGAGATCTACTTCCGCGACCTCGACCTCGACGGACTGGCCTCCAAGGTCGGGCTCGACGCCGGCTGCGGCAAGGGGCGGTTCACCCGGATCCTGGCCGCCCACCTCGCCGCCGAGGTGGCGCTCGACGGATCGTCGGCGGTGGAGGCGGCGGCCCGCAACCTGGCGTCGCTCCCCAACGTTACGGTGGTGAAAGCGGACCTGCGGGACGAGCTGTTCGCCCCGGGGAGCTTCGACTTCGTCTCGAGCCTCGGCGTCCTCCACCATCTGGACGACCCCCGCGCCGGGTTCGAGCGCCTGGTGTCCTATCTGGCGCCGAAAGGCCAGATCCTGCTGTACCTGTACAGCCGCCCGTCCGAGACCGGAGCCCGGTCGATCGCCCTGTCGCTGGCCACCGCCTTGCGCACGGTGACCGTCCGCCTCCCTCACCGGACCCTCAAGGCGCTGTCGACCCCGATCGCCGGCGCCCTCTACGGGACGATGGTGCTGCCCGGCCGTTGGGGGGAGCGCCGGGAGGTGCCCGCCCTGGCCGGTCTGCCCATGGACACCTACCGGGACAAGCCGTTCCGCAGCCTGGTGCTGGACACGTTCGACCGCCTGAGCGCGCCGGTCGAGTACCGGTACGTCTGGAAGGATCTGGAGCCGTGGTTCTCCGACGCCGGGCTGGTGGTTGACGCGGCCCGGGACGAGACCGGCTGGTTCATCCTGGCCCACAAGCCCTGAGCGGACCTTGGTCGTCTCGACGTGGGCAGTCCGAGACCGGGGATGACGACCCGATGAGCGACCGGGACGATCCTCCGTACGTGACGAGGGGTGCCGGGGTACCCGAGGCCCCGCTCGTATCGGTGTGCATCCTCGTGCTGGACCGGGTCGACCTCGTCGAGGAGTGCCTGGCATCCGGCATCCGTTCCCGTCGGCGGGCCACCGAGGTGGTCGTGGTTGCCAACGGGACTCCCCAGTCGTCGTTGACCCCCTTGGGAAGGCGCGACGACATCGTGCTGATCCGCAGCGGCGTCAACCTCGGCTTCGCCGGCGGATGCGATCTGGCGGTCGAATTCGCCCGCGGGGAGTACCTGGTGTTTGTCAACGACGACAGCCGGCTGGGCCCTGGGTGCGTCGACCGGCTGGTTGACCGGGCCGAGTCCGATCCTGGGATCGGAGCGGTCGGCAGCCGGATCCTGTTCCCGGACGGGTCGCTGCAGGAGGCGGGAGGCATCGTGTGGAGCGACGGCACGACGGCACACGTCGGTCGGGACCAACCCGTCGGGTCCACGGCGTACCTCACACCTCGGGACGTCGACTACGCCTCGGCCAACGGGCTCCTCGTGACCCGATCGACCTGGGATGCGGTCCACGGGTTCGACGAGCGCTACCACCCCGCCTACTACGAGGACGTCGAACTGTGCATGAAGGTGCGCGAACAGGGTCTGCGCGTGGTGTACGAGCCCACTGCGCTGCTGTACCACCACGAGACGCAGAGCTCACCGGATACGTACCGGAGGTTCCTGATGGACCGCAACCGCGAGCGGTTCGTGGAGGCCTGGTCGGGCGCATTGGCGGAATTGGCACCGCCACCGACCGGTCCGAGGCGGGCGGCGATCGACGCAGTGGTGGACCGCTCCAGGACGCTGCCCGCCCTCGTCGCCGATGGCGCGCCCGAGGGGGACGCCAGGGATGAACGGCCGCCGTCGACGCGGGCGACCGGCGCGGCCCCCTCCCCGGAGCCGGCGGCCACACCGTCGACCGAGGCGCCGTGTCGGTCTGCTCATCGCGAGGGCGAGGGTGAGGGTGAGCCGGAGGGCGGTGACCGGGTGTCGGCACAGCTCCGGCGCGAGCTTCTGCACGCCAGGTACGACCTCGAGGCAAAGGACGCCTACATCGCCGTCCTCGAGGCATCGCTCGCTCGACTCGAGGCCGAGCTCACCACGCGGAACCGGATCACGCGCTCGGCGCGGGCCGAGGGAACCCGGGTCGAG
>JBKQRT010000390.1:0-3184 GCA_052143895.1 Acidimicrobiales bacterium | reverse complement strand
CGCCGAGGGACAGGCGGCCGCCGAGCGCATTCTCGACATTCTCGATGAAGACCACGAGCCAACGGGCACCGCGGGGGTGGCCCTCTATGGTGCTGCCGGTGTTGTTCCCAACCTGGCCTCGCACTCCATCACTCTCTCCGACGTGTACGTGCGTTACCCCGGGCGCACGACCCCCACCCTCGACGGCGCGAGTCTGGTGATCGCTCCCGGCGAGCATCTGGCCGTGACCGGTGAGTCGGGCTCAGGCAAGTCCACCCTTCTCTCCCTTCTCCTCGGCTTCGTCGCCGTACAACGCGGGACGTTCCGCATCGGCGGTGTCGATATGGACACCCTTTCTACGAGTGAGTGGCGACGGCAGATCGCCCGGGTTCCCCAGCACCCCTACCTGCTCCGCGGCTCCATCGCCGACAATCTCCGGGTCGGGAACCCTGGAGCCGACACTCGGCTGCTTCTTCGTGCATGCGAACAGTCGGGGCTCTCCGAACTGATCGGCCGGTTGCCAAGGGGACTCGAGACCCCAGTCGGCGAGGGCGGACTGACGCTGAGCGCAGGTGAACGACAGCGGATCGCGCTCGGTCGTGCCGTTTTACGTGACGCACCGTTGGTGCTGCTCGATGAGCCCACGGCTCATCTCGACGCCAACCTCGAGGCGTCGCTACGACAGAGCCTCTCGCCGTGGCTCGAGGGCCGGACTGTCGTGATGGCCGCACACCGGGGCGGAGTGTTGGGTCGGGTTGATCGGACCCTTACCCTCATCGGCGGTCAACTCGTCGCAGTTCCCCAAGGGATCGATGCTCGATCATGAGTGCGTCGGGTCCCCAGGCACGCTCGTCGTGGTCGTCGCTGAGAGAGATCATGCGGATCGGCGCTCCGCCCCGAGGACGCTTCTGGTTGAGTACCGGATTGGGCTCCGCCGCCGCAATGAGCACGGTGGCACTGATGGCGTGTTCGGGCGCCCTCATCGACAAGGCGGCACTGCGTGTTCCTCTCTACACCCTCACCGTGCTTATGGCGGCAGTGCAGATTTTTGCCCTCAGCCGGGGGCCGCTCCGCTACGGGGAGCGGCTCCTTTCGCATGACTCGGCGCTGCGGGTCCTCGGTCGCCTCCGAGCATGGATCTTCGACGCCGTCGAACCCCTCTGTCCCGCTGGACTCCGTCAATGGCGGAGTGGGGACCTCTTGTCCCGGGCTACGGGCGACGTCGAGACGCTACAGGACCTCTACGTTCGGGGTGTCGCTCCTTTGGTGGTAGCCGCCCTCTCATCGGCCGCGTCCGTGGCTTTGCTCACTATCATCCTGCCCGCCGCCGGACTCGTTCTCGGAGGTTGCCTGGCAGCCGCATTCGTCCTCACCTCGACTATCGCCTGGGCGCGTCATCATCGGCTCGGAAGCGCCGAGGCCGCGCTACATGGCCAGCTGGCCGCAGACATCGTCGAGCTAGTCCAAGGCGCACCGGACCTGATCGCCTTCGGACGGGAGGACGCCTACATTCGGCAAGCTTTGGCGGCCGATGAAAGCCTCACCGGTATCGCTCGCCGCCGCTCATGGACGGCCGGGGCCATTTCTGCCGTCACGATGTGCCTCACTGGAGCCGCCGTTTGCGTGACGTTGCTGCTCGCCATTTCATCGGTCGGCTCCCATCGACTCGCCCCGTTCATGCTGGCTGTCGTGCCTCTGGTGGCCTTGGCCAGCTTCGAGGTAGTCATTCCCATGGCCGAGGCCGTCTCGCGGCTGGCCCACCAGGCCGCCGCGGCCGATCGACTCTTGGCCATCGCCGATCTTCCGGCCCCGGTGGATGATCCGATCAGCCCTGCTCCCGCTCCCACCCACACGAACATCGAGCTCGAAGAAGCCAGGCTCCGCTACGGGCAGGACGGCCCCTGGGTACTCGACGGCTTGAGCATGTCCCTGGGCGCCGGGAGCCACGTCGCCATGACGGGTGCGAGCGGAGCCGGCAAGAGCAGCGTCGTGAACGCCCTCTTGCGTTTCTGGTCACTAGAAGGCGGAGAGGCGAGCCTGGGTGGCGCGCCGCTGCGTTCTTTGTCCCAAGACACCACCCGTCGCCTGATTGGCTGGGTGTCCCAAGACACCCACCTCTTCAATGCCTCGATCCGCGCCAACATCGCCCTCGCCCGCCCTGATGCGTCGGAGGAGCAAATAGTTGCGGCGGCGCGGACGGCCCAGCTCGGACCGTGGATCGATTCCTTACCGCAGGGACTCGACACGTCAGTCGGGGAAATGGGTACACGACTCTCGGGCGGCCAGCGCCAGCGCGTTGCCCTCGCCCGTGCCCTCCTGGCCGACACCCCGATCCTGCTCCTCGATGAACCAACGGCGGGCCTCGACCGTGTCACTGCTTCACGTCTGCTCCACGACATGCTCGCCACCGCCTCCGGAAAGAGCATCCTCTACATCACCCACCGCGTCGAAGAGACCACCGGGTTCGACACGGTAGTCGAGCTACAGAGCGGCCGATCTCGATCTATTCCTGAAGCTCCACAATGTCTCGTGGAGAACCTTGTGTCGCCTCGGTAGCGGCGAGGCTGGCACGGCAGGATCCGGGGGCGACATCCGCGCCTCGGTGTGAGCCGGTCGCGACCTTCACTCGCCAGCCAAACCATCCAAGGACGCTTGGACGAATAAGTCTGAGAGTGAGTCCGACGTTCCCGAAGAGCAGGGCGGTGCGCCTCTGCGTGGGAACGATCTGGCAGAGTACTGGCGCGACATCCCGTACTCCGGTAAGAAGGGTGGCCGCCGCCACCGTCACGGCAGGCGGGCCGAAGGTAGGCCGAGCACCTCCGGTTGGGGATTGGTGAAGGGCTGCAGTTCCCGGCTCCGTTGGGTCCGAGGTAGCCCAGGACTTCCCCTCTAGGTACCTCGAGATCCAGGTCCTTTGAGGGCGTCGATCTTGCCGTAGCGCTTGGTCAACCCCTCACTACGAATAGCCGGCAGTTGCAATACGATGTCAGCTGGCAACGGAAGCTGAATCGAACGTTGTTGCGCGCGCCCGCTGAATGTCGGCGATGGTCAATCCGGTGTCTTCAACGAAATACGGACTAATGGAAGGTCGCTGTGAGCGGTGGGTCGTTCGCTCGGCTCGGTGAGAAGATACGTGGTGCATGAAGGGCTCCTCTGGTTGAACGGCTTGTTCCGTTTCCACCATTGGATCCCTTCTTCTCAGGCG
>JBKQRT010000389.1:0-18979 GCA_052143895.1 Acidimicrobiales bacterium | reverse complement strand
TGGTCGTCGCCCTCGGTCCGGAGCGGTCGGTGGTCGGCATACAGGGGGTGATGGCCATGGTCGTGTTCGGCCGGACGCCGCAGTCCTGGCACCAGGCCGTGGTGCTGGCGACCACCGTGGCGGTCGGCGGCGCGGTGCAGACGCTGGTGCAGCTCGCCGTCCGCGTGCCGATCGGGCTCCGGCCCCAGCGGGCCGCCGTCGCCGAGGTCTTCGGGGAACTGGCCGGGCTGGCCGGATCGGTCGGGAGCCGATCCGGCACCGGCAGCATCGCGGTGGCCGCCGCCGTCGACCGGGCCCTGACCACCCTCGAGCCGGCCTCTCTCTTCGGCCGGCGCGACGTCTAGTCGCTGCGTGGCATGGTCGACGAGGGCCGCCGCATGCGACTCGAGCTCGTCGCGCTCGACGGCCTGATCCGGCGGCTACCGGCCGATGCGCGGACCACACCGGCCATCGTGGCCGCCCTGGACTGCGCCGTCCGGACCGTGCTCGATCTGGCCGGCGCGGTGTCCTGTCCCCGATCCGACCGACGGTCGGCGACGGCAGGGACACCCGCGCCTCCCGACCTCGCCGGCGTCTGGGAGGTCCTGGCCGGGAACCTGACCAGTCGCTCGGCGGCGTTCCGGCACGCCGTGCGCCTCGCCGTGGTCGTGCCCACCCTCGACGTCGCCTTCCAGCACTCGGGACTGGCCCCGTCGTACTGGGTCCCCCTGAGCGCCGCCGTGGTGCTGCGACCCGACTACCACTCGACGATGACCCGCGGCCCGGCACGGGTGGGTGGCGCGGCCGTCGGAGTCGGCATCATCGGCGTCCTCCTCGCCGTGGCCCACCCGGGACCGGCTGCCACCATGGCCCTGGTCGCCCTCACCGGCTGGGGCGCCCTCACCTTCATCCCGTCGAACTACGGCCTGGGCGTCGCCTTCGTCACCGGTGTCGTGCTGCTGCTGGTCGGGGTGGGACAGCCCGACACGCTGGCCATTGCCGGTTACCGCCTGCTCGACACGGTGATCGGTGGCACGGTGGCGCTGGTGGCCTACCTGGCCTGGCCCACCAGGTCGCACGGGGCGGCCCGGCAGGCGCTGGCGCGGCCGATCGCCGGCCTCCGCCGGCTGATCCGGGCGGCTCACGCGTTGCGGGCCGAGCTCCCGGGGCGGACGGTGCTCGCCGGCATCGACCCCTCCTGCTCGCCGTCGACCGGTCGTGCCGTCAGCTCGAGGCCCGGCTCGTCGGCGACCGGCCGGTCGGAGGGCTGCCCCCCTGCGGCCATTGCTCGACCGGATGCACGTCGACGGGAACGGAGCCGTGCCGCGACCTGTCGGGATCCCGCTCGACGAGCTCGTCGACGCCATCGACACCGTCGGACAGCTGCTCGGGGCCGGCGACCCGGCCGGGGCGGGTTGACCGGGTCCGGCAGGGCCGGTCAGGCGAAGTCGGGGACCTCCGGCAGCCGGCGATCGACGAGCGCCGCCATCCGGGCGGTGAGCTGCGGCGGGTAGGCGTCGTGGGTGAGGACGAGGAAGTCGCCGCTGCGGATGGCGGCCACCACCAGGCGGGCCACCTCGGACGGGTCCATGCCATCGGCGACCACCCGGGCCAGGTAGTCGGTGACGAACGTCTGGTCCTCGGTGACCGCGGTGGCCAGGCGCTCGGGACGGTGGCGCTCCGAGTCCACGATGTTGGTGGCGATCATCCCCGGGCAGAGCACCGACGCCCGGATCCTGGACCCGACGGCCACCAGGTCGTTGGCCAGCGACTCGGTAGCGGCGAATGCGGCGAACTTCGAGATGGCGTACGGCGCCTCGAACGGTGCGCCGAACAGCCCGGCCACCGACGACGTGTTGACCACGTGCCCATCGGTGCCCTGGGCGATCATCCGGGGCACGAAGGCGCGGATGCCATGGAGGATGCCCCAGAGGTTGGCGCCGAGCACGAATTCGAAGTCGGCGGCCGGGCGGTCCCAGATGAGGCCGCCCACGAACACACCGGCGTTGTTGCACAGCACATCGACCTGTCCCCATGCGTCGAACACGGCGTCGGCGAGGGCGGTGACCTGTTCGCCGTCACTCACGTCACAGGTCCGGGCCATCACGTCGGTGCCGGGGTGGAGGGCGGCCAGCGCGTCGACCGAAGCCGCCAGCGCCGGCGCGTCGCGGTCCGCCAGCGCCACCCGCATCCCCTCGCCGGCGAAGGCCAGGGTCAGGGCCCGCCCGATCCCGCTGCCGGCGCCGGTCACGACCGCCGTCCGTCCTTCGAGTTGATCCATCGTGGTGGTCCTCCGGTTGCGGGCGGTCAGCGGATGTCGTCGGAACGGGTGGTGGCGGCGGCGTCCCGTGTCACGAGCCGACCGGCAAGGAACCGGCCGACGGCGGTGATGCTCTCGTCCGCCTCCGGCACCAACGGTCCCGGAAACGCCTGGAACACGTGGATGAGCTCCGGCCAGACGGACAGGGTGGCGTGACCGCCGGCATCTCGGATGCGTCGGGCCAGGCGGGCGGCGTCGTCCAGGAGCACCTCGCGGGTCCCGACCTCGATGTGGACCGGCGGGAGTCCTCCGAGGTCGTCGGCCAGGAGCGGCGAGGCGAGCGGTGTCCGTGGATCGGTGTCGCCCAGGTAGGCGGCGGCCATCTCGTCGAGACCCGACTTCGTGACCATGGGATCGACGTCGGCCAGCTCCACGTAGGAGGCCGAGGACTGGGTGAGGTCGACCCACGGCGAGAGGCAGACGGCGGCGGCCGGGAGGGGCGCTCCTTCTGCCCGGAGGGCGAGCAGGGCGGCCATGGTCAGACCACCTCCGGCCGAGTCGCCGGCCAGGGCAATCCGTTCCGGCCGGATGCCCGATCCGACCAGCTCGCGGTAGGCCGCCACGGCGTCGTCGACGGCGGCCGGAAACGGGTGCTCGGGAGCAAGTCGGTAGTCGAGGGTGGACACGGTGCACGTCGCTGCCAGGGCGATGCGACCGGCCACCCCACGGTGGCTGTCGAGCGAGCCGGTGCAGTAGCCGCCGCCGTGCAAGTAGAGGACGACCGTCCCCGGATCGGCTCCCGCTGGTGTCAGCCATTCGGCCGGGCGCCCCCCGAGCCGCCCAGGCCGGACGTCGACACCCTCGGGAGGAGGTGCGGCCGAGGCGGTCGCGGCCATCGCCTCGCGCTGCTCGGCGATGGTCCCGGTGGTCAGCCGCGAACCGTCGAGGAATTCGCAGATGAGGTCGATCCCTGGATGTGCCACCGGCACACGGTAGATCGTCGGGCCCGGCAGTAGGGTGCGAGGCGACCCGACCCCGCCGACCAACCCCCCCGACCGCCGAGAGGAATCCCGATGAGCACCGCCGGCCACCTGGGACTGACCCCGATCAGCGATGACGACGACGTTATTGCCGCGGCCCTCGAGGACGTGAGCGTCCCGGCCCTCCTGATGTCCATGGTGCACCTGACCGGCGACACCTCGATCCTCCGCGAGCCGTTGCGCCCGGCCGGGATCTACCTCAACGAGGTCCAGGGGTTCATGAGCCCCGAGGATCAGTCGGCGGTCCGGGCCGAGGCGCTGGCGGCGATCGTCGCCTACCGCGACCGGGGATCCACCCTGCCGCCCCCACCCGGTCGCGACCTCGTGCACGAGATGATGAACGTGCTGGTCGCCACCGAGGTGCCCGACGAGTACGTGCCGATGATGCTCGAGGAGCTGGAGCTCGATGGGAGCGACGCCCGGGATCCCCGGCCCTTCGCCGGGCTGCCACCGGGTGCGCCCGGGGAATTCCACGTGGTGGTGATCGGCGCCGGGATGTCGGGCCTGCTGGCCGGCATCCGGTTGGCCGGCGCCGGCATCCCCTTCACCGTGGTGGAGAAGGACCCGGGGCCCGGTGGCACCTGGTGGGAGAACCGGTATCCGGGCTGCCGGGTGGACGTGGGGAACCACTTCTACTGCTACTCGTTCGCACCGAACGATCACTGGTCCGAGTTCTTCGCCCGCCAGCCCGAGCTTCAGCGGTACTTCGAGGACTGCATGCACGAGTTCGGGGTGGCCGAGCACGTGCGGTTCGACACCGAGGTGACGGGGGCCCGCTGGGACGACCAAGCGGGGCGCTGGACGGTCGCGCTCCGCGGCGCCGGAGGACGGGAGGAGACGCTGCAGGCCGACGCGCTGATCAGTGCGGTCGGGCAGCTCAACCGGCCCAAGCTGCCCGACATCCCCGGACGCGACACGTTCGCGGGGACGGCCATGCATTCGGCGCGCTGGGTGGAGGGAACGGAGCTGGCGGGCAAGCGGGTGGCCGTCATCGGCGCCGGGGCGAGCGCCTTCCAGATCGTGCCCACCATCGCCCCGGAGGTGGCGTCCCTCACCGTCTTCCAGCGCTCCGCGCCCTGGATGTTCCCCAATCCGCACTATCACGACGCTGTGGGCCCTGGGGCGGTGTGGGCGTTCGAGCACCTGCCGTTCTACGGCCGCTGGTACCGGTTCCTGCTCTTCTGGCCGGCGTGCGACGGAGGACTGCCGGCCATGCGGATCGACCCGGACTGGCCCGATCAGGACCGGTCGGTCAGCGCCGTGAACGACGCCGCCCGCGAGGTGTTCACCCAGTGGATGGCCGACCAGATCGGCGACGACGCAGAACTGCTCGCCAAGGTCATCCCCGACTACGTGTGCTTGGGCAAGCGCACACTGCAGGACAACGGGAGTTGGCTCGGAGCGCTCGTGCGCGACAACGTCGACCTGATCACGGATCCGATCGCCCGCATCACCGAGTCCGGGGTCGTGACCGACGCCGGGGACGAGTACCCGGTGGACGTGATCGTCTACGCCACCGGCTTCCACGCCAACCGCTACCTGTGGCCCATGGAGATCGTGGGCCGGGACGGCGCGGTCCTGTCCGAGCAGTGGGGTGACCGGCCCACCGCCTACCTCGGGATCACGGTGCCCAACTTCCCCAATCTCTTCTGCCTGTACGGCCCCGGGACCAACCTGGCCCACGGCGGCAGCCTCATCTTCCATTCCGAGTGCCAGGTCCGCTACGTCATGGGCTGCCTCGCCGCTCTCATCGGGGGCGACCACCGGAGCATCGAGTGCCGCCAGGACGTGCACGACGACTACAACCGGCGGCTGCAGGCCGAGCTCGACACCATGGTCTGGTCGCATCCCTCGATCCGCACCAGCTGGTACCGCAACGACGAGGGCCGCATCTACATCCTCTCGCCCTGGCGACTGGTGGACTACTGGCGCTGGACCCTGGCCCCGGCGCTCGACGACTTCGTCCTCACTCCGCGCCGTCCCTCCGCCGGACGGTAGGAGAACGGGGCGCACCAGACCTGTCGCCGGTTGCGGAGCCCTCACTGTGCGTGAGAAACTGACTACGCAACGTGAGTATCCGTGGTTGCCGAGGGCAGGGAGCAGGTCATGGGAACACGAACGTACCGGTGGGCCGCGGCCGTCGCCGCCGGGCTGGTGGCCGTGGCCACCCTCGGTGTGGTGCCGCCGTCGGGACCGTCGGTGGCCGGCGCCGCCGTCGACAGCATCACCGGGCAGGTCCAGGACAACTTCTGGCTGGCCACACCGTCGGGCACGGTCCTCCCCTACGGGGTGCCGGACTACGGCTCACCCGCCGGCCCGCTCAACCGGCCGGTGGTCGGCATCACCACGACCGGTGACCGGCACGGGTACTGGATGGTGGCCGGCGACGGCGGCGTGTTCACCTACGGCGACGCCCACTTCTACGGCTCGACCGGCAGCCTCGTCCTCAACAAGCCCATCGTGGGCATCGCCCCGACCCCGGACCAGCACGGGTACTGGATGGTGGCCACGGACGGCGGGGTGTTCTCGTTCGGTGACGCCGTCTTCTACGGGTCGACCGGCAGCCTGACCCTCAACAAGCCCATCGTGGCCATGGCCCCGACCCCGGACGGCAGGGGGTACTGGCTGGTGGCGTCGGACGGCGGCGTGTTCTCCTTCGGTGACGCCCAGTTCTACGGGTCCACCGGCAGTCTCACACTCCAGCAGCCGATCGTAGGGATGGCCCCCACCCCGGACGGCAGGGGCTACTGGCTGGTGGCGGCGGACGGCGGCGTGTTCACCTTCGGCGACGCGACGTTCCATGGTTCGGCCGCCGACAACCCGGGCGACCCGGTCGAGCGGCTGGTGCCGACCGCCTCCGGGCACGGCTACTGGGTCGTCCAGCAGAACGGCACGGCCTATGCCTACGGGGACGCCACGGGCCTCACACCCCCACCCCTGGCCCTCCTGCTCACGCCGGCCACGCCCGGTGACCAGGCCGTGCTGTTCGCCTTCCAGCAGTTGGGCAAGCCCTACATCTGGGGAGGCAACGGTCCGGAGGGCTACGACTGCTCAGGCCTGGCCCTCGCCTCGTGGAGCCAGGCGGCGGGCATCGGGTTCGCCCGGGTGGCGGATGACCAATACCACACGGCCGGCGTTCCGGTGGCCATGACCAGCCTGCGAGCCGGCGACCTGGTCTTCTGGGGTGACAGCCAGACGGACTGGACCACCGTCTACCACACCGCCATCTACGTAGGCGGCAACCGGATCGTCGAGGCCACTGGCGACCAGGTCCAGCTCAACGACCTCGACCAGTGGGGCACCGGGCAGCTCATGCCGAACGGGCGGCGCCCCTAGCGGACGGTCGGCGCCGGCGACGGGTCGCTCACGCGGCGTCGGCCGGCGCGGTGGGGCGGATCGTGGCGCCGGTCGACGGTAGGTTGGATTCGTGCGGCCCCCTCCTGTCCGGTTCGGCATCCTGGGCGCGGCCCGGATCGCCCCGGCCGCGCTCGTCCGACCCGCCGCCTCCGAGCCGGAGGCGGCCGTGGTGGCGGTGGCCGCACGCGACCGTCACCGTGCCCGGGCGTTCGCCGACCGCCACTCGATCCCGAGGGTGGTCGACAGCTACGAGGCGTTGGTGTCGGACCCGGAGGTCACGGCCGTCTACGTCCCCCTTCCCAACAGCCTCCACGCCGAGTGGACGCTCGCCGCCCTCGAGGCGGGGAAGCACGTGCTGTGCGAGAAGCCCTTCACCGCCAACGCCGTCGAGGCAGCGGCCGTGGTCGACGCCGCCGCCGGGTCGGGCCTCGTGGTGATGGAGGCCTTCCACTACCGGTACCACCCGCTGGCCCACCGGATGATCGAGATCGTCGCCTCGGGCGAGCTCGGCCGGCTGCTCCACATCGAGGCCTGGCTCTGCGCGCCGATCCTGAACCGCACCGACATCCGCTACCAGTACCCCCTGGCCGGAGGGGCCATGATGGACATGGGGGCGTACGTGGTCCACATGGCCCGCACGCTCGGCGGGGAGCCGACTGTGGTGTCGGCCAGGGCGACGCTCCACGACCGCGAGGTCGACCGGGCCATGACCGCCTCGCTCCGGTTCGCCGAGGGTCACACCGCCGCCGTGCATTGCTCGCTCTGGTCCTCGTCGCTGCTCCACGTAGCCGTCCGGGTGACCGGCGACGAGGGCGTCCTTCGGGTCTTCAACCCCATCGCCCCTCAGTACGCCAGCTGGCTCCGGGTGCACACGGGCGAAGGGCGGCGGCTCGAGGTCCCCTCACGACGTCCGACCTACCGCTTCCAGCTCGAAGCCTTCTGCGACGCGGCCCTCCGCGGGCGCCCGGTGGTCACCTCGCCTACGGATGCACTGGCCAACATGACCGTGATCGATGACGTGTACCGTGCAGCGAACATGCGCCCACGCGGGACGTGACCCCGCCATCCGAGGAGCCAGCACCATGAGCAACTATCCCTACGTCGGTCGATACCCCGTGCACCGGCAGCTTCCGGAGGAGAGCACGCCCCGCGCCGAGGTGCTCGACGCACTCCAGGCCATGGCCGGCGAGGAGGACCGCTCGTGGGAGTCGGGCAAGTGCTCGGGGACCATGTACTGCGGCGACCACGACCACTACGCCTTCATGAACGAGGCCTTCGGTCTGTTCGCCCACGTCAACGTGCTGCAACGCGACATCTGCCCGAGCGCCACCAAGTTCGAGGCCGAGATCATCGCCATGACCCTCGACCTTCTCCACGCCGGGACGGTGACCGAGACCGGCCCGGTGGGCCTGGTCACTACCGGCGGCACGGGGAGCATCTGCCACGCCATGCTCGCCTACCGCGACCACGCCGCCCGACACCGGAGCATCCACCGTCCGAACGTCATCAAGCCGGAGACGGCCCACCCCGCCTTCGACAAGGCGTGCCACCTCTTCGGCATCGACCTGCAGGTGGCGCCGGTCGACCCCATCACCACCGAGGTGGACACCGAGTGGGTCGACCGTCACATCGACGAGAACACGGTCGCCCTCGTGGGCTCGGCCTGCAACTACGGCTACGGCACCGTCGACCCGATCGCCGAGCTGTCGGACCTCGCGCTCCGGCACGAGGTCGGGCTGCACGTCGACAGCTGCCTCGGCGGCTTCATCCTGCCTTTCGGCCAGGAACTCGGCTATGACATCCCGGTGTTCGACTACCGGCTCCCGGGCGTCACCTCGATGTCGGCGGACACCCACAAGTACGGCTACGCCTTCAAGGGCACGTCGGTGCTCACCTTCCGGGACAAGACCCTCCGCAACGCCCAGTACTTCTTCCTCACCGGCTGGAGCGGCGGCAAGTACTGCTCGCCCGGCATGGAGGGCTCCCGGTCGGGCGGTCTCATCGCCGCCACCTGGGCGGCCATGGTCCAGTTGGGACGGGAAGGGTACCGCCGTTATGCCCGGGACATCTTCGACACGGCAGCGGTTATGCAGGACGCGGTGCGCTCTCATCCCGAGCTCCGGATCCTCGGTGCGCCCACCTTCCTGTTCAGCTTCACATCCGACGAGTTCGACATCTACCACGTGAACGACTTCATGAGGGAACGGGGCTGGCGGTTCAACGGCCAGCAGTACCCGAACGCGCTCCACATGGCGGTCACCCGCCCCCAGACCCGCGCCGGTGTCTCCGACACCTTCGCCGCCGATCTCGCCGACGCGGTCGTCTATGCCCGAGACCACCGCTCGGAGGCCCCGAGGACCGGGGCCATCTACGGGGGGGTCGCCGGGGGGATGACCGACGAGGCCGACGAGTTCATCGCCATGGTCATGGGCGAGATGATGGACAACCAGCAGGCCATTCCGAGCGATGCCTGACCCGGACAGCTGGAGCGGTCCGTCCCCGTCGTGACCGGCGGCGCTCCCCGGTCCCGCCACGATCGCTACGTCCTCTCGGTCGACCTCGGCACTGGTGGTCCCAAGGTCGGGCTAGTGTCACTGACCGGCGCCATCGCCGTGAGCGAGCACCTGCCGGTGACCACACGCCTCGGGCCCGGTGGTGAGGCGAGCCAGGACGCGGAGGAGTGGTGGCAGCTCGTCCGGTCGGCCGCCCGGCGCGCCCTCGGCTCCGGGGTCGTCCCTACCGAGGCCGTCGTCGCCGTCTCGTGCACCGGCCAGTGGGCGAGCACGGTGCCGGTCGACGACGCCGGTCGGCCGGTGGGCGAGTGCCTCCTCTGGCTCGACACCCGCGGCGGGCCGATGGTGCGGCGGAGGATCGGTGGACCGGTGGCGGGCTACGCGCCCCTGACCGCTGCCCGCTGGGTCCGCCACACCGGCGGCGCGCCGTCGACCTCCGGCGCCGACCCCGTCGGGCACATCCTCTTCCTCGAGGAGCAGCGCCCCGAGGTGGCCCGGGCCGCCCGCTGGTACCTCGAACCCGTGGACTACCTGACCATGCGCTTCTGCGGCACGGCATCGGCCACACCCGCCTCCATGGCCGGGGCGTGGCTCACCGACAACCGGTGCCCCGAGGTCCTCGCCTACGACCCGGTGCTGGTCCGGGCGGCCGGGATCCCCGGCGACAAGCTCGCCCCGCTGCGGCCGACCGGGGGCGTGGTCGGCACGGTGTCGCCGGGGGTCGCCTCCGACCTCGGCCTGCCCCCGGACGTGGCCGTCGTGACCGGCACCCCCGACCTGCACTCGGCGTGCGTGGGATCGGGTGCGGTCCTCGGCCGGCAGGCCCACGTGGCCATCTCGACCACCAGCTGGGTCAGCTGCCCGTTCCCGAGGAAGAAGACCGATCCGTTCCGGCAGATCGCCACCGTCCCGGGTATCGTGCCCGGGCTCGGGCTGGTGGCCAACAACCAGGACTCGGCCGGTCGGGCCTTCGAGTGGCTCCGGGACCTCCTGACCGACGACTGCGACCAGCCGACCTTCGACGACCTGACGGCACTGGCCGCGCTGGCTCCTCCCGGAAGCGGGAGCACCCTCTTTACCCCGTGGTTGGCGGGTGAGCGCTCCCCCGTGGACGACCGGGCGGCGCGAGGCGGGTTCCACAACCTCACCCTGCAGACCACGAGGGCGGAGATGGTCCGGGCCGTCATGGAAGGTGTGGCATTCAATTCGCGGTGGCTGCTCGAGGCTGTCGAGCGCTTCGTCGGCCGGCGGCTCCCGACGATCCGGGCCATCGGCGGCGGCGCCCGGTCCAGCCTGTGGTGCTCGATCTACGCCGGCATCCTGGACCGACCGGTCGAACAGGTGGCCGAACCGTCCCTGGCCAACCTCCGCGGCAGCGCCCTCATCGCCGGCATGGCCCTCGGGCAGGTCCGGGCCGACGAGATACGGGCGCTCGTCCCCGTGCAGGAGGTCCACCTGCCGGAGACCGGGGCTCGCGACATCTACCAGCGACTGTTCGAGGAAGTTCCCGCGCTCTATACCGCTCAGAAGGGGCTGTTCCGCCGCCTCAACCGGTCCCCCCGGTAGCCGCGCGCCGCCACGGGCCGCCGACACCCCCCGCCGCCGCGTGCGGTCACCGGGTAGTCAGCAGGCGCGGCGCCGGATCGAACGAGGCGGCCGGCCCCGGCCGGCCCAGGAGGAACCCCTGCGCCTCGTCGCAGCCCATCAGCCCCACGGCGTGCAGCTCGGCCTCGGTCTCCACACCTTCGGCCACCACCCGGAGCCCGAGCTTGTGGGCCAGGTCCACCACCGTGGTGATGATGGTCGGGTCCTGCTCGTCCCCGCCGAGCCCGGACACGAAGCTGCGGTCGACCTTGAGCCGGTCGATCGGCAGGCCCTTCAGGTAGAGCAGTGACGAGTAGCCGGTACCGAAGTCGTCGAGGGCGAAGTGCACCCCGAGGTCGCGCACGAGCTGCATCACCTTCCCGATCCGGCCCATGTCGGTCACCAGGGCGGACTCGGTGACCTCGAGAACGAGGGACGCAGGAGCGAGGCGCGACTCCCGCAGGGCCTGCTGGACATGGTCGAAGAACTCGGGGTCCTGGAGCTGACAGGCGGAGACGTTGACCGAAAGGGTGAGGTCCGGCAGGTCGGCCTCCTGCCAGACCCGGCACTGCTGGGTGGCCTCCAGGAGCGCCCACCGGCCGATCGGAACGATCTCGCGGCTCCGCTCGAGCAGCGGGACGAACTCGGTCGGGGGCACCGAGCCGAGCTCCGGGTGCTGCCACCGCATGAGGGCCTCGATGCCGACCAGCCCGCCGCCGAGCTCGAAGAGCGGCTGGTAGTGGAGCGAGAGCTGGCCACGCTCGTGGGCGGCCCGGAGCTCGTGGGCGAGCTGGCTGCTTCGCCGCTTGTCCTCGCCGATGACCTCGTTGTAGGACTCGTACCGTGCCGGTCCGCCCCGCTTGGCCTGGTACATGGCGGCGTCGGCCCGGGCCAGGCAGACCTCCGGGTCGGCGTCCGGCTCGACCGCTGCGATGCCGATGCTCACCGAGGTGTGCAGTTCCCGTTCGCCGACTTCCACCGGCGCCCGCATGGCCTGGTGGATGCGCTCGGCCAGGGCGCCGGCCGCAACGGCCGGGGCGTCCAGGTTGTCGGCCAGCACCACGAACTCGTCCCCACCGAGTCGGGCCACGGTGTCCCCCGAACGAACCAAGTTCTCCAGTCGCTCCGCCACGGCGACCAACAGGCAGTCGCCAGCCGGGTGGCCGAACCGGTCGTTGATGGCCTTGAAGTTGTCGAGATCGAGATAGAGCAGCATGGCCCCGGTGCCCCTGCGACCGAGGCCCTGGGCCGACTGCCGCAGCCGATCGGTGAGCAGGGTCCGGTTCGGCAGCCCGGTCAGCTGGTCGTGCAGGGCCCGGTGGGCCAGCGTGGCCTGCTCCTCGTCGAGGCGGTGTTGGAGCAAGCGACGGGTCTCGTCGAATTCGCGGATGAGGCGGACCAGGGCACCGTCGCAGCTGTACCGGACGACATTGGTGGCCAGGGCGAGGAGCTCGTCATTCGCGCCGAGCCGGTGGGTCTCCTCGTTGAGCACGGCGATGGTGATGTCCCGCCAGGCGAAGTAGGCCTTCGCCGCGCTGGCCAGCACCGCGTCCTCCAAGATGGCCTGCTCCCCCTGCTGGGCGAGGACGGAGAGATCTCTCTCCGACGCGGCCTGGTCGGTGGCGAGCCACCGACCGATGAGGGCGGTGCCCAGGCGGGCGGTCACGAAGGCCTGGCCGCGGAGGTCGACGGCGAACTGCCGGTCGACCATCTCCCCCACCTCGTCGGCCCGGGCTTCGAGGGCCGTCCCGAGCGCAACCCGCTCGGTGCTCAGCTGATTGTGCCCGCTCGGATCGACGCGAGCCTCTCCGGGTCGGCCCGCGTCGCCGTCGCCGTGTGCCGAGTCCGCCTCAACATGCACGTACGGGTCCATGACCTCTGCTATCGGCGCTCCGGCGACAGAACTTGACTACAGGTGTTGCCGTCAGTCGAGCACCGGCGTCCGGCCGTCCCGGGCCGGGTGGACGGCGCCCGGCAGGATGAGGGCGCGGTCGGGCGCCGCCCGGTACTCGCGGAGCCATGACCGGAACCGTTCCGCCGGCATCGGCCGGGCCAGGTGGTAGCCCTGGGCGGCGTCGCAGCCGAGCTCGGACAGCTGCTCCCACGTGGCGCGGTCCTCCACTCCTTCGGCGACGGTCTGCAGCCCGAGGTTGCCGGCGAGGTCGACCACGGCACGGACGATGACGGCCTCGTCGGAATCGGTGCCCATGTCCTGGACGAAGGCCCGGTCGATCTTGAGCTCGTGCACGGGCAGGTCGCGGAGGTAGGCCAACGAGGAGTAGCCGGTGCCGAAGTCGTCGATGGAGAGCGTGACGCCCATTTCCGCCAGCTCGGTGAGGACCCGCCGAGCCCGGGGCGGATCAGTCATGAGGATGGTCTCGGTGATCTCCAGATCGAGCAGGTGGGCCGGCACCCCCCACCGGTCGAGTGCCCCGCGGACCACGTCGACCAGCGAGGCGTCGAGGAGGCTGCGGGCAGACAGGTTGACCGCCACCGACAGCTCGGCCCTGTCGTCCGGGTCCCGGTTGTCGAGCCAGTGACGACACTCGGACAGCGCGTCGTCGAGCACCCAGTGCGTCATCGGCTCGATCAGGCCCGTTCGCTCCGCCTCCGGAATGAAGGTGTCGGGACCGAGGAGCCCGAGCATCGGGTGCTCCCACCGGATGAGTGCTTCCGCACCGAGCACCTCGCCGGTCCGCATCGACGCCTTCGGTTGGTAGTGGAGCACGAATTCGGTGCGCAGCACGGCATTGCGCAGGTCCCCGAGGAGGGCCAGCCGCTCCGGCGTGTTGACGTTGAGCTCGTCCGTGTAGACGACCACGCTCCCTTGCGCCTCCTTGGCCACGTACATGGCCACGTCGGCCTGTTGGAGCAGCAGGTCGGCACTGCCGCCATCAGGGGGGGCCATGGCGATGCCACAGCTGGCCTCGATGCCGAGGATGGTGCCGTCCACGTCGAAGGGCATCTCGAGCATGGCCACGATCCGCTGGGCCACTCGGACGGCGTCCGCCTCACTGGCGACCTGGGAGAGCAGCACGCAGAATTCGTCGCCCCCGAGGCGGGCGAGCACGTCGGCGCCCCGGAGGACCGCCTGGACCCGCGGCCCGACCTCGGTGAGCACGCGGTCGCCGTACCGGTGGCCCATCGTGTCGTTGATCTCTTTGAACCGGTCGAGGTCGAAGAGCATCACCGCGCACGAGGATCCTCCGACGGCGGTGCGCTCGAGTGCGTCCTCGGTGCGATCGTAGAAGAAGGAACGGTTGGGCAGCCCGGTGAGCATGTCGTGCAGCGCCTGGTGGGCGAGGAGCGCCTCGGCCCGCTCCTTCTTCTCACCGGTGGCGCCGGCCATCCGGATCACGATGACCAGCACGAAGGCACCCAGCGCCCCGACGGTCTCGGCCTGGGATCGGGTGAGGAACGACGGCACCCATCCCAGCCAGAGCAGGTACTGGGCGACCGCGATGTTGAGGAGCGACCAGCACATCACCGGGCGCCAGAGAGCCGCCCCCCAGGTCTGCAGCTCCTGGAGGGCCACAAAGGCGTAGGCCATGCCGAGGGCAGGACCCCACCCCGTCATATAGATCACCATGCTCACGGATGTCACGTGGACGGCGAGGCGCGCATGGAGCTTGAACGACCCCTCCGGCGCGTCGTGCCAGGGCTCCACGAGCACCGACAGGATGCAGGCACCAACGATGGCTGCGAAGTAGGCCCAAACGGGCAGGCGGGCGACCAGCCCGAAACCGCGGAACACCAGGAGCAGGCCCAAGGCGAAGGGCCCGACCAGGTAGGCGAGCACCAGGGGCGACAGGCTCGGCGAGTCCGCCGACTGCTCGGGTGGTGCCTTCGCACGGGGGGCTCCAGCGGTGTCGGGCGGCGAGCCCCGGCCCGCACCGACCACGGTGTCGATGACCACGATTCCGTATCGGCACCGTCGGCCGCCCCCTTGAGGCGTCTTCCCGGCCCGACTCAGGGTGCCGGTTCCCGGCCGGCGAGCGCCACCCCCCCGGCCGAGCCGCGGACCGATGCGACCGGGTCGGCCACGCCGAGCGGCCAGCGGACAGTGATCACCGCTCACCCCGCCACCGGGCCCGACGCGGTGAGCGACGCCGACGCCTCGGTGGCCGTCGTCACCAGCCGGCCGCTCACCGCCACGCCGGGGATCAACTCGTCGCCCGAGAGGGTGAGCTCCGAGCCGTGCGCACGCACCGAGCCCGCGTGCAGGCCGGCGTCGACGCTGGCGCCGACCGCCTGCCACCGGACCAGGGCGTCCCCAGCGGTGGCCACGGTCCCCGCCGCCAGCCCGAGCTGCGCGGTCGACGCCGCATCGCCCTCGTCCGGGGTCAACGGCGGTTCGGCGCTCACCGACTCGGGATAGTTCCCCACTGCGTCGATGGGCGGCACCGACGCCGCGCACGATGCGTCCATCGAGTCGAGGGCTTGGGGGGCGGCCACGAACTCCTGCACCAGGAGCGAGCCGCAGGCGGTGTCCCCCTCCCCCACCACGTGAGTCGAGTTGGCCAGCTCGATGAGCCTGGCGTGACCGCTGAGCTCGGCCACGACCTTGCCCATGTCCGTGGGTGGCGTCCAGGTGTCGAGCTCACCACCGAGGATGAGGACCGGCGTGCCCGGCGGCACCTGAGGGGTCGTGCCGGTGGTCGGGGGATCGGCATCGATCGGTGACGGCCAGCCGACGCACACGGTGTACGCCTCGGTGTTCTGGTCCTGGTCGAGCCATTCCGCGGTGGTGAACGGGGCGAACGTCGATGCCGGCAGGTCAGTCTCGGCCGCCAGGAGCTCGGTCATCCGCCCGCCCGCCGGTTCGGCCATGTCGAACAGCTGCGGGTAGTCGAGGCACGAGGTGGCCAGGTACATCTCGTCGGAGTAGTCGGACGCCGGAAGGTCGAAGTAGTCTTCGTCGAATGCCAGGCGTTGGGCCTAGAGACGCAGCATCGGGGCCGGGTCGTGCTCCATGAGCAGGGCCCGGGCCGACGCGTCGATCCCGCGAAGGACCTGCGGGTCACCGGCGGCGTCGTTCGCGAGGTTGACGAGGCCCACCACGCCCATGGTCACCGGCTCCCGCGTGCCGTCAGGTCCCGGCACCGTGCCAGAGGCCGGGTGGTTCCGGAGGAACGCGGCCAGGGCCTCGATCCGGGTCCAGACCGGCTCGGTCTCGGCTTCGGCACAGGCCGGGCTGCGGGTGCAGGCGGTATCGAAGTCGACGGGCATGTCGTCGACGGTGCTCCGGTACCACGGGTCGAGCCCCTGGGTCTCGTAGGCCGAGTCGAGGATCAGCGAGCGGACGAGTCCGGGGTAGCGGTTGGCGAACACCTGCGCGAAGAACGAGCCGTACGAGTCGCCGTAGAGGTCCACTTGGGACAGGCCCAGCGCCCGGATGACCCGGGCCAGGTCGGCGGCGGCCGGAGCCGACGTGAACAGGTCAGATGCGTGGACCCAGGCGCCGGACGGTGTCCGCCCTCGATGGTTGAGTACGTGGGCGCACGAGGCGGCAGCCGCTTGGTAGCGCCTTCCGCTGGCCTGGCCGACGAACTGCTGGAGCGCCGGGCAATCGAGGGGGGTCGAGCGGCCGGTGCCGCGCTGGTCCACGGCCAGGAGGTTCCAGCGGTCGAGGAGCGATCCGCACGCGACCGAGTAGCCGCCCGTCACGGACTGGATCGAGGGGAAGCCTGGCCCGCCTTTGACGGGGACGACCGTCCCGGACGCCGTGCCCTCCGCATCGACGGCGGGGTACCGGCGGTAGGCGATGGTGATCTGGTCGGCGGCGGGTTCGGCGTCGTCGAGCGGCACCCGCAGCGTGCCGCAGTAGGCGGTCGGGTCCGAACCGCACCGGGTGAGGAGCTGGCTCCCCACCCGCAGCGTGCCCGGTGCCGGGCCACCGGCGGGGCGGGTGGCGGACGCGGCGGTGCTCGGTGCGGTCAGGAGGGCGGCCCCGAGCACCAGGACGGCCGACGCGGCCCGGGGCAGCCATCGGATTCCGGGTCCCCTGCGGCACGGCGGTGGGGCCAACGCCGGCGCTCCTTCCGGTCCGGTCACCGGCGCTACCCGGAGGCCGTGCCGACTCCAGTCTCGGCGAGCGCTGCCGGTCGCGTCCAGTGGGGGCGGACGTCGCCCGGGGTTCGGCGGCGGACGACGCCGGCACCCTGCCTAGTGTGGGACGAAAGGGCGCCGGACCAGGGAGGGTGAGATGAAGGCAGCGGTGTACTACGAGACGGGAGGGCCCGAGGTGTTCCGCTACGAGGACGTCCCGGACCCCGTGGTGGGCGACGCGGACGTGCTCGTGCGCGTCGAGGCGGTCAGCATCGAAGGCGGGGACACCCTCAACCGCCTCGGCGGTGAGATCACCCGCACGCCGCACATCGTGGGCTATCAGTGCGCCGGCACGGTGGCCGCGGTGGGGTCAGGTGTCGACCGGTTCGCCGTCGGCGACCGGGTGGTCACCGTCGGCCTCGACGGTTCCCACGCCGAACTGCGGTCGGTGGGCGAGGCGTTCTGCTGGGCCATACCCGAGGGTGTCCCCACCGAGGAGGCGGCCTGCGTGCCGGTACCCTTCGGGACCGCCGACGACTGCCTTTTCGAGTTCGGCCGGCTCCAGCCGGGCGAGACGGCGCTCATCCACGCCGGCGGCGGCGGCGTGGGTATCGCCGCCATCCAGCTGGCCCACCGGGCGGGGGCCCGGGTGCTGGCCACCGCGTCGAGCGACGACCGGCTGGCACGCCTTGGGGCACTCGGGCTCGACGACGGGATCAACTACAGGTCGACCGACTTCGTCGAGGAGGTGCGCCGGCTGACCGACGGCCGCGGCGCCGACGTGGTGGTGGACTCGATCGGCGGCCCGACCCTGCAGCGGAGCCTCCACTGCCTGGCCTACCGGGGGCGGTGCGTCACCTTCGGTGACGCCGGACGCGAGTTCGCGCCGTCGCTCGACATCTCGACCATGCGGCCCAACAACCAGACCCTGGCCGGGTACTTCCTCGGTGCGGAGCTGTACCTCGGCACCCGGGCGTACGGGGTGATCGCCCGCCATCTGGCCGACATCGCCGAGGGGAAGCTGCAGGTGGTCGTCGACCGCCGGTTCGCCCTGTCCGAGGCCGGCGATGCCCACGCCTACATCGAGAGCCGGATGGCGTTCGGCCGGGTGCTCCTCATCCCGTGACCGATCGCGTGACCGGCCGGGGCCTGGGTAACCTGCCCGGATGATCCGGCCGGCCACACCCGCCGACGTTGACACGCTGGTCGGGCTGATCCACGACCTCGCCGAGTACGAGCGATCGCCCGGATCAGTGGCGATCGACCGGACGGCACTGCACAACGCACTGTTCGCCGATGCGCCGACCGTCTTCGCCCACGTGTCCGAGCTGGATGGGACGGTCGCCGGCATGGCCATCTGGTTCCTCAACTTCTCCACGTGGACCGGGCGGAACGGCATCTACCTCGAGGACCTCTACGTCAGACCCGAAGCCCGGGGCCACGGCCTGGGTCGGGCGCTGGTGACCGAGCTGGCCTCGATCGCCGTTCGGGCGGGCTACAGCCGGGTCGACTGGTCGGTGCTCAGATGGAATAAGTCGGCCATCGGCTTCTATCGATCGCTCGGCGCCACGGCCATGGAGGAATGGACCGGCTACCGGCTGTCCGGCGAGGCACTGGAGATGCTGGGCGCGTCTCGGCCTCGAGCGAGATGAGGGCAGGATGAGCAATTTCAGACTGTCGCGCGACACCCGGTCAAGACCAGGTGCATTCTGAGCTCTGACCTTCTGGGTGACGAGAAGACCATCCGGCGATCCGGCTGGCCGTTCTGGAGGATCGCGGCCCGAACCCTTCCTGTGTCGAAACGGGCGAATGGCCGCAATTCGCGTTTCCGCAGCTCCGAAGATAGTCCAGGTCGACGACCTGGATGAGATCCTTGGCACCCATGGGGAAGTTACGGGTTGACAAACCCACCCTGCCAGGGCCCCTGCCCGAGTAGGGTTTTGAATAGCGCGGCCGACAAAGGGAGCTCACGATGCCGAAGGCCGATGAGAAGTTGACGGCAACCCACAACAAGCGCGAGAGAGCGCTTCGGGACTCTTTCGAATACGCCCGAGCGGTTGAGCGCAGTCCGGAAATGCAAGAGATCTTGAAGCGCAAGCGTGTGCCGGGGCAGTCGCTATCTCGTGAGGTGTTCCGTAGCAAGTAACAGGCCTGAGTGCCGGAATTGTTCCACGGGACGGAGTACCCAGAATGGTTCT
>JBKQRT010000388.1:0-52439 GCA_052143895.1 Acidimicrobiales bacterium | reverse complement strand
GGCGGATGACCCTGTAGCTCCTCGCTCCGATCCGAAGCCCGGTGTCCTACCGAACCGGTTCGGGGACAGGGCCAGAATGTGGCTCCGAATGGAGAGACGGAGCCGTTGACCCCTCAGGTTGACGGGTTCCAGATATACCCACCTGACCGCTCGACTTCTGATCACAGCCCCTTGGCATGCCATGTGTTGTCGGTTGATGGGCGACGCCTTGCGCCTGAACGGCCCATCCCGGGGCTCAGCGGTTGCCCGAGAAGTTCTCTTGGGGATTGAATCGGACTGCACCCCCGCCTGGCATTGATGCCAGACTGAATCGATGATCGAGCGCCGTGCCACCTGCGGGGATGCCCTGCTACGACCTGGATCTGGCGGTGGCCAACGGTCCCCGAGAGCAGGCCATGCGAATGAGTGATCAGGCCGAGTCTGCATTGCCAAGGCCAAGACGCGATGAGCCGTCCAGTTCGATCGCGGAGATTGCCCGATCGCTTGCCGCGCAGCCGACGGTCCTCGCCACATTGCAGCGGATCGTCGATGTGGCTGCTGAAACGATCGATGGCTGCGACGGGGCTGGTCTACTGCTGGTGACCAAGCGAAAGATCGTGCTTGGAGCATGGTCCAACGAGGTGGTGCATGAAGTCGAAGAGATGGAGCACGAGATCGGTGAAGGTCCATGCGTGGACGCGATCTGGGAGCGCCCCATGTTCGAATCACCGGACCTTCGCGACCACACATCGCGCTGGCCGACATTTACGAAGCAGGCCCTCAAAGCAGGCATTGAGAGCATGCTGGCATTTCGGCTGTTCGCCTCCGAGGAGACGCTCGGGGCACTCGACTTGTACAGCGGTCGCCGCGGCGCGTTCGACGAGTCCGCACGTGCTCTCGGGACCGTCTTCGCGGCACACGCGGCACTTGCCCTCGCTGGTGCGCAAGTCCACGAACGCGACTTGGCGGAGGCGGCCGGGTTGCGCGAGGCGCTGTCCAGCCGGGATGTGATCGGACAGGCGAAGGGAATCCTTATGGCCACGCGTCACATCGATGCTGACGCCGCGTTCCATCTTCTCCGCACGGCCTCCCAGACTCGGAATGAGAAGGTGCTCCAGATCGCCGAAGACGTCGTCTCGACGGGCAGCCTTCCCGAGCGGTGAGCACCCCGAACAGTAGGGCGCACCCTCTTGATCGGTGCTCGACCGAAAGGACGTCGATCGGGGCGCTTGAACGTCGTGATTCGGACGGATACTCTTTGCCGACCGGTTGAGAAGCTAGCCGCCACCGACAAACGGGAACACCCCGTTGGGGGTCGCAGTGTGCCAACCGAAGGACTCTCGGCGTAGCGTTATTGCTGCTGTGGCGGAGATCAAAGGCTCCCGATGTGCATAGGGCGCTGTGGAAGGACGACACGAGGGCGTCTCCTCGTACGTCCGTGGGCCTCCATCTCGATTGCGGGCTCGACCGTGGCCTTCCTCCTGACGGAGACGGGCGCCAGATGAGCTGCACCGGACCCGATGGCGATTCCACGATGCGGCTCATCGAAGCTGGCCATGCCTTGCACCGAGCAGCTATCGCGCTCGAGGGCATGGGACCGGGCACGCTGAGCCAGGCATGGACCGGCCGCTACGCGGTTCCCGACTGCACGAAGCCGACGCGTGGTGAGGGCGGTAGTGAACCCGTATCCGCATTGGACGAGATCAGCAAGGCAATCGCCTACGTCGACAGCATGATCGCCTCCATGACCGATGCGGCGGTGGAGTCCGAGCAGGGAGCGCCACTTGGCACCTCGGAAGAGGCTGGCCATGCGCCCGGAGACGAAATCGACCTCATTACTGCGGCGGTACCGCACTCACCATCGGCCGTGATCGAGGCCATTGCCGATGAGCTGAACAGGTCGGTCATTCGTGGAGTCTTCGAAGCAGCGCTAATACTCCAAGGCGCTCTGCAATTTGACTGCGAACCTGCCGCGACTCGGAGGATCCAGACTGCCATTGCGTTGCTTGACGACACCATCAGGGAGGTCCGAACGGCGGTGTTCAGGTTCAGCGAATCGGGCGGCCAACCCTGGCGAGTTGGGCCAGTCACATAGTACGCGGCCTCGAGCAGGCACACGCGTTCGAGTCCATCAGTGATCCTGAATCGCTCTTGACGTTCTCCCGAGAGGCCTTGCGAACTCTGCCGGCGCAGCCGAGGATCCTCTTCTTTGGGGGGCGCGCATGACATGCGCCTATTCACGCGATCGCCTGTCCCCGATATGCCGTTCGGGGACGCTTTCACCCGTGTAATCGCGATATTGGGGCGACGATGCCAGAGACGCGAATTCTGCCCAACAATTGACCCAACATTTCCGTCCTTCTGCGTCGCAACCCGATGGACGACGTCTCAGCTACTCTTCAGTGCAGCGATATTGAGCTGGGTAAATGGGACGGCCGGCGACCGGACCGGACCCTGGGCGACATCGCGGAAGGCGCTTTTAATCCCAAGGTGGCGAGATCGACACTCGCACGGCCCACCAACTGCACAGGCCCACCAACTGAGGCTCGCCGTGCGAGTTTCGCTGATAGCGATTCCGCGGTGATTCGGCTGCGGGCGGCGACCTACCCGCGGGAGGCATGGACTCGGCAGGTGAAGACCAAGACCAAGCCTCACACCGAGCACGTGGCAACTGCCGACCTGTCGATCACGATCGGGTAGTGCACACCGTTGTCGACCGCGCCGGTGGTCGACGACGGATCCCGCTCACCCTCCGATCTCACCTCTGTGGAGCGGGAGGAGCAGAACAGGGATCTGTGAAGCGCTGAGGATCCCGCGAACGACCTGAGCTCGCCCGGGCGAGAGATCCTGCGACCAGCTCAGGGCAACGAGGTCGACTCGCTCGTTGCGGCAGACCTCCGTTACACGCGCCGCCACATTCCGTCCCGACCGCAGTTCGATACGGGAGGCATCGGGGCAGTACTGAATGAGGAACTCCCGGCCGATGATGTCGAGGTCGTATCCCGGATGGTCCAACATGGTCGGTGTCGTCATCTCATTGAAGACGTGGAGGACGAGCAGCTCCACGTTGCTCGTGAGCAGTGGACATACCCGATCGATGATCGGTCGCGAGCTTCGTGACGTGCCTTCGAGTGGCACCAGGAACCTCCGTACCTCGCCGCACGAGGTCGCCTCAGGAGGCACGACAACGACAGGGCTGGTCACGTGCTCCAGGATGTGACGGGTCGTTCGACCCATCGGTCGCCGACCGGCGACGGAACCCCGTTCCCCGATCACCACGAGGTGCACTTCGGGCCCCTCGACCACAGTGGTGAACGCACCTTCGATGGGGGGCTCGAGCAGTCGAAGGGGCACCCCCGCCTCCTCGGTCTCCTCGACGAGCAGTTCGACTGGATCAGCGGGTCCCCGTGTCACATGGACCGCCTGGACCTCGGTGTGTGTCATCTCCCCGAGCAGAACGGCCTCCTCGAGGACCGGTCCAGTTGCGTCAGACACGTCGAGCGCGGCGATCGTCATCGCATCATCCGAGAATCCGAGGCTGTTGCCCACGTTGGCGACCGTCAGGGCAGAACGGTGGCGGCGTCAGTACACCAGCGGTATGCCCCCACGCCGTGCGCCGACTCTCAGGAGGCCAACCGATGGGTGACATGCCTATCCACTCTCCGATGAGCCGGATGCGGGGCGCATGTTCCGACAAAGACACGTGCCTCCGTGCAGGCTTCGAGCACCGAGCCTCCACGCGCATAGCAAGCGACGGCCAAGGCCACTGCTCGGTCTGCGACCGTGGCCTGACTGGGAAGGACATCGCCGACCCACTCCCGAACGGCCTCCGCGAGCACCGATTCCACAGCCATCGCCACCACCTCCCTCCAACAAGTCTCCGTTCCCAGGTCGCACTCCACTAGGGCCGAACGACCCCATCTGGCTCTCACTCGCGAGAGCTCATCCGGGCCCGGCGCTCACCCGGTGGGACCCGGAAGCCGGACGCCTTGGTCGAGCGCCGCGTCGGAGCACCCGGTCGGGGTGCCCTGACGAGCCACCGGACGACGCACCCGTGGGACATCCCTACGTTCCGGGTGGGGAATTCCCTGTCGTCGGCCGGAAGGGTCCGGCATAGGCACGCAGGTAGGCGAGCGTCGCGCTGACCCGCCGGTCCTCGTCCGATCGGTCGGCGAGATCGAGCTTGCGGAAGATGGCCGTCGAGTACTTCTCGATGGCCTTGATCGAGGCATTGAGCTCTCTGGCGATGGCCCGGTTTGAGAGCCCGTGGGCCATTTGTTCCAACCCATCGGACTCGTGCAATGTCAGATCATCGATGGTCATCGTGTCCCGCCGACGAACGAGCGAATCGACGATGCTCGGGTCGAGGACAGTTTAGCCTGAGCGTACTTCGCGGACGGCTCCGAGCAGCGTGTCCATGCTCGGAAGGCTCTCGTCGAGCAAGAACGCCACCCGTGAGGCACCGCCCCGGAGGAGCTCGAGCGCAAAGTCGTTGTCGCGGGTCACTCGTCGGAACGAGCCTGATCGCCCCTGGCGCCGGGGCCGGCGTCACCGCCTGAAGATCCCGCTCCTCATTCCATCGCCTGCAGCAGGTCGCTGAGCTGCTCGAGGGCGGGGATCGCCGCCGCGATCAATGCCCGATCGTCGTCACCCATGAGCGCCAGTGCGCGGCGGAGGGTCTCGGTGCTCCTGGCCCGGAGCTCCTGCAGCATCGCCCCACCCTCGGTACTCAGCTGCACCAGGCTGGCCCTCCCGTCGAGGGGATCCGGCACCCGCTCGATCAGGCCACTCGCCTCGAGGCTGTCGACGACACGGCTCATCGTGGCCGCCGTGGTGCCCTCGAGCTCGGCGAGGTGCCCGATCCGGGCCGCTCCCGAGTGCTCGATGCGCGCCAGTGCCGACGCCTGGGACTGCGTCATGCCGGAACCGGATCTGGCCCGGAGCTGCCGGTGGAGCCGCACGAGCGCCACACGGAGCCCGAGCGCCTCTTTCACCGCACTGTCCCGCCCGGCCGTCGTGGACGCCATCACTCCCCCATGTTCCATCAGTTCTGGGTCCCATTATAGTTAGTTGCTGACAACCAACTATCGCCGCCGACAGCGCCGTCTGACAACGCCGGGCGCCGCGCAACCAGGTAGGAGACCGCATGCCCTCCATCGTCGAGTCGAAGCGCTACGAGTGGGTCGCACTGACCAACACGACGATCGGCATGCTGATGGTGACCATCAACTCCTCGATCCTCCTCATCGCACTGCCAGACATCTTCCGAGGCATCGCGTTGAACCCGCTCTCGCCGGGCAACACCTCGTACTTCCTCTGGATCCTGATGGGATTCCTCCTCGTCACCTCCGTCCTGGTCGTCAGCTTCGGCCGCGTGGGTGACATCTTCGGTCGGGTGAAGATGTACACGTTCGGGTTCGCCATCTTCACCGCCTTCTCCGTCCTGTTCTCCGTCACTTGGATGTCCGGACCGGGCGCCGCCCTCTGGATCATCGTGATGCGCGTCGGTCAAGGGCTCGGCGGCGCCTTCATCTTCGCCAATTCCAGCGCCATCATCACCGACGCCTTCCCCGCCGACGAGCGGGGGTTCGCCCTCGGGATCAACGGCGTCGCCGCCATCGGGGGATCGTTCCTCGGCTTGCTGCTGGGCGGTCTACTCGCCCCGATCCAGTGGCACCTGGTGTTCCTGGTGTCAGTGCCGTTCGGTCTCTTCGGGACGGCCTGGGCCTACTTCCGTCTCCACGACAACGGCGTGCGGATCAAGGCCAGCATCGACTGGATCGGCAACATCGCCTTCGCCGTCGGACTGGTCGGCATCCTCACCGGCATCGTCTACGGGCTCCAGCCCTACGGGGGCCACACGATGGGGTGGACCAGCCCGTTCGTCCTATCCTGCGTCGTCGGCGGTGTGGCCGTCCTTGCCGGGTTCGTCGTGATCGAGCACCACGTTGACGATCCCATGTTCCAGCTCAAGCTCTTCCGGAGCCGTGCCTTCGCCATGGGCAACCTGGCCGGCCTGATGGGTGCCCTGGCCCGGGGCGGGCTCCAGTTCATGCTCATCATCTGGCTCCAGGGGATCTGGCTCCCCCTCCACGGCTACAGCTTCGAACGGACACCGCTGTGGGCCGGCATCTACATGATCCCGCTCACCGTCGGGTTCTTCATCTCAGGGCCGCTAGCCGGCCGGCTGGCCGACCGCTACGGACCCCGCCCGTTCGCCTCCGCCGGCCTGGTCCTCACCGGCATCAGCTTCTTCGGGATGCAGGCCCTGCCCATGGACTTCCCCTACCCGCTGTTCGCGCTCCTCCTGCTGACGGTCGGCCTCTCCCTCGGGCTCTTCGCCGCCCCGAACACGAGCGCAGTGATGAACAGCCTTCCAGCCAACCAACGCGGGGCTGGGGGCGGCATGCTCAACACGTTCCAGAACTCGGCCAGCGTCCTGTCCATCGGGTTCTTCTTCACCGTCATCAGCCTCGGACTGGCGGCGACGCTGCCTCACGCGCTCTTTGCCGGGCTCACCGGACAGGGCATCCCTTCCGGTGCGGCACAGACGATCTCCCACGTCTCCCCGATCGGCAGCCTGTTCGCCGCCTTTCTCGGCATCAATCCGATCCACCAGCTCCTCGGTCCCCAGCTCCTCGCCCGGACCGGGTCAAACGCCGGCTACCTCACTGGCCGGAGCTTCTTCCCCGACCTGATCGCCGAACCGTTCGGCCGCGGATTGCACCTGGCCTTCGTGCTGGCCGCAGGCTTGTGCTTCCTCGGTGCCGTATTCTCGTGGATGCGGGGGGCCGGACAGTCCACCGTCATGCACTCGTTCGCCGCCGATGCCGAGGAGGGGCTGGCTGCCGCCGGAGAGGTGGCCATGGCCGAGGTCGGCGCCTGACCGCCGGCCGGTGACCGGCCGGTTCAGTCGAGCGTCCCGGTCGAACGCAGCCATCCGGTGGTGAGGCGGAGGCCGTCGTCGAGGGGGATGGGGTCGTACCCGAGCCGCTTGTAGGTCTTCGACTCGATGAGCGGACGACGGGACGGGGGCTCGCCGGCCGCCTTGGCGGCGATCGCCACGAGCGTCGGCCCGAAGGTGCGGGCCAGCTCGGAATCGTCGGACGGCTCGACGTCCTCCACCCGGTGGTCGACCCCGGCCAGCTCACAGATCCGGGTGCACGCCTCAGCGATGCTCATGACGTCCTCGGGGCGCCCGTCGAGCATGTACCGCTCGCCGCGGACCCCGTTGTCGAGGGCGAGCAGGCACCCACGGGCCACGTCGTCAGCGAAGACCCAGCTCACGGGGAAGCGGAGGTACTGCGAGAGCCGGCGTCGGAGCGCGGCGAGGAGCACCCGGTTGAAGCTGGTCCGACCGAGCGCGTTGCTGACCACCGGAGAGGGTCCGAAGATGGCCCCGGGGTGGGTGGTGACCACGTCCTGGCCGGCCGCGGCCCGGGTCATGGCGTCCTGGAAGGCGGCCATCTTCGTGAGCGTGTAGGGATCAGAGCTCGGCTCGTCGGCCACCGGGGCGTCTTCCCGGTCGAGCCCCCCCGACGTGTTGAAGAACGTGCCGGTGCTGACGGCCACCACCCGTCGCATGCCGACGGCCTCGGCCGCGTCGAGCACGTGCCTGGTGCCGCCTTCGTTGACGGCCCGGAAGTCGGCCAGGTCCTGGCTCGCACCGCCGAGGAGGGCGGCGCAGTGGACGGCCGAGTCGCATCCCTCGGCGGCACGTCGGACGTCACCAGGCTCGGTGACGTCCCCGGTGACCACCTGCACCCCGAGGCCGGTCAGCGGGCCGGTGTCGGCCCCGGCCCGTGCCAGCGCGTGCACGGTGTCACCCCGTTCCACGAGGAGCCGGCACACGTTGGCCCCGGCCAGCCCGGTGGCGCCCGTCACGAGGACGCTTTCGCTCACGCCGGTGCCTCGCCCCGGACGTCCGGGTAGCCGGAGTCCACCTGTCCCGGGTCGTAGGTGATTACCGGCGCACCGCTGCCGAAGACGTCGAGGGTGTGGATGAACCGGTGGGTACCCATGGCTGTGGCGCAGGTGAACCCCAGTTCGACGATCTGGGCGGCGGTGAAGACGCTGGCGAGCCGGCGGTAGCACGCGTCGTCGATGGCGTGGTGGTCCGCCGACAGCAGATCGAGGAACTCCACGGCCAGCCGCTCCTGCTCGGTCAGCTCCGAATGGCCCGGAGCGATCAGACAGGCGACGTCCTCGTCGGTGATGGAGTCGTGCTTCCGGGACTGCATGCACGGTTGGCACTCGCCGAGCTGCGCGCTCCGGATCCGGATGAGCTCGAGGATGCGCGCGCCGAGGAGCGTCTGGGTCCCCCACGCCCCGCGGGCGGCGTTGGTCATGAGGAGCTGGGCCGTGCGGTAGGCGAAGATCTGCAACGGAACGGGTGTGGCGTAGGTGCCGTCCGCCACCCCCTCCTCGATGATCCGCCGGGGCTCGTCCGCCAGGGCCTCGAGCGGGATCGGTTCGATCCTTGGCATACTTCCCCCCTCCGGCCGGCGTCGCCGACCTCTGACCATACGTTGCTCGAACCTATAAGGCGGGTGCCACCGTGTCCATGGATCCTTCCTCGGTGCTGCTGCACGACCGGGTGGCCGTCGTCACCGGTGGGGGGGCGGGCATCGGCCGGGGCATCGCCCGCGGACTGGCCGCCTTCGGTGCCTCGGTGGCGATCTGGGAGCGGGATGCCGACACCGCCGCATCGGCGGCCGACGAGGTTGGGGGGCTGGCCGTCACCACCGACGTCCGCGACACGGCGCAGGTGGACGGCGCGCTCGCCCGCACCACCGCCGAGCTCGGTCCGGCCAGCATCCTGGTCAATAACGCTGGTGGGGTGTTCTTCTCGCCGCTCCTCGAAACGTCCGAGAACGGCTGGGACGCCCTCTACCGGGCCAACCTCCGTCACGTCATCCTCTGCACCCAGCGGGTCGCCCGGCTGATGGTCGACCGGGGTACCGGCGGGAGCATCGTCAACATCACCTCCATCGAGGGGGTGCGGGCTGCCCCCGGGTACGCCGCCTACGCCGCGGCCAAGGCCGGTGTGATCAACTTCACCAAGACGGCAGCGTTGGAGCTCGCACCGCACGGCATCCGGGTCAACGCGCTGGCGCCGGACATCACCTTGACCGAGGGGATGATCTCGGTGGCTCCCCCCGGTGCCGAGGCCGGCTTCGGCCTGACCGTCCCGATGGGTCGTGCGGGCCGCGTCGACGAGATGGCGGGTGCCGCCGTCTTCCTCGCCAGCGCGCTCTCGAGCTACGTGACCGGACAGACCATCCATGTCGACGGCGGTACGCAGGCCTCGAGCGGCTGGTACCACCATCCCGACACGGGCGAGTACGTGCTCGGTCCGACCCGGATGCCCGGGCAATGACCGGAGGCGTGCCGGGTCCGGGCCGCGGTCACCCAGAGGGCGGGCACCTGGGCCTCAGCGGTCGCCGGCGGCGGGCAGGCCGACGTGGGCCGACATCCCACCGTCGACGACGATCATCTGTCCGGTGATGTAACGGGACCCGTCCGACGCCAGGAACACCAACAGTTCGGCGATGTCGGCCGGTCGGCCGAGGTACGGCGTGGGGGTCGAACGCCCGAGGCCCTCGATCATCCGCTCCGTCAGATGGGCCCGCACGGCGTCGGTGATGACGAGCCCAGGGACGACGGTGTTGACCCGGACGCCCCGCTTGCCGTGGCTGCTGGCCGCGTACACGGTCAGGGCGTTGACGCCCGCTTTGGAGACGCCGTAGGCCGTGCGGGTCGTGTCGCCCTTGAGCGCCGCTCCGGAGGACATGTTGATGATCAACCTCACCCACTCGCCACCATCAGAGGGATGGCGTGCTTGCGGGTGAGCACCTGGCTGCGCAGGTTGACGGCCATGGTCCGCTCCCACACCTCCAGCGAGAGGCCGGTCACGTCGGTGTCCCAGGCCAGGAAGTCGGTGTCGGTGAGCGAGGGCGTTGTTGTGGAGCTCGTCCTGACGTCCGTGGCGGTCAGCGGCAGCGGCGATGGCCGACACCACGCCCACCTCCTCGGACAGATCGGCTCCGACCGCGGACGCAGCACCTCCCGCCGCGTCGATGTCTTCCGCCACGTCGAGGGCCCCGGCCGTGTCGATGTCGACGACCACCACCGAGCCTCCCTCACGGGCCAGGCCCCGTGCGGTGGCGCCCCCAATCCCACCCGACCCGCCGGTGACCACGGCGACCTTGCCGTCCAGACGTTCCCCGATCACCGCAGCACGCCCGGTCGGCGATCCAGCTGGTCCCGGCGCGCACCTCTCGGGTCCAGGGCGCCGAACGGCGCGGCGGCGACGGGAGCCACCGTGGGGCCGGCGCCACGCCCGTCAACGCAACCCCCACGCCCACGCCTGTCGAACCCACCGGATCAATGTCTACGGGATACACATGTCTACGGGGTATACCGAAATCGGAAACCGATTGACGCAGCCCCCTTCCCTCCGGGCACCGGGCCCCACCGCCGGGCCCCACCGCCGGGCCCCACCGCCGGACGTCGCCGCCGGACGTCGCCGCCGGATCCCGCCATCGGGGGCTGCTTTCCGCCGTGACCATCCGCCGACCGCTGGTCGGTGCAGGGACAGGCGATCCGCCGTGCTGCCCGGTCAACGGACCCCCGGCGGCACCGGCCTCGCTCCGGATGGTGTCGGCCACCGACGCCACCCCGACGACCGATCCTCCTCCCACCCGAATCCGGCAACCCTCTGCGCCGACCCCGCCGCCGCGCCGACCCCGGCCCGCGCCACCCCGCCCGCGGGCAGCCCGACCGCTGGCACCCCCGCCACCGGGACTTTCGGCCCTGCCGCCGTGCCCGGACGGCGCTCAGACTGGGAGCAGGGTCGTGGGGCACGGGAGTGGTCATGGTGCCCGGCGGCCGTGGACACCATGACCGGAGGAGGCGCCATGCCCCTGTCGCTGCAGGACAAGATCGAGAGCCTCGACTACAGCAAGGCGGTATTCGTCCAGCCGGACGAGACGCTGCGCGCCGTCGCCCACGCCCTGTGGGTCGAGAACGTGGGCGCCCTGGTCGTCGGTGACCCGCACCACCCCATGGGCATCGTCTCCGAGCGCGACGTCGTGTCCCAGATGGCCCAGGGGGCGGCCGTGGACGTGGTGACGGCGGGCGAGACGATGACGAGCTACCTGGTGGCGGCCCGGACCGGTGACACCCTCGACGACGGCGCCTACCAGATGCTGGACCGGGGGATCCGGCATCTTCCGGTGATCGATGGCGAGGGACGGGTCGTCGGGATGGTGTCGGTCCGTGACCTGCTGCGCCCATTGCTGTCGGGCGGGCCGGACGGACGCGAGTAGCACCGCGGTGACCGACGTCCCGGGGTGCCAGTCGGAGTCCGGCTTCACCCTGGCACCCGTCTACGGGCCAGCGCCCGGATTCGACCCCGCCGTCAGCCTCGGGGCCCCAGGCGAATTCCCGTTCACCCGGGGTGTCTACCCGACCATGTACCGCGGCCACCCCTGGACGATCCGCGAGTACGCAGGGTTCGGCACCGCCGCCGAGTCCAACCGGCGCTACCGGGAGCTCATCGCCGCCGGCCAGACCGGGCTGTCGGTGGCCTTCGACCTGCCGACCCAGATGGGCTACGACTCCGACCATCCGCTCGCGCGCGGGGAGGTGGGACGGGTGGGCGTGGCCATCGACTCTCTCGACGACATGCGCATCCTCTTCGACGGGATCCCGCTCGACCGGGTGTCCACCTCCATGACGATCAACGCCCCGGCGGCGATCCTGCTCCTCATGTACCAGCTGGTGGCCGAGGAGCAGGACGCCGACCTCACCAGGCTGTCCGGCACCATCCAGAACGACGTGCTGAAGGAGTACATCGCCCGGGGCACCCACATCTTTCCCCCGAGGCAGTCGCTCCGGTTCGCCACGGACATCTTCGCCTACTGCCAGACCGAGCTCCCCCGGTGGAACACCATCTCCATCTCCGGTTACCACATCGCAGAAGCCGGGGCCACGCCCGTCCAGGAGCTCGCCTTCACCCTGTCCGACGCCATCGAGTACGTCGGGGCCGCCATCGGTGCCGGGCTGGCGGTGGACGAATTCGCCCCGCGACTGTCGTTCTTCTTCGTCGCCCGCACCACGGTGCTCGAGGAGGTCGCCAAGTTCCGCGCCGCCCGGCGGCTGTGGGCCCGCATCATGCGCGACCGGTTCGGTGCGCAGGACCCGAGGTCGATGAAGCTGCGCTTCCACACGCAGACGGCCGGGGTCCAGCTGACCGCCCAGCAGCCCGAGGTGAACCTGGTCCGGGTGGCACTGGCCGCGTTGGCCGGTGTGCTCGGGGGCACCCAGTCACTCCACACCAACTCGTTCGACGAGGCCATCGGGCTGCCCACCGACAAGGCGGCCCGGCTCGCCGTCCGCACCCAGCAGGTCCTTGCCGCGGAGACCGATCTGCCGCTGATCGTCGACCCGCTGGGCGGCTCCTACACCATCGAGCGCCTGACGGACGAGATCGAACAGCGCGTCACGGACCTGATCGCCGAGTTGGACGAGATGGGCGGTGCCGCCGCCGCCATCGAATCGGGATTCCAGAAGGCGGAGATCGAGCGCAACGCCTACCGCATCGCTCAGGAGATCGCCTCCGGCCAGCGGGTGGTGGTCGGCGTGAACAACTTCGTCGTCGACGAGATGGAGCACTACCAACCACTGCGGATCGACCCCGAGGTGGAGCGCGACCAGATCGACCGGCTGTCCGGCGCCCGGGACCGCCGGGACGCCGGCGCGCTCGCCCGGGCGCTCGACGCGGTCGGTGAGGCCGCGTCCGGCTCATCCAACGTGCTGTACCCGTTGAAGGAGGCGCTCGTCCTCGGCGCCACTGTTGGGGAGCTCTGCGACGTCCTCCGACGGCATTGGGGCACCTACCAGGCGCCCGAACTACTGTGAGTCGGAGACCGACATGGACAAGGTACTGATCGCCAACCGGGGCGAGATCGCGGTGCGACTGATCCGCGGCTGTCACGACGCCGGGCTCGACGCGGTAGCCGTCTACGCCGACCAGGAGCTCGACGCGCCGCACGTGCGGCTCGCCGACGAGGCCTTCGCTCTCGGGGGAAGCCGACCCTCCGACACCTACCTGGCCATCGACAAGCTGGTGGATGCAGCCCGGCGGGCCGGCGCCGACGCCGTGCATCCCGGCTACGGGTTCCTGGCCGAGAGTGCCGACTTCGCCGAGGCCGTGGTCTCCGCCGGGCTGACCTGGATCGGTCCACCGGCCAAGGCCATCCGCGACCTGGGTGACAAGACGGTGGCCCGCCGGATCGCCGCCGCAGTGGGTGCGCCGCTGGTCCCCGGCCTGTCGGAGCCGGCCCTGGACGCGTCGGAGATCCGCTCCTTCGCCGACGAGCACGGCTACCCGCTCCTCATCAAGGCGGCGTTCGGGGGTGGCGGCCGGGGCATGAAGGTGGTCCGCGGACCGGACGAGCTCGACGAGGCGTTCGAGTCGGCCGTGCGTGAGTCGACGGCGGCGTTCGGACGCGGCGAGTGCTTCGTCGAGCGCTACCTCGAACAGGCCCGGCACCTCGAGACCCAGTGCCTCGCCGACCGGGAGGGCACGGTGGTCGTGCTCTCCACCCGCGACTGCTCGCTGCAGCGGAGGAACCAGAAGCTGGTTGAGGAGGCGCCGGCGCCCTTCCTCTCCGACGACGAGCTCCGGCGGCTCTACGACGCGTCCAAGGCGATCCTGGCCGAGGCCGGCTACGTGAACGCCGGGACCTGCGAGTTCCTCCTGGCCCCCGACGGCACGATCTCCTTCAACGAGGTCAACACGCGCCTCCAGGTCGAGCACCCGGTGACCGAGCTGGTGACCGGCTTCGACGTGGTGGCGGAACAGCTCCGGATCGCCGACGGCGGCCTCATCGACTACGACGACCCGGTGGTCACCGGGCACGCCATCGAGTTCCGGGTGAACGGCGAGGACCCCGCCAACGGGTTCCTCCCGAGCCCCGGCCGGCTCGGCCGTTGGCGGGTGCCGTCCGGCCCCGGCGTGCGCTGGGACGGCGCTTACGAGGAGGGCGACACCCTCCCGGCCGAATTCGATTCCCTCCTCGGCAAGCTCATCGTGTACGGGCGCGACCGACCCCAGGCGCTGGCTCGCGCCCGTCGCGCCCTCGCCGAGTTCGAAGTGGAGGGCGTCGCCACCGTGCTCCCCATGGACCGTCTCGTGGTCGACCATCCCGACTTCACGGCCGAACCGTTCCGCGTGCACACCCACTGGATCGAGACGGTCCTGTCCACTGACCTCGACGCCCTCCCCCCCTGGGAGGGGGCCACCGAGCCGACCCCGGACACGGGGCGACGACAGCTCACCCTCGAGGTGGACGGGCGCCGGGTCGAGGTGACCCTCCCCCGCGACCTCGGCGTCCTCGGGCCGACTGGCAACCCCGGGTCCCCGGCCGACGGGGCGCTCCCCCCACCACCGCCGCGCCGGCGGACAGCGTCGGCGGACTCGGGGACGGGGAGCTCCGGTGACGCAATCGCCAGCCCCATGCAGGCCCGGGTGGTCAAGCTGGTGGCGGCCGACGGCCAGCATGTGGCCCGGGGGGAGACGGTGGTCGAGGTCGAGGCAATGAAGATGGAGCAGTCCCTGTGCTCCCCGACGGACGGGTGGGTGCAGGGGCTCTCGGCCAAGGTCGGCGACGAGGTCCAGCGGGGCGAGGTCCTCTGCCGGGTCGTGGGCGCGCCACCTGGGGGCGACCCCCCGTGATGCCGGTGCCCGAAGTGCCCGACACCACCGCGACGAGGATCGAGGGCCTCGAGGACCGGCGCCGGGCGGTGTACGACGAGGCCGAATCGGTGGCGGCCCAGCGCCAGGGCGCCCACGGGAAGCTCACCGCCCGCCAACGCATCGACGCGCTGGTTGACCCCGGATCGTTCCGCGAGCTGGACGCCCTGGCCCGGCACGGGGCCGGCGACCCAGAGCCGGCCGGCGACCGGCCCTACGGCGACGGCGTGGTCACCGGGCTGGCCACGGTGCACGGACGGGACATCTGCCTGTTCTCCCAGGATTTCAGCGTGCTCGGCGGTTCGCTCGGCGAGGTGTTCGGGCAGAAGGTGCTGAAGGTGATGGACGTCGCCCTGGAGATCGGGTGTCCGGTCGTCGGGATCAACGACTCGGGAGGGGCCCGCATCCAGGAAGGCGTCGTCTCCCTCGCCCTCTACGGCGAGATCTTCTACCGCAACACGGTGGCGTCGGGGTTCGTGCCGCAGATCTCCGTCATCGCCGGACCCTGTGCCGGCGGCGCCGTCTACTCACCGGCCCTCACCGACTTCACCGTGATGGTCGACCAGGTGTCCCACATGTTCATCACCGGGCCGGACGTGATCAAGGCCGTGACCGGTGAGGAGGTCGGGTTTGAGGAGCTCGGCGGTGCGGCCACCCACGGCAGCCGTTCAGGGAACGCCCACTACGTGGCGGCGGACGAGGCGGACGCCTTCGACTTCGTGCGGGCCCTGCTCGGCTACCTGCCCCAGAGCACCCACTCGGAGCTCCCCCGCTACGCCAGCACCGCCCAGGCGGTCGTGACCCCCCGCGACCTCGAGCTCGACCGGCTGGTGCCGGATTCGGACACGACGCCCTACGACATGCGGGACGCCATCTCGAAGGTGGTCGACGACGGGGAGCTGCTCGAGATCCACGCATCGTTCGCGCCCAACGTCATCTGCGGTCTCGGACGCGTCGAGGGATCCTCGGTGGCCGTCGTCGCCAGCCAGCCGCTCCACCTGGCCGGGACCCTGGACATCGACGCCGCCGAGAAGGCGGCTCGGTTCGTGCGCACGTGCGACGCCTTCGGGATCCCCATCCTCACCTTCGTGGACGTGCCCGGTTTCCTCCCGGGCACCGACCAGGAGTGGCAGGGGATCATCCGCCGGGGCGCCAAGCTCATCTACGCCTACGCCGAGGCGACCGTGCCCAAGGTGACGGTCATCACCCGCAAGGCCTACGGGGGCGCCTACGTCGTCATGGGATCGAAGCACCTGCGGGCCGACGTCAACCTGGCCTGGCCGTCCGCCGAGGTGGCGGTGATGGGCGCCGAAGGCGCCGTCAACATCGTGCACCACCGCGAGCTGACCGCCGACGACGACTCGACGCTGCGAGCGCGCCTGGTGGCGGAGTACCGCCGCGCCTACGACAACCCCTACGCGGCCGCCGACCGCGGGTACGTCGACGCGGTCATCAAGCCGTCCGAGACCCGGATGCTGGTGACCTCGTCGCTCCGCTCGCTGCGGTCGAAGCGGACCGAGCCGCCGGTGGCGAAGAAGCACGGCAACATCCCCCTGTGAGCCGTCGGGGCCCACGCCCACACCCCCGCCATGCCGGGCCCCGGCGGGCGGCCTAGGAGCCGGTGGCGCTCATCACGTGCTTGACTCGGGTGTAGTCCTCGAAGCCGTACACGGACAGGTCCTTCCCGTAGCCCGAGTGCTTGAACCCGCCGTGCGGCATCTCGGCCACGAGTGGGATGTGGGCGTTGATCCACACGCACCCGAAGTCGAGGCGGGCCGACACCCGCAGCGCCCGGGCGTGGTCGCGGGTCCACACCGAGGACGCCAGCCCAAACTCCACGTCATTGGCCCACCTGACCGCCTCGTCCTCGTCGGTGAACCGCTGGACGCTGACGACCGGCCCGAAGACCTCCTGCTGGACGAGCTCGTCGTCCTGGGCGAGACCGGTGACCACCGTGGGCTCGAAGAAGAAGCCTCGGTCGCCGGCGCGGCGGCCGCCCGTCTCCACCGAGGCGTGGTCGGGCAGGCGGTCGAGGAAGCCGCTCACCCGTTCGAGCTGCACGGCGCTGTTGAGCGGACCCACGTCGGCGCCGGTGTCGTCGGGACCGCCGAGCTTCCGTCGGCGGGCGGCGGTGGTGAGGACGGCGACCAGCTCGTCGTGGATCCCCGGCGCGGCGAGCACCCGGGTGGCCGCGGTGCAGTCCTGCCCGGCGTTGAAATACCCGGCGAGGGCGATCCCCTCGGCGGTGGCCTCCAGGTCGGCATCGTCGAACACCACGACCGGCGCCTTCCCGCCCAGCTCCAGGTGGACCCGCTTGAGGTCCTCCGCCGCCGCCCGGGCGATCTCACGCCCGGCCCGGACGCTGCCCGTGATCGAGACCATGCGGGGCACGGGGCTCTGCAGGAGGGCGGCACCCATCTCGTGGTTCTGGCCGCAGACGATGTTCAACACGCCGGGCGGGATGAACTCGGCGGCCACCTCGGCCATGAACACCGTGCTGGCCGGCGTGGTGTGGGCCGGCTTGAGCACGACCGTGTTGCCGGCGGCGATGGCCGGGGCGAACTTCCACACGGCCATCATCATCGGGTAGTTCCACGGTGTGATCTGGGCACAGACCCCGACCGGTTCGCGCCGCACGAACGAGGTGAAGCCCTCCATGTACTCGCCGGCGGAGCGCCCTTCGAGCAGCCGGCAGGCACCGGCGAAGAACCGGATCTGGTCGATCATGGGCGGGATCTCCTCGGAGGTGGTGAGCCCCCGCGGCTTGCCCGTGTTCCGGCACTCGACGTCGGCCAGCTCGTCGGAGCGGGCCTCGAGTGCGTCGGCAAACTTCAGCAGCGCCAGGCTCCGCTGCGAGGGCGTGGTCCTCGACCACGTCCCGAAGGCGTCCTCCGCGGCCCGGTAGGCCTCATCCACGTCGACACGCTGGGACCGCGGCGCCCGGGTGTACTCCTCGCCGGTGGTGGGGTCCACGAGACCGTAGGTCAGGCCGTCCTTCGCCTCCACCGAGGCGCCACCGATGAAGTTCCTGATGACTGGTTGCACCGCCATGGGCAACGCTCCTTTTCGTAGATGTCGACCCCCGGCAGCCACTCGTCTCTACCTCCGTGGACCGGGGAACCGGTCAGCCCTTTGCGGGCGTGCGCTCCTCGAGAGCCCAGGGCGCCCCGTGGGTGTTGAGCAGGTCGAGGAACGGGTCGGCCGGCAGGGCCTCGGGGCCGAGCACGCCCTGCCCGGACCAGGCCCCCGAGTCCAGGAGCTCGAGGGCCACGATCGGGTTCATGGCGGTCTGCCACACGACCGCCTGGGAGCCGAACTCCGACATGCACCAGCCGTTGTCGGCCACGTGGTGGAGGTAGACCTCGCGGGGGTTGCCGTCGGTGCCGGTACCGGTCACCCAGGTCCCGGCACAGGTCAACCCCGACATCCGGTCGCCGAGCTCAGCCGGATCGGGCAGGCAGCCGGCGACCACGTCCCGCGGGGAGACCTCGACGTTGCCCACCCGGATCGGGGTGGTCGAGTCGAGCCCCAGCTTGTGCAGCGTGGAGAGCACGCTGATGAACTCGTCACCCAGGCCGTACTTGAAGGTCACCCGGTTGGAATCGAGCCAGCGGGGGATGAGCAGCACCTCCTCATGCTCGACATTGACGCACTCCACCGGGCCGATACCGGCCGGGAAGGTGAAGGTCTCCGGCTCGCTGAAGGGTTCCGTGGTGAACCACTCCTTGCCCTTCTCCCAGATGATGGGGGGGTTCAGGCACTCCTCGATCGTGGTCCAGATGGAGAACGAGGGTGCGAACTCGTACCCCTCGACGACCAGGTTCGCTCCGTCCCGGACCCCGAACTGGTCGACGGACGAGAACAGGTTGTCCGCCGCGTAGCGGGCGAAGACATCGGACAGCCCGGGCTCGACGCCGATCCCGCACAGGGCCAGCAGGCCCCGCTCCTTCCACTGGTCCTCCATGGCGAACTGCTCGTCGCCGAGCTTCACACCGGGCACCCGGTAGGGGTCGGTCGGGTGGGGGTGCGACAGCGACATGGCCATGTCGAGGTAGGTCACGCCGGCCGCGAAGGCGGCCCGGAAGATCGGCATCACGAACCGCGGGTCGAGCGCGTTGAGGACGGCGTCGACCCGCTCGCTCTGCATCAGGCTCAACACCGCCTGCTCGTCGCCACCGTCGATCTGGTAGGCGGCGAACCGGTCGCCGGCTCCGGCCACCGCGTGCTCCGCCCGCTTGAGGTCGTAGTCGGCGACCGCCACGCGCTCGAACAGGTTCCACTTGGCCACCGAACGGGTGACGGCGGTACCGACCCCCCCGGCTCCGATTACCAGCACTCGCATCACTACCTCCGTCGTCGTCCGCCCCGGGAGTCGGTCCGTTCCGGGGTCTGACGACCAGTGTCCGGGGCGGCGGCCCGGGTCGCCAGAGCCAAAGGTCCCATCGCGCCACCCGCCGTGCAACTGGTCCCATCCCGTCACCCGCCGTGCCGCCGGTCCCGTCCCGACACCGGCCGAATGGGACTTTGGACCCTTCCGCGCCACCTGGCCCTTCCGAATGATGAGGGGATGACACCAGGAGCCACGCGCCGACAGGCAGGAGCCCGGGCGCGGCAGCAGCTCGAAGGCGTCCTGGACAAGGTCATCGCCACCAACCCGGGCGAGGTCAACTTCCACCAGGCAGTCCGGGAGGTGACCCGTTCGCTCGAGCCGGTGCTGGTACGCGAGCCCCGCTACGTGCAGGACAAGATCCTCGAGCGGCTGGTCGAGCCCGACCGGGCGATCAGCTTCGGGGTGAACTGGGTGGACGACGACGGTGAGATCCACGTCAACCGCGGCTATCGCGTGCAGATGAGCAGCTCGATCGGGCCCTACAAGGGGGGTCTGCGCTTCCATCCCACCGTGGGCCCGGGCCTGCTCAAGTTCCTGGCCTTCGAGCAGACCTTCAAGAACTCGCTGACCACCCTCCCGATGGGCGGCGCCAAGGGCGGCTCCGACTTCGACCCGAAGGGTCGCAGCGAGTCGGAGATCCGCCGCTTCTGCCAGTCTTTCATGACCGAGCTCTATCCGTACATCGGGGAGTTCACCGACGTGCCCGCCGGGGACATCGGTGTGGGCGAACGGGAGATCGGGTACCTCTTCGGCCAGTACAAGCGCATCGCCAAGCGGTTCGCGGGGGCCATCACCGGCAAGGGGGTCAAGTGGGGCGGGTCCCGCATCCGCCAGGAGGCCACCGGTTACGGTGTCGTCTACTTCGCCAGCGAGATGCTGGCAACCCGGGACGAAACGCTCGACGGCAAGATCTGCCTCGTCTCCGGTAGCGGGAACGTGGCCCAGTTCACCGTGGAGAAGCTCCTCGACCTGGGTGCCCGCCCCGTCACCCTCTCGGACTCAGACGGGTTCGTCCACGACCCCGACGGCATCGACCGCGAGAAGCTCGACTGGGTGAAGCACCTGAAGAACGAGCGCCGTGGCCGGATCCGTGAGTACGTGGAGGAGTTCCCCCGTGCCACCTACTTCCCGGCCACAGGCGGCGCCGAGAACCCCCTGTGGAGCGTGCCCGCCCAGTGCGCCTTCCCCAGCGCCACCCAGGACGAGATCGGCTACAAGGACGCCGACAACCTGGTGAACGGCGGGGTGATCCTGGTGGCCGAGGGAGCGAACATGCCCACGCTGTCCGATGGTGTCGACCGGTTCGCCGCCGCCGGGATCCTCTACGCACCCAGCAAGGCGGCCAACGCAGGCGGGGTCGCCGTGTCCGGCCTCGAGATGGCCCAGGACATGCAACTCGTGCAGTGGTCCGCGGACGAAGTCGACAGGAGGCTCCAGGAGATCATGAGTCGCATCCACGAGACGGTCCGCCAGACCGCCGAGGAGTACGACCACCCCGGCGACTACGTGGTCGGCGCCAACATCGCCGGGTTTGTGAAAGTGGCAGACGCCATGCTCGACGAGAGCCCGATCTGACATGACCGACCTGATCAACACCGACAAGCCGGCGGAAGCTCCAATCGAGAAGGGGCTCAAGTCCGACGCGCTGAGCCTGGTCTCGAACATCGTGATCGGCGTGGCGTCCACCGCCCCCGCGTACAGCCTCGCCGCCACCCTCGGCCTGATCGTGGTGGCGGTCGGGGTGCTGTCGCCGACGGTCGTCGTGCTGGCGTTCATCCCGATGCTTTTCGTCTCCATCGGCTACAGCGAGCTCAACAAGGCGGACCCCGACTGCGGGACCACCTTCACCTGGGGGACCCGGACGTTCGGGCCGTGGGTCGGCTGGATGGGCGGTTGGGGGATCGTCGCCTCCGACATCCTGGTCATGGCCAGCCTGGCCCAGGTCACCGGCCAGTACGTCTTCCTCCTCTTCAACGCCAAGGGGATCGGCCACGATCCGACGAGCGAGTGGGTCCTGCTCGTCGGCGTCCTCTTCATCGCGTTGCTGACCTACGTCTGCTACCGGGGCATCGAGCTCTCGGCCCGGATCCAGCGGATCCTGCTCTCGGTGGAGGTGCTCGTCCTGACCCTGTTCGCCGTCGTGGCCCTGGTGCGGGTTGCCATCGGGACCGCGCCCTCGAGCCACCTGACCCCGAACTGGGACTGGTTCAACCCGTTCCACGGCCCCTCCTTCTCGAAGGTCGTCGCCGGGCTCCTCCTCATGCTGTTCATCTACTGGGGGTGGGACACCTCGGTGTCGATCAACGAGGAGACGGCCGACCGCGAGCGCAACCCGGGCCTGGGCGCCATCATCTCGACCGTCCTGCTGCTCATCATCTACTTCATCGTCACCCTGGGTGCCCAGACCTTCGCCGGCGTGGGGAAGACCGGCATCGGGCTGGCCAATCCCGCCAACTACAGCGACGTGTTCTCCGGCCTGGGCACGGCCGTCTTTGGCAGCTCCACCGTGGGATCGATCGCCGCCCACCTGCTCATCCTGATGGTCCTGACCTCGGCGACCGCCTCGACCCAGACCACCATCCTGCCCACGGCCCGCACCACGCTGTCGATGGCGACCTACAAGGCCTTCCCGGACTCTTTCGGCCGCATGCACAAGCGCTACCTCACCCCGACCGTGTCCACGGTGGTCATGGGCGCCGTCTCGATCGTGCTGTACGTGGCGTTCAACCACTTCGCCGCCGGCAATCTCATCCCCGACGCGGTCACCGCCATTGGCGTCTATATCGCCTTCTACTACGGCCTGACCGGCTTCACGTGCACCTGGTACTACCGGAAGGTGCTCTCGCGCTCGCGGCGCGACCTGTGGATGAAAGGGATCTTCCCCCTCCTCGGCGGGCTGATGCTCTACTTCGCCATGGCCTGGAGCCTCTGGGAGGACTGGAACTACGACAACGTCCAGGCGCAGAGCTTCACCTCGTGGCACCTACCCTTCCCGCCGCACTCCGACGTGGGCGGGGTGTTCCTCATCGCCTTCGTCTCGGCCCTGGTCGGTGTCGTCAGCATGCTCCTGATGCGCTTCGGCAGCCCGCGCTTCTTCAGCGGGGAGACCCTCAACCGTTCGACCCCGACGCTCGTCCCCGAGGACCTCGGTGCGCCCGTCGCCCCCGAAGCCGCCGTCGCCCCCGGGGCCGCCGCCCCCGGGGCCACGACGTCCCCGGAGCCCTGACGGGAGGACGGCGGCGGCCGGGACTCAGGTGCCCGACCAGGTCACGATGGCCGGCACCCGCCACTCCACCTTGGTGCCGGACCCGCTGTCGCTCGTGACCGTGCACGTCCCGCCCAGGCGCTCGGCCCGGTCGGTCATGTCGTCGAGACCCCGGCCGCGGGCGGCGGGCGCCACGCCCACGCCATTGTCGGACACGACGACGACGATCGTCTCGCTGGCCACCACCAGGACTTCGACGATGCTGGCCCGGGCGTGGCGGGCGGCGTTGGCGAGGGCCTCGCGGGTCACCGCCAGCACGTGCTCGCCGATGTCGGCGGTGATGACGGCGTCCACCGGCCCGTCGAAGTGGACCCGGGCCCGGAAGCCGAGGGCCAGCTCGGCGTCGACCGCCGTCGACAGGACCTGTGCCCGCAGTCCGTCGGCCAGCCGGGGGACGTTGCCCAGCGCGAAGATCGTCGAGCGGATCTGCTTGATGGTCCCGTCCAGATCGTCGATGACCTGGCCGATCCTGTCGGTGACCTCGGGTGCCCCGGCGCGCTTGGCGACGCCGGCGAGGACCATCCCCACGCCGAAGAGCCGCTCGATGATGAGGTGGTGCAGCTCGCGGGCGATGCGGTCCCGCTCCGCCAGCACGGCTTGGCTGTGGCGGAACACGTTGAGGTCCTTTTCGGCCTGGACCCGGGCGGTGACGTCCTCGACCCGGTGGATGATGGCGACGAGCCGACCGTCCGGGTCGACCACCGGCGAGTTCACCGGACTCCAGTACCGCACCTCGAACCCTCCACCCTGGTCGGAGGGACGGCGGATGTCGTAGTGCTGGACGTCCATCTCGTCCGGGGCGAGGGTGCGGATCACCCGTTCCAACGAGGCACCCAGGTTGGCGACGCCGTCGGCGGTCGGATCGTCCGGGTTGTCGGGGAAGACGTCGAACAGGTGGCGACCAGTGATCGCCTCCCGGTCGGTCAGGGTCGCCCGGAGGCAGGCGTCGCTCACCGCCAGGATCCGCAGTTCGGGGTCGAGCGCCAGCAGGCAGGCCGGTGACTGCTCGAACAGCGCCCGGAACTCGGGTCCGAGCGACACCGGACGGCCGGACGGCACCACCGGGGGCCGGGCCATGGACCTGGTGAGCGAGAGGGTCGCCGTGGCGCCGATGCACCGGCCGTCCCCGTCCCGCCGGGACGAGATCATGACGTCGAACCAGCGGGCCGTCTCGGGGCTGTGGCATGGCACCTCGTTGATGAACGGGGTCGTGAGGTCTCCTGCCAGCGCCGCCCGGATGGCGTCTGCGACCTGCTCGGCGTCGGGCTCGTCGGCCCGGTCGCAGGCGTCGAGGTAGGAGCAGCCGATCCCCGTCCGGGCCCGGTCGCCCCCGTTGGCGTCACTGAACGCCGCCCAGGCCTCGTTGACCGAGACGATCACACCACTCAAGTCGAGGAGGGCGACCTCGACGGGCGCGTCCACGAGGGCGGCCGGCTCCGGTGTCGTCGGCCCGGCCCGGACCGAAGCTCGCGGGCCTGGCGGCACCGTCGACAACCGTCGTGACTCATCCATGGCCCACCTGCCTCCAACGGTTCGGACGCCACATGTGCGCCCCCGGTCACCGCCCCAGGACGCCGACCACGAGCAGGCCAGAAGCTACCGGTCCGTTCCGGCCCCGGCAACGCATCACGTGTTGCTCCCCGGGAGACGATCGGCCCGGACCGGACCGGCGCGCCGGCGGGGGAGTCATCGGACGACGTCAGGCGCCGAGCTGGTCGCGGACGACCTTCCCCATGGCGTTGCGCGGCAGCTCGTGCACGATCCGCACCCGACGGGGTCGCTTGTAGGGAGCGAGCGACGAGGAGGTGAACTCGGCGAGCTCGTCGAGCGTCGGCGGGCTCCCCTCGGGGACGACCCAGGCCGTGACCACCTCCCCCCATTCGTCGGACGGTGTGCCGCTGACCGCCACCTCGGCGATCCGGGGGTGGGCGGCGAGCGCTTCCTCCACCTCACCGGGGTGGACGTTGAACCCGCCCGAGATGATGAGCTCCTTCGAACGGCCCCTGATCACGAGGTAACCGTCCTCGTCGCACCCGAGGTCGCCGGTGTGGAACCAGGGCAGTCCGCCGTCGGCGGCGGGCTCGAGCGCGTCGCGGTTGGCCGCCGGTCGCTCCCAGTACCCGTGGAAGACGTTCGGGCCCCGGACGAGGATCTCGTCGTCGCCGGCCAGGGACACCTCGACCCCGGGCAGCGGGAAGCCGACCGTGCCGGGCCGTCGCTCACCGTCGTAGGGGTTGGACGCGTTCATCAGCGTCTCGGTCATGCCGTACCGCTCGAGGATCGGTTGTCCGATGGCGGTGCTGCACGCGGCGTGGAGGTCACGCGACAGCGGCGCCGACCCGGACACGCAGAGCCGGAGGCCACGGAGGTCGGCGGCACGCCCCGAGCGCAGCAGTCGGTGGTACATGGTGGGCACTCCGAACAACATGCTCGCCCGGTGGCGGTGGGCCTCCTCCGCCACCGTCGCCGGGTCGAATCCCGGAAGCAGGACGGCGGACGCCCCGGCGAGCAGCGTTCCGTAGACGCCGACACAGAGCCCGTGGGCGTGGAAGACGGGCAGGCAGTGGACGAGCCGGTCCTCCTGGGTCCACCGCCAGGCGATCCGCACCGACTCGGTGGCCGCCAGCAGGTGCCGGTGCGCCAGGACTGCCCCTTTCGGTGCGCCGGTCGTCCCCGACGTGATGCAGATGAGGGCGGGGTCGTCCGGACCGGCCTGGTCGAGCGGCTCGGCATCGGCGTCGGGCAGGTCGAGGTCCGGACCGACCACCACCACCCCCTCCGGGCACACCCGCCCGACCCGTTCGATCCGGTTGGTCCCGTCCACCACGGCCGCCCGCGGCCGGACGTCGGCAACGATTTGGGCCAGCTCTCGCTCGGTGTAGGCCGTGTTGGCCGGGACCACCACCAGGCCGGCCCGCAGAGCCGCGACGTGGGCGACCAGCGAGGCGACCGTGGAGGACGTCGACCAGATCACCCGGTCGCCCGGTGCCAGCCCGATTCCGGACAGCCTCCCTGCGGCGCGACGGGTCGCCAGCTCGAAGGCGCCGGCGTTCCACCACCGCCCGGCACCCGGCGACGGTCCTGCCGGCTCGAACCAGAGCGTCGCAGCGGGCGCGGCACGCCACCGCGACGCCCACGCCCGCACCAGCGTTCCCGACGACGTGAGGTCGACCGACGTGGGGTCGGTGCCCGGTGGGAGGTGGTCCTGCCAGGGGCGCAGTGGAAGCTCCTTGTTCGATCGGTTCGGCCTGGTGGCCGAACGGCCTCGTACCCGGGGTCAGGCCGGGGGCCGGCCCCGGACCACGACGACCGTACAGTGTGCGTGGTGACCGACGTACTGGCTCACCGAACCGAGGAGCAGACCTCGGAACCCCCCGAGGCCCCGCGACCCGACCACCAGCAGCTCCGCACCGCGGCTGGCCGCCGTCAGCGCCACGGCTGGCGGCTCCTCCCGCACCTCGCGTCGCACGTCGAGGCCCGGCGCCACCCGGGCGACGTGGGCCACCGCCGCGTCGGCCACCTCGGCCGCCGCCTCGAGCACGCCGACGTCGACGGTGAAGAGCCACCCGGCGGTGCCGGTGAACACCCTGGAGGCCACCACGTCCAGGCCACGGCCGGCCCGACGCGCCTCGTCGACGGCCCAGTCGAGGGCGAGGTCCGCCCCCTCGGATCCGTCCACGCCGACGACGATGCGCCGTAGCGAGAGAGCGATGTCCGGGTGGCGCTCCGACGGTCGGACGATGGCCACCGGGCAGGCGCCGTGGGTCAGGCAGTGCTGGGCCACCGACCCGAGCGGCAGCCCGTGGAAGCCGCCGAGGCCCCGTGCCCCGACGACGAGCAGGTCGGCGTCGAGGGCTGCCTCGATGAGCACGAAGGCAGGTGTCCCCTCCCGCACCTCGCCGGCGACGGCGACCTCAGCGAAGCCCCGGACCAGTCGGACCCGCGCCGCCTCGACGACCGCGGCTGCCTCGTCGCTGGGCGACGGGGTCGAGCGAAGGTGGCCGCCGTAGCTCCAGGCACCCACCACCGTGAGCCCGGCCCCGCTCCGGAGCGCTTCCGCCGCCGCCCAGTCGAGGGCGAGGTCGGCCCCCTCGGATCCGTCCACGCCGACGACGATGCTCCGGAAGCGCCGGGCCGGTGGCAGGGGCCCGCCGGTGGCATCCGCTTGGTCCCTGTCGTCGTTCGCCATGTTCCTCGTTCGATCTCCGGCCCGCACCGTTGCACCCGGTGACGGCCGGGCGCCGCCGTGCGCGCCGCTCGTGCCCAGGTTAGGCAGCGACGCGACGGGGGCGGGCCATCCGCGCTGCACGGGGTCCGACCGGTGCCGCCACTACGCAACCTTGGTTGCGATTGGGACTTTCGGCCCTGTCCACTCCGAGGCCGGTCGGCTTGAGTGGCACGGATGACCCTCGACCTCTCGCGCTGGCAGTTCGGCATCACCACCGTCTTCCACTTCATCTTCGTCCCGCTCACCATTGGCCTCGCCCTCCTGCTGGCCATCATGCAGACGGCCGCCTACCGCACGCGCGACGACGAGGAGCGGCACGCGAAGTGGGAGGGGATGACCCGCTTCTGGCGACGGCTCTTCCTCATCAACTTCGCCATCGGGGTGGTCACCGGCATCGTCCAGGAGTTCCAATTCGGTATGAACTGGTCCGTCTACTCGAAGTTCGTCGGGAGCGTGTTCGGGGCGCCGCTGGCCGTGGAGGCGCTGTTGGCGTTCTTCCTCGAGTCGACGTTCCTCGGCATCTGGATCTTCGGCAAGGGCCGTGTCTCCGCCCGGATCCACCTGGCGTCGATCTGGTTGGTCAGCATCGGCACCATGCTGTCGGCCTACTTCATCCTGGCCGCCAACGCCTGGATGCAGCACCCGGTCGGCTACGCCATTCAGGGCAACCGCGCCGTCATGACCAACTTCTGGGCGGTCATGACCAACGTGACCCTGATCAGCGCGTTCTTCCACGTGTTCACCGCCGCGCTGGTGACGGCGGCCATGCTGATGTTGGGCGTGAGCGCCTGGCACTTGCTCAAGAGCCGGCGGGCCGGTGGCTCCCCCCATCCCGTCTTCGCCACGTCGGCCAAGGTCGCGCTCATCGTCGGGTCGGTGGCCGTGGTGGCCACCATGTTCTTCGGCGACAACCAGGCCCGCCTGATGGAGAAGCAGCAGCCCATGAAGATGGCGGCGGCCGAGGCCATCTACAACACCCAGAACGGCGCCAGCTTCTCACTGCTCACCATCGGCAACCTCTCCGGCAGCCCCGTCTTCCAGATCCGGGTCCCCCACATGCTGTCCGTCCTGGCCGACAACAGCTGGGACGGCCAGGTCCAGGGCATCAACCAGATCCAGGCCCAGGAGACCGCCAAGTACGGACCCGGCAACTACAAGCCGATCCTGTGGGTCACCTACTGGACGTTCCGCATCATGGTGGGCTGCGGCATCGTGATGTTCCTCGGACTGGCCTGGGGGCTCTGGCTCATGTACCGGCGGAGGCTCGAGACCTCGAAGTGGTTCCTCAGACTGGCCGTGCCCGCCCTCGTCCTGCCGTTCCTGGCCAACGCCACCGGGTGGATCTTCACCGAGATGGGCCGGCAGCCGTGGATCGTTTTCGGGCTCCTCAAGACCTCACAGGCCGTGTCCCACGTGGGGACGGGCTACGTCGTCACCACGCTCCTCGGGTTCACCGCCATCTACAGCCTGCTGGCCGTCATCGACTTCGGCCTCATGGCCCGCTACGCCCGGATGGACGCGGACGACACGGGGGAGCACGGCGACCACGACACGGAGCACGAGGGCGAGCCCGGCCAGGACCGGGTCCCGGCCCTCGTCTACTGAGCGGACCGGGAGATCCAATGAGCGCCATCCTTGCCGTCACCACACCCCCGTACACCGGGTTCGAGGTGTTCTGGTTCATCATCATCGCCATCCTGTGGTCGGGCTACTTCCTGCTCGAGGGGTTCGACTTCGGCGTGGGCATGCTCCTGCCCGTGGTCGGCCGCAACGAGCTCGACCGCCGGGTGCTGATCAACACCATCGGACCGGTGTGGGACGGGAACGAGGTCTGGCTGCTGGTGGCCGGCGGCGCCACGTTCGCCGCCTTCCCCAACTGGTACGCCACGCTGTTCAGCGGCTTCTACCTGCCCCTCTTCCTCATCCTGGCGGCACTCATCTTCCGCGGCGTGGCCTTCGAGTTCCGCTCCAAGCGCGCCCTCCCGCAGTGGAAGGCCGCCTGGGACCACGCCATCTTCTGGGGGAGCCTGATCCCCGCACTGCTCTGGGGGGTGGCGTTCGCCAACATCCTCCGGGGCGTCCCGATCGGCCCGGGCGAGAGCTACCTGGGCTCCTTCTTCAACCTGCTCAATCCCTACGCCCTGGTCGGCGGCGTCACCACGCTGCTGCTGTTCGCGCTGCACGGTTCCGTCTTCCTCTCGCTCAAGACGACCGACGAGCTGCACGAGCGGGCGGCCGCGACGGCCAAGGTGCTGGCGCCAGCGGCCACCGCCGCCCTGGTGGCCTTCCTGTCCTGGACCTACGTCAACGCCCACAACGCGCACGACACCGGCCTCGTCCCGCCGTTCGTCCCCATCCTGGCCATCGTGGCCGTCGCCGTGGTCGGCTGGCTCCTGCGGGAGCAGCTGCAGGGGTGGGCCTTCGTCGCCACCGGCGTGGGGCTGGTCGGGCTGGTGGCCACCATCTTCTTGAACCTGTACCCGCGGGTCATGGTGTCCAGCATCTCGCCGGCCTTCAACCTGACCATCGGGAACACCGCGTCGGCCCCGTACACCCTCAAGGTGATGACCATCGTCGCGCTCATCTTCACCCCGCTGGTCCTGGTGTACCAGGGCTGGTCCTACTGGGTCTTCCGGGCCCGGGTCACCCGTCCTCCCGAGTCGGTGGCCGCGTCCGGCGGCGAAGCCGTGGGCGGGGCGTCACCGGCCCCGGCCCCGGTGTCCACGGGCGGTGGCACCGCTGCCACTGACGGGGACGCGCCCGTCGAGCGCCCGGCGACCTGACCGTGGCCCGGCCGGGCCCGGGCGGCCTGATCGATCGGAGGTTGGCCGCACGGGCGACGGTGACGCGTCGCTACCTGACGGCGGCGGTGGTGGTCGGGGTTGGGACGACGCTCTGCCTGGTGGTCCAGGCCGTGCTCCTCGGCACCGTGGTGGACCGTGCCTTCCTCGGCCACGTGCCGTTGGCCCGGCTGGTCCCGCAGCTGATCGCCCTCGGGGCCGCGTTCGTGGCGCGTGCCGGCCTGGCCTGGGCGGGCGAGCTGGCCGCCCATCGGACCTCGGCCCGGGTGACCTCCCTGCTGCGTCGCCAACTCCTCACCCGGGCCGTGGCCCGGGGACCGGCCTGGCTGGCCAACGAGCGCACCGGCGAGCTCACCGCCTCGGCGACCCAGGGGGTGGACGCCCTCGACGGGTACTTCGCCCGCTACCTGCCCACTGCCATCCTGGCCGCCCTCGCCCCGGTCATCCTCCTCGGCGTCGTGCTGGCCATGGACTGGGTCTCCTTCGTCATCCTGGCCGTGACCGTCTCGGTCATCCCCGTGTTCATGGCCCTCCTCGGCCTCGAGGCCCGGGGGGACGCGGCGCGCCAGTGGGAGAAGATGTCGGGGCTGGCGGCCACCTTCTACGACCTCCTGCAGGGGCTGCCGACCCTTCGGGCGTTCGGGCGGGCCGACGACGGGAGGAAGGCGCTCGAACGGGCGGCCGAAGAGTTCCGCACCGCCACCATGCGCACGCTGCGGGTGGCCTTCCTGTCCTCGTTGGCCCTCGAGGTGCTCTCCTCCGTGGGGACCGCGCTGGTCGCCCTCTTCCTCGGGCTCCGGCTGCTCGACGGCAGACTGGGTCTCGGCACGGCGCTCACCGTCCTGGTCATTGCACCGGAGGTCTACCTGCCGGTGCGCCGGGCCGGGGCCGAGTTCCACGCCAGCGCCGACGGCCAGGCGGCGGCCGGACGGATCCTCGACATCCTCGACGCCAGCGAGGACCGGCCCGGTCCTGACGCCGACGACGACCGGGCTACGGCGATGCCGGGCACCCCCGACCTCCGCCGGAGCGCCATCCGGCTGTCCGGGGTGACCATCCGCCACCCCGACCGCGGCATGCCGGCCCTCGACGGCATCGACCTCACCGTCCGTCCCGGCGAGCACCTGGCCGTCGTGGGCGAGTCGGGTGCGGGTAAGTCGACCCTGCTCTCGGTGCTGCTCGGCTTCGTGAGACCGAGCGAGGGCGCCGTCCTGGTCGGCGGCGTCGACCTCGCCGACCTCTCCTTGCGCCAGTGGCGCCGGCAGATCGCCTGGGTACCGCAGCGGCCGTACCTCGTCCGCGGCTCCATCGCCGACAACCTGCTCCTGGCCGATCCCGACGCGTCGTCGGCCGCGCTGTCCGGCGCCGTCGATCTGTCCGGGCTGCGCGGGCTGGTGTCGCGGCTGCCGGGCGGACTGGCGACACCGGTCGGTGAAGGCGGGGTGACCCTGAGCGCTGGGGAGCGCCAGCGGATCGCCATCGGTCGCGCCGTCCTGCGGGACGCCCCGCTCGTGCTGCTCGATGAACCGACCGCCCATCTCGACGCCGACCGCGAGGCCATGCTGCGGACCGGGCTCGGCCCATGGTTGGAGGGTCGGACCGTGGTCGTCGCCGCCCACCGGAGCGGCATGGTCGGACGGGTCGACCGCACGGTGCGACTGGCCGGCGGCCGGCTGCTCCCGGCGGGCGGCACCGGTCCACTGGCCACGCTGACGGCCGGCGGCGTCACGAGCGACGCACCGAGCGACGCACCGAGCGGAGCGTCGGCGTGACGGCCCCGGCACCCCTGCGTCGCCCGGCCCGGGGTGCGCTCCGCGAGCTTCTGCAGATCGGCGCGCCGCCCCGGCGCCGGCTCCTCGCCTCGGCCGCCTTCGGTTGCGCGGCCAGCGTGGTGACGATCGGCCTGTTGACCTGCTCCGGTGAGCTCATCGACCGGGCTGCCCTGCGGCCACCGCTCTACACCCTGACGTTGCTCATGGCCGCGGTCCAGCTCCTGGCCCTGGCCCGGGGTCCGCTCCGGTACGCCGACAGTCTCGTGTCCCACGATGCCGCCCTCACGACCCTCGGCCGCATCCGGCTCTGGGCCTACGACCGGATCGAGCCCCAGTCGCCGGCCGGGCTCAGCCAAACGCGCAGTGGGGACCTGCTGGTGCGGGCGACCGGCGACGTGGAGGCGCTCCAGGACCTGTACCTCCGCGGCGTCGCCCCCGTGGTGGTGGCCTTGGCCACCGCGTTCTTCGCGGTGGTGCTGCTGGCCTGCATCCTGCCGGCGGCCGGGCTGGTCCTGGCCGGGTGCCTGGCGGCCGCGCTCGCCCTCGTCTCGCTGGTGACCTGGGCGAGGGAACGGGGTTCCGGGGTGGAGGAGGCGACCGTCAAGGGCGCCCTCGGCGCCGATGTTGTGGAGCTCCTGCGCGGGGCGCCGGACCTGGTGGTCATGGGACGCGACGAGGAGTTCCTCGAACGCGCCCTGGCTGCCGACGACCGCTTGTGCCAGCTCGCCCGGCGCCGGGCGTGGACCGCTGGGGCGGCGTCAAGCCTCACCGTGTCTCTCACCGGGGCCGCGGTCGTCGGGACCCTCGCCGTCGGCATCGGCGGCATGAGCGCGCACCACCTCCCGGGCTACATGCTGGCCGTGCTGCCGCTCGTCGCCCTCGGCACCTTCGAGGTGGTGCCCCCGGTGGCCGACGCCGTGTCGCGGCTATCCCGCCACGTGGAGACGGCAGACCGGCTCCTCGCCCTCGGCGACCTCCCGGCGCCGGTCACCGATCCGGCCGAGCCCGCACCGCTCCCCGACGGGCGGGAGATCGTGCTCGCCGGTGCCGCATTGCGATACGGGGAGGACGCCCCCCTGGCGCTCGCCGGCCTCGACCTGTCGGTGGCCGAGGGGCGCCGGGTGGCCCTGGTGGGCGCCAGCGGCGCCGGCAAGAGCAGCGTGGTCAATGTCCTCCTCCGGTTCTGGGCGCTGGAGGACGGCGACGCCAGCCTCGGCGGCCGCTCCCTCGCCAGCCTCGCCCAGGACGAGTCGAGGTCGGTGATGGGGTGGATGGCCCAGGACGGCCATCTCTTCAACGCATCGATCCGGGCCAACATCGCGCTCGGACGGCCGTCGGCGAGCGACGCGGACATCGAGGCGGCCGCCGATGCCGCTCAGCTCGGGTTCTGGATCGAGTCACTGCTGGCGGGGCTCGACACCCAGGTGGGCGAGCAGGGGGTCCGGCTCTCCGGCGGTCAGCGGCAGCGGGTGGCGCTGGCGCGCGCCCTGTTGGTCCGGCCTGACGTCCTCGTGCTCGACGAACCGACTTCGAGCCTGGACCACCCGACGGCGACCCGGTTGGTGCGCGACGTCCTGGCCGCGGCCGAGGGCAGGAGCCTCCTCTACGTGACCCACCGCCTCGAGGAGCTGGACGCCTTCGACGAGGTCGTGGTGGTCGAGAACGGACGGGCGGTGGCCCACGCCTTCCCCCGCGAACGGCCGGGTGCGGCGGGCGACGTGCTCGGTTTCGGGTCGCCGGTCACCTCCCTGGCGGACTGAGCGGGCGGCGCCCGGTTACCCCGGACGGGGCCGCGTCACGCCGGCCGCGGTCGCCTGACCCGTCGCGCCGCCAGTGCCGCCCGGTAGTCGTCGTCCGGCTCGATGGGGAACCGCACGTTCACGGTGGCGAAATCGACGCTGGAGGTGACGGGGAATCCCGAGTGCGTGAAGACGTCCAGCATCGACCGGTTGTCCGCCAGCGTCTCGGCGACGAAGGTGGTGATGCCGGCGCGCCACGCCGCCTCCGCCAGATGGTCGAGCAGCAGGGTGCCGATCCCCCGGTGTTGGGCCTCGTCGGCGACAATGAACGCCACCTCGGCCTCGGGCGACCCGGCCATCCGCTCGTAGCGGCCCACGGCGATCAGCCTCCCGCCTTCCTCGGCCACGAGGGCGAGCCGGTCCACGTAGTCGACATGGGTGAACCGCTCGATCTCCTGGTCGGAAAGCTGCGGGTGGGCGAAGAAGAACCGGTGGTACACCGAGTCCGGCGACAGGCCCCGGTGGAAGGCCACCAGGCGCTCACCGTCGTCAGGCCGGATGGGGCGCAGGTGGACCGTCGACCCGTCCATCGTCTCCGCGTCGCACACCAGCTCGTGCGGGAAGTACCCGACAGCGGGCCGGGTCGGCGCGGTCGTGCCGGCGGTCTCCGTCGACGCCGGCGTGGCACCCTCGCTCCCGCTCACGGCGCGCCGTCCCCGGCCGCCGGCTTCGCCTCGTCGAGCGTCGGTCGCACCACGACGACCGAGCACGGGGCGTGGTGGGCGCACTGGTGGGCCACCGAACCGAGCAGTGCGTCGACGAATCCCCCGTGGCCATGTGCACCGAGCACGAGCAGACCGCTCCCCCGGCTGGCGTCGAGGAGGGTCTGCACCGTAGGCCCGGACCGGGCGGTGGCCTCGAACCGCACGTCGGGCGCCCACTCCGACGCCGCTGCGGCGGCGGCGTCGACGATACGCCCGGCCTCCTCCTCGTAGGCGGCCAACGAACCGGCCAGGGCGGCTCGGATCGACGGGTAGTGCCAGGCGAACACGGCCTCGACGCCGGCCGAACGGATCGCCGCCTCGTCGAGGGCCCAGCGCAGCGCCCTCGACGATCCCGGTGAGCCGTCGATCCCGACCACGATCCGGGGCTGCGCCACCTGGTAGGTGGGATCGTCCGGCTCGGAACGCACCACCGCCACCGGGCAGTGCGCGTACTGGGTGCACTGGTCGCCCACCGAGCCCAGCAGCAGCCCGGCGAACCCGCCCCGCCCCCTGGCACCCACCACCAGGAGGTCGGCCGTCCTGCTCTCCCCGGTCAGCACCATCGAGGCGGGCCAATCTGCCACCCGGCCGTGCACCGCCAACGCCGGATGCCGGGTGGCTGCCAGTGCCACCGCGTCGTCAACGATGGCCTCGCCGGCTGTCACGCCGGTGGTGTCCGAGCCGAACCAGGCCGGCACGTGCTCGGGCTCGCCCACCCGGGCGTGCACCACCACCAGCGTCGCCTCCCGTCTCCTGGCTTCGTCCGACGCCCACTTGACGGCGAGGCGCGCCTGCTCCGAGCCGTCCGTGCCGACCACCACGGTCGGCGGCCGGTCCTCGTGCGTCATGCTCCCGTCCCCAGCCGCCATGGCGCGCGCTCCGTTCCTCACGGTCGGCCGGTGATCGACGGGTCCGACGGCCGTCCCGATCATTGCACCGCACCCGGCCGGACGGGGGTAGGGCCGAAGGTCCTGCCGGTGGTCGGGACGTTCGGCCCTAGGAGATGGTTCCCGCCTCGCGGACGATGAAGACGAGGAACGTCGAGGAAAGGAATGCCAGATGACCGAAGCAGCCGCGCCAGAGACGGAGCCCAACCGGGCTGATGCCGACGCCACCACCCGCCGCGACGCCATCCGCCAGCTCGGTGCCGCACTGGACGGGTGGCGCGCCAAGATCGACGAGCTGCTGGTTCAGCTCAACCTGGTGGACCTCGATCTGCGGGACGAGTTGCGCAAGCGGGTGAGCACGGCCGAGAACGTGTACCTGGCTGCCAGGTCCCAGCTCTCGAACGCCCAGCACGACGCCGGCAGCGATCTCCGGTCGCTCCGAGCAGGGCTGGAGCAGCTCGGCCGCGACCTGCGGAACGCCTACGACGCAGCCGAGGCCGTCGTCCGACGGGCACGCGAGGAGTAGGCGGCAGCCGGGTAAGAGCAGGGAGGGAGTGGCATGGAAGCGATCAGGTGGTTCCGAGAGCTCGGACGCACCGATGCCCCGCTCGTCGGGGGCAAGGGCGCCAACCTGGGCGAGATGACCGGTGCGGGGTTCCCCGTGCCGCCGGGGTTCGTCATCACCAGCGAGGCCTATCTGGCCGCGCTCGAGCGGAGCGGCATCCGGGCCACCCTCAAGGACCTGGTCGCCGGCCTCAACGCCGACGACCCCTCCGACCTCGCCGCCGTGGCCGAGCGCGCCCAGACCCTCGTCCGGCAGATGGAGATCCCACCCGGCCTCGAGCGGGACGTGCTCGAGAGCTATCACCAGCTCGACGGCCCCACCCGCGTGGCCGTGCGGTCGTCGGGGACGGGTGAGGACGCGTCGGACACGTCGTTCGCCGGCATGAACGTGACCTTCACCAACGTGTCCGGGGACGAGGAGCTCCTCCGGCGGGTCGTGGACTGCTGGGCCTCGATCTACGGGCAACGGGTCATCGCCTACCGCGCCGCCGAACAGGTCACCGACGAGCCCGAGCTGGCCGTCATCGTCCAGCAGATGGTGGCGTCCGAGCGTTCGGGGGTCATGTTCACCGCCGATCCGGCCACCGGTGCAACGGACCGCGTCATCATCGAAGCGGCCTTCGGCCAGGGTGAGGTGGTGGTGTCCGGCATGGTCGAGCCCGACACCTACGAAGTGGCGAAGGACGGCCCGGCCGTCCGGAGCGTGCGGGTCGGCCACCAGGCACTCGAGATCGTCCGTGGGCCCGACGGCGCCGACCGGGAGGTGCCGATGTCGGCTGACGACGGGAGCCGCCGCGTGCTCACCGACCAGGAGATCGTGGCCCTGACCGAGCTCGGACTGGCCGTCGAGGAGCACTACGGTTCGCCCCAGGACATCGAGTGGGCGATGGCCGAGGGTGGCACGTTCCTCGTACAGACCCGCCCGATCACGACCCTCCACCCGACCGGTCACGCGGCGGGCACACCGCGCGTGCTGGTGCGTGGGCTGGCCGCGTCCAGGGGGACGGCCTCGGGCACGGTCCGGGTCCTGCAATCCCCCGAAGAGGGGAGCCGGCTGCTCGGCGGTGAGGTGCTGGTGGCGCCGATGACCAGTCCGGACTGGGTGCCCGCCATCCGCCGGGCCGCGGCCCTGGTGACCGACGGGGGCGGGATGACGTGCCACGCGGCCATCGTGGCCCGCGAGCTCGGCGTGCCGTGCGTCGTCGGCACGCGCAGCGCCACGTCGGTGTTGCGCGACGGCGAGGTGGTGACCGTCGACGGTGCCCACGGCCTGGTGCTCGAGGGCGCCCTCCCCGCACCGGAGGCAGCCGCACCGGTGGCGACGGGCGCTCCCTCACCGGCGTCGGGCGCCTCGCCGCAGGCCCACGCCACCCGCCTCTACGTGAACCTCGCCGTGGCCGAGCACGCCGAGGAGGTGGCGTCCCAGGACGTCGACGGCGTGGGCCTCCTGCGCGCCGAGTTCATGGTCGCCGACGCACTCGGCGGGGTCCATCCGCGCCTGCTGCTCCAGCGCGGCCAGCAGGAGACCTTCGTCGACACCATGGCGGAATCCCTCCTCCAGATCACCCGGGCCTTCGCCCCCCGCCCGGTGGTGTACCGGTCCATCGACTTCCGCAGCAACGAGTTCCGTGGCCTGGAGGGCGGTGAGGAGTTCGAGCCCCACGAGGAGAACCCGATGATCGGGTACCGGGGCTGCTTCCGGTACATCGACCAACCCGACCTGTTCCGTCTCGAGCTCGACGTGCTCGGTAAGGTGGCGGCGGAGACCCCCAACCTCCGGCTCATGCTCCCCTTCGTCCGCACCGCCTGGGAGCTCGAACGCTGCCTCGATCTGGTCGACGACCATCCCGACGCCCGGGGCCTGCCGGTTTGGGTGATGGCCGAGGTCCCCTCCGTGGCCTTCTGGATCCCGACCTACGCCCGGTTGGGCATCGAGGGGGTGTCCATCGGGAGCAACGACCTCACCCAGCTCACCCTCGGCGTCGACCGTGACTCGGCCATCCTGTCCGAGCTCTTCGACGAGGCCGACCCGGCCGTCATCGACGCCATCACCCGCATCGTGCGGGCCTGCCACGAGTCGGGGATCAGCTCGTCGCTGTGCGGTCAGGCTCCGTCGAACCGCCCCGAGTTCGCCGAGTTCCTCGTGCAGCTGGGCATCACCTCGGTCTCGGTCAACCCCGACGCGGCGGCGGCCGTGCGCCGGACCATGGCCGACGCCGAGTGGCGCATCCTGCTCGGTGGTGCCGATCCCGACCGCCGGGGCCATGTGGTCCCGCCCGCTCCCATGCACCACCGCACCGGCCGTCAGGGGTCCCGGCCCGGGACGTTTGGCCCTACCCCCCCGGGGACGCCGACGTCACGATGAGGGGAACGGGCGCCGACCCGCGACACGAGAGAGCAGAGGAGCGCGAGATGACGGTTCGGCTGGCGATCAACGGGTTCGGGAGGACCGGACGGGCGCTGGTGCGGGCCGCCGATGGTGCCGCGGCGTCGTCTGGCCGCCTGGCCGGCGTGCCGGAGTGCTCGGACGAGGCCCTGGTGTCCTCGGACATCCTCGGATCCCCGGCGTCGTGCATCTTCGACTCGGAGCTCACCATGGCCCACGGGTACCTCGTCGAGGTGCTCGGCTGGTACGTCAACGGATCGGGCTGCTCGGCCCGGCTCGCCGAGCACGCCGCCCTGGTGGGCGCGGCGTCGCGGCGCTGACCCGGGCGCCTGGGACCGACCGGCATGTTCCAGATCCGCATCCACGGGCGAGGTGGGCAGGGCGTGGTGACCGCCGCGGAGCTCTTGTCGATGGCCGCGTTCGCCCAGGGACGGAGCGCCCAGGCCTTCCCGAGCTTCGGGTCCGAGCGGATGGGCGCCCCGGTCGTCTCCTTCTGCCGGATCGACGATCGTCCGATCCGCACCCGCGAGCCGGTGATGGAGCCCGACGCCCTCATCGTCCAGGATGCCACGCTGGTCCACCAGGTCGACCTGTTCGCCGGCCTGCCGGCCGACGCCTACGTGATCCTCAACACCTCCCGGACGCTCGAGCAGCTGGGCCTGGGCGCGCTCGCCGACCGGCTGGACCCGGGTCGTCTGCTCGCCTGCCCGGCCACCGAGCTCGCCCTCGAGCAGCTCGGACGGCCCTTGCCGAACGCGGCACTGCTCGGCGGGTTCGCCGCCCTGACCGGCGAGCTCTCGCTCGACGCTCTGGACACTGCCATCCGCCACCGCTTCGGTGGATCGGTCGGTGAGCGCAACATCGCCGCCGCCACGGCCGCCTACCGGTTGGTCTCCCGGTCGCGAGTGGAGAGGGACCATGCTTCGGCAGATTGAGGGCTCCCGAGCCGTCGCCGAGACGGTGGCGCGCTGTCGCCCGCAGGTCATCTGCGCCTACCCGATCTCCCCGCAGACCCACATCATCGAGGCGCTGAGCGCCATGGTGAAGACGGGCGAACTCGCGCCCTGCGAGTACCTCAACGTCGAGTCCGAGTTCGCCGCCATGTCCGCCTCCATCGGCGCATCGGCCACCGGCGCACGCGCCTATACCGCCACCGCCAGTCAGGGCCTGCTGTTCATGATCGAGGCCGTGTACAACGCCTCCGGGCTCGGGCTCCCGATCGTCATGACCCTCGCCAACCGGACCATCGGAGCCCCGATCAACATCTGGAACGACCACAGCGACGCAATGGCCGTCCGCGACGCCGGATGGATCCAGCTCTTCGCCGAGACCAACCAGGAGGCCGCCGACCTCCATGTCCTCGCCTTCCGCCTGGCAGAGCAGCTCTCGCTCCCGGTGATGGTGTGCATGGACGGCTTCGTCCTCACCCACGCGGTCGAGGGGATCGACGTGGCCGAACAGGGCGACGTCGACGCCTTCCTGCCCCCGTACGAGCCGCGCCAGGTGCTCGACCCCGACGAGCCCGTCTCGATCGGTGCCATGGTCGGACCGGAGGCGTTCGAAGAGGTCCGCTACCTCGCCCATCTCCGGCAGCTCGAGGCGCTGGACCTCATCCCGACGCTCGCCACCGAGTTCGAGTCGACCTTCGGGCGGCCGAGCGGGAGCCTGCTCAGCACCTACCGGCTCGACGACGCGGAGACCGTCGTGGTGGCGCTGGGGTCGGTGCTCGGCACCATCAAGGACGCCGTCGACGTCCGTCGGGAGCAGGGCGACCGTGTGGGGGTGGTCGGGCTCACCGCCTTCCGACCGTTCCCGCGCCAGGCCGTCCGTGACGTGCTGGCCGACGCCCGGTCGGTGGTCGTCGTCGAGAAGGCCTTCAGCATCGGTTTCGGTGGCGTGCTGTCCACCGACGTGGCCATGGCCACCCACGACCACGAGTGCTGCCTGCGGACGGTGGTCGCCGGTCTCGGGGGCCGTCCGATCACCCGACGCTCCCTCGAGCAGATGATCGAGGCGGCGGTCCGTGACGATCTCGAGACCCTCACCTTCCTCGATCTCGACACCTCGATCGTCGAGCGCGAGCAGCGCCGGGCGGCGGCCAGCAGGCGTTCGGGCCCGGCGGCGGAGCACGTCCTGCACGGGCTGCGGTCGGGACCCGGACCGGCGACCGGAGGTGTCCCGTGAGTCCCGAGCCCGTGCGCTTCTACCAGGTGGGCAGCTTCGCGGTGGGCAACCGCCTGCTCGAGGACGACCAGCGCACCGTCCAGTCCGACCCCCGGCGGACGAACTCCCTCGACTCCGGTCACCGGGCCTGCCAGGGGTGCGGCGAGGCGCTCGGCGCCCGGTATGCGCTCGACGCCGCCATGCGGGCCACCGGTGGCCGCCTGGTGGCGGTCAACGCCACCGGATGCCTCGAGGTCTTCTCCACGCCCTACCCGGAGTCTTCGTGGAGGATCGCCTGGCTCCATTCGCTGTTCGGCAACGCTCCCGCCGTCGCCACCGGGGTGGCGGCCGCTCTGCGGGTGCTCGGGAAGGGCGACACGAGGGTCGTCGGCCAGGCCGGTGACGGCGGCGCCGTCGACATCGGCTTCGGGTGCCTGTCGGGCATGTTCGAGCGCAACGACGACGTGCTGTTCATCTGCTACGACAACGAGGCCTACATGAACACGGGCGTGCAGCGTTCCGGGGCCACCCCCCCGGCGGCCCGCACCGCGACCACCGAGGCGGTGGGCGCCGAACCGGGCAACGTCTTCGGCCAAGGCAAGGACCTCCCCCGCATCGCCATGGCCCACGGCATCCCCTACGTCGCCACCGCCACCGTGGCCGACCTGCACGACCTCGAGCGCAAGGTCGAGCGGGCCATGGAGATCCGCGGCGCCCGCTACCTGCACCTCCTGGTCCCGTGCCCGCTCGGCTGGGGATCGGCGCCGAGCGACACGATCCGGGTGGCCCGCCTGGCCCACGAGAGCGGGCTCTTCCCCGTGTTCGAAGCCACCTACGGCGAGGTCATCGCCGTCTCACCCATCCGCCACCGCGTGCCGGTGGACGCCTATCTGAGCCTGCAGGGCCGCTTCGCCCACCTCTTCGGCGAGCAGCCCCGCACCGACGTCGTCGCCCGCATCCAGGCCATGGCCGACGACAACATCGATCGCTACGGGCTCGTGCCCGTCGGCGACGACACGGACGCAGGGGACGACGGGGGTGATGGCTGATGGAGCTCCCATTCGCCATCACCCTCGACGTCGGTTCGAGCCACGCCAACCGCACCGGTTCGTGGCGAGTCGACCGGCCCGTCTACGTCGACCGGCTCCCGCCGTGCAGCGACAACTGTCCCGCCGGCGAGGACATCCGGGGGTGGTTGTACCACGCGGAGTCCGGCGACTACGAACGCGCCTGGCGCCTGCTGGTCGAGGACAATCCCCTCCCGGCGGTGATGGGCCGCGTCTGCTACCACCCGTGCGAGACGGCCTGCAACCGCGCCGAGCTCGACGAGGCCGTGGGCATCAACGCCGTGGAACGGTTCCTCGGCGACCTCGCCATCGAGCACGGCTGGACCCTCCCCCGACCCGGTCCCGAGACCGGCGCGCGGGTCCTCGTGGTCGGTGGCGGTCCTGCCGGGCTCAGCGCCGCATACCAGCTCCGCCGGCTCGGCCACGCGGTTCGGCTGGTCGACGCCTCGCCCGCCCTCGGCGGCATGATGCGTTACGGCATCCCAGCCTACCGGCTCCCGCGCCCCGTCCTCGACGCCGAGGCGGCGCGGATCGTCGCCCTCGGGATCGACGTCGAGCTCGACCACACCGTGCACGACGTCGAGCGCGAGCGGGCAGAGGGATCGTTCGACGCGGTGTTTCTCGGCGTGGGTGCCCAGCTCGCCCAACGGGTCGACATTCCGTCAGGAGACTCCTCCCGGATGCTCGACGCCATCTCCCTCCTCCACCGAGTCGGCGACGGGGACCGGCCCCTGCTCGGCCGGCGGGTGGCCGTCTACGGCGGCGGCGACACCGCATTCGACACCGCCCGGACGGCCCGCCGGCTCGGGGCGACGGAGGCCGTGGTCATCTACCGTCGCAACCGCGAGCGCATGCCAGCCCACGAGGACGAGGTCGAGGAGGCCCTGGCCGAGGGGGTGACCGTGCGCTGGCTCTCGACCGTCAGCCGGCTCGACGGCGACCGGATCGTGCTCGAGAGGATGCGCCTGGACGACGAGGGCTTCCCCGTGGGGACCGGCGAATTCGAGGAGCTCGGCGCCGACGCCCTCGTGCTCGCACTCGGACAGACGGCCGACCTCTCGCTCATCGAGGGTGCTCCCGGCGTGGGCGTCGAGGACGGGGTGATCCGGGTGCTCCCGACCATGATGACCGACGAGCGGGGCCTGTTCGCCGGTGGGGACGCCGTGCCATCTCCACGGACGGCGACGACGGCCATCGGCCACGGGCGACGGGCCGCCGCCGGCATCGACGCCTACCTGTCCGGTACCGAGTCCGTCGAGCCGGCCCGGCGCCCCCTCGCCACCGCCGACCACCTCAACACCTGGTACTACGCCGACGCGCCGCGGACGGCGCGCCCCGAGCTCGAGCAGGCGCGACGGCAGCACACTTTCGACGAGGTGGTCGGGGGACTGACCGAGGAGAACGCCCTGTTCGAGGCCCGCCGGTGTCTCTCCTGCGGGAGCTGCTTCGGGTGCGACAACTGCTTCGGGGTCTGCCCCGACAATGCCGTGGTCAAGCTCGGTGACGGTCACTACGAGATCGACTACGACTTCTGCAAGGGGTGCGGGATCTGCGTGGAGGAGTGCCCCTGCGGCGCGATGGAGATGGTCCCCGAGGGGCGCTGAGGCGGGCGCGGGAGGGCGCGCCCGTCACAGGACGGGGCCGGGGCCGCCCTCGTCCGGCTGGGCGGGGACCACGGCGTGCCCACGCACCGCCGCCTCGAAGGCATCAGGATCGTCGGGAGTGACGAACGGCCGCACGAACCGCCCGAGGTCGAGCACGAACCCGACCTCCTTGCCGGGCCGGCCCGGGTCGAGGTTCGCCCAGTAGTGGGGGTTGGCCGTCCCTCAGATGCGGCCCTTCCCCGAGAAGGTGCCGATGTCGACCCGCCGCAGTGCGCGGATGGACCGGTAAGGGATGCGCTTGGCGCCCCACGGGAAGTAGCACCCGAGCACACGGATGTGATCGGGGAGGCACTCGATCCACCGATCGTGGTGTTCGTCCGACATCAGCCGACCTCCTGTCGGGGACTCCAGGCGGCGCCTCGGCGGTCGGCTACGGGACGACGGTGACGCGGAGCTGCCAACGCAGAGCCAGGGCCGGGCACGCCTGCCCGGGGGCACAGCGGACGGTCCCGACGGCGGAGACGGTCGCCCGGCCGGCCCGGGCGGCCAGCAGCTCGGCGGTCAGCGTCCCGGTCGACCGCCGTCGCACGTCGGCGACGTCCACGGCGGACGAGTCGCTCGTCGGTGTGCTCCAGTCGAACCCGGCATCGAGGACGACGGAGAGCGTGGCGCCGACGTGGGCCGAGGCGCTGCACGGTTCGGGAGGGCCAGTGACTGTCACGCCGGGACCGGCGGCGACCCCGCACGGCGGCGTTCCCCCGGGGGGTGTGGTCGTCACCGTCGTCGCCGGTCCGCTGGAGGGCGGGCTGCGGGTCGGGGCCAAGGCGCCCTGGCCACAGGCTGCTGTCAAGACGGCGACGGCCGAGGCTGCCACCAGGCGGGTACGGTGCACCACGAGGCGCTTCCGGCTCGGCACCCGACGAGTCTCCCACGGCGCTCGCGGGAGGGGCCGTCCAGCCCCGAGGTCGGGACTTCCGGCCCTGGGGAGCGCCTCGCCGGCGCGGGACACTGGAACGAGTCGAGGAGGAGACTGGGATGAGAGCGGTCGTAGTGTATGAGTCGATGTATGGGAACACCCACGAGGTGGCCGGGGCTATCGCCGAGGGCCTCGGACCGCCCGGGGAGATCACCGTCGCCTCGGTGGACCAGGGCACCGCCGACCTGCTGTCCGGCGCCGAGCTGGTCGTCGTGGGCGGCCCCACCCATGCGCACGGGATGAGCCGGAAGAGCACCCGACGGGTCGCCGTCGACACCGTCGAGAAGCGGCATGGGAGCCAGGATCTCGACGCTGCCGCCAGTGGGCCGGGGGTCCGCGACTGGCTGGCGTCGTTGGGGACGGTGACGTTCCGGGCGGCCGCCTTCGACACCCGGGCGAAGGGCCCGGCACTGGTGACGGGACGCGCCTCGACCGCCATCTCCCGCCAGCTCCGGAAGCACGGCTGCGACGTGGTGTCCGACCCGGAGAGCTTCGTGGTCGGGAAGGACGAGCACCTCGAAGCGGGCGAGCTCGACCGGGCCCGGGCGTGGGGACGACAGCTGGCTGCCCGGTGCGGGTCGACGCCGCCCACCACGGCGGACGGTCCTGCGGTCAGCTGATCGGCGCCCCGGCGGTCGGACGCCCCTCCGGACGGCGGTCACCGCCGGGGGACCTCAGAGCCATCGGCGGAGCCAGGGGTCGTCGAGCTCGTGCCACGCCGACCGCCACCGTCTACGGAGCGTGTGTTGGGCCCGGACCTGCTCGGCCGCCAGGCGGCCGGCGGCGTAGGCGGCGACGGGCGTGCCGTTGAGCGCCGCCGCCTCGAGCCACGCCTCCGCCCCCACCGCGTCGTGGTGGTCGCCGAGGACGGTCTGGACACGCTCGGCCGCATAGGCCAGGCGCCGGGCCGGCGTGCCCACCAACGGGATCGCCGTCTCCGCTGCATAGCGCAGCTCCTTGGATCGGATACGGGTGCGGTGCAGCTCGCGGTCGGTGGGGCGCGGGCCCGAGGCGCGGACCTGCCGACGGAGAAGCTTCCAGCGGTGCCGGACCAGACCCGGCAGCACCTCGATGGCCGGGTCCTCCCCGGACGGAACCCGTCCCGCGCCGGACGGCCGCACCAGCGGTGGCCGGGCGATGGCCGCCGCCAGCCGGTCCAGCAGGTTGAGGTAGCGCTCCCCGGCAAGCGCCGCGGCCAGGTCACGGCACTGCTCCCGGCGCTGTTGCCCGAGCGTGGCCAGGAGCTCCCGTCGACCGACCGCACCCACCGAGGGCCCGAGTCCGTCGGGCTGGAGGTGGTCGGCGAGCACATCCGAGTCGCGGACCCGGCCGAGCAGCGCACCCAACCACCCGAGCTCGTCGCGGACCGGTCCCACCCACGCCGGGTCCAACAGCACGGCGAGCAGCTTGAGGTCCGAGCGGAGCCGGCGGGTGGCGACCCGCGCCTGGTGGATGCTGTGGACGGGCGGGTCCGCAGGGTCGAGCCGGAGCCGGTAGTCGTGGTCCAGGAGCTGGTCCAGCCCGGCGCCGATCCGGTCACGGACGAGGTCCTCCACCGTGGCCCGCCTCCCCCACTCGGCCCCCGGGCCTGCCGGCCCGGGGGCGGCCAGGCCCAGCGCACGGGCCAGCTTCGGCTGGTTGTTGGGTACCGCGCCGGCGTCGCGGAGTCTGCGGAGCACCGGCCCGGCCAGCTCGGATCCACCGTTGGCCAGCTCGAGCTCGATCTGGCGGAACGAGCTGCCGTTCTGACCGCCACCGAGCACGGTAACGACATCATCGTCCAGCTCGGCCACGGGTGTCCCGTCGAGGTCGTGCAGCGCGAGACGCCGTCGCGTGGTGTCGAGCTCGGCGATCGCCTGCAGGGCCGAGTGCCGCACCACACCCCGGAGCACCTCCGCCGCGTCGCCCGGGAGGTCCGTCCTCGGCCCCCGCCAGTTCAGCTCGGTCCGGTCGAGGGTCAGCCCGGCGTCGCCCGCCGGCAGCTTGACCGTCCAGCTGCCCTCCGCCGGCGGGTCTTCCACCCGGTGGCGGACCGTGATCCCACGCGCCCACAGGCGGAGGTCCGGGGTGTCGAAGTAGGCGGCGCGCAGGTGACGGTCGGGAAGCGGGACCACCGTCACCAGTGCTCCGAGGTCGGGAACTTCGAAGGCCTGGTCGGCGTCGAGCTTGGCCTCGCGTTCGACGGAGCGCGCTCCCGGGTCCGGAGCCAGCCGGTCGATCGCCACGGACCGGGTCAACCCGACGCGCTGGTCGTGGCCTGCCCGCTGGGCCGGGTCCGGTCCCCCTCGCGGGCCCCGTCGCCGGCAACGGCCGTCCCGGTCCACGTGGAGGCGTAGGTCGGCTCTTCGGCGATGTGCGGCCGCAGCACCACCACCGAGCACGTGGCGTGATGGGTGCACTGGTCGGCCACCGAGCCGAGGAGCGCGTCGTGGAAGCCGCCGTGCCCCCGGAACCCGACGACCAGGAGGTCGGCCGTGCGGCAGGCGTCGAGGAGGGCGGGGACGGTGAGCTCGAACCGCGAGGTGGCGGTAAAGGGTACGTCGGGCGCCCGGCGGGCGGCGTGGTCGCTCACCGCGGCGGTGATCTCCGAGGCGGCCGCCTCGTACCCCTCGGACGGTGGCTTGGAGAAGGCATAGACCGGTGGGTACTGCCAGGCGAACACCGCCTCGACCGAGGCCGACCGTCGCCGTGCCTCGTCGAGCGACCACTTGAGGGCGCGAGTGGAGCCGAGCGAGCCGTCGACGCCCACCACGATGCGGGGATCGGCCGATACGTGCACCGGCTCCTCGGCCTCCGAACGCACGACGACAACCGGGCAGTGCGCGTACTGGATGCACTGGTCGCTCACCGAGCCAAGCAGCAAGCCTTTGAACCCGCCCGTGCCCCTGGCCCCCACGACCAGCAGCTCTGCCGTCCGGCTGGCCACGGCCAGGATCAGCCCAGGAGGCCATTCGGCCACCTCGCCCCGGACGATGACCGACGGCTGCCGAGTGGCCACCAGGGCGATCGCCTCGTCGAGGATGGCCTCACCGGGCGAGAGCTCGGACGAGTCCGGGTCGTACCAGCCCGGCACCAGGTGCTCCTTCATCCGGCCGAGCCGTGCGTAGACGACTTCGAGGGTCGCACCCCGCAAGGCCGCCTCGTCGGCCGCCCACTTGAGGGCCAACCGCGAGTGCTCCGAGCCGTCCACACCCACGACGACGGCCCCACCCCGTCGGTCGACTGCTCCGCCGCGTGCCCGTGTCATGGCTGTCGACGCGTCGCTCTTGCTGTCGTTACGGGTGGCGGCCGGCCAAGGGATCGGCCGCCCGGGCCCGCGTCACTTCACCGAGGGTCATGGCAACATCCTCGATCAGGTACGGGCTCAGTGACACCTTGATCGAGCGACGGCTCGGTGCTCCCGGTCGACGCCGCTGTTCGGAGTACTTCATGGTTTCGGCTCCTTCCGTGCGGCACGCACGTGCCGTTTCCTCTTTTCATTGGACGGCAGAACGGCTCCGCGGCATAGGGCCAAAGGTCCCGCGGTGTTCCGGCGGCCGGACGGGGTCGGCGCGCCGCTGTCACCGCCTCCGTGCGGGATGGCGCGAACCAGGGACCTTTGGCCCTTGGACCCCCTGGCGAACCGCCACAGGATGGTGCACGATGGAACCGTCATCGGAACGAGTCGGTGACGTGAGAGAACGGGACCGCTCCGAGCGCCGTCTCGCAGCCAGGGAAGCACTCGGTAGGCGATGGAGGTCATCATGACGGGCGAGAGGGACGAAATGCCGAGCATCGGCCTGGCCAACGAGCCGGACGTCTGCGCGGCGCAGAAGCCCGGGCCTCCCGAGTTCCAGCTCGAGCGGCTCACGCCGCTCATCCACGATCTGCTCACCTGGGAGCTGGTCCGGAGGTCCGACACGGGAAGGTTCGAGCTCCGGGAGGACGTCCAGCAGCGCCTCGAGGAACTATCGGCCGGCCGGTCCCTCCACACCGCCGATGTCTACGTGGGACGCCGCTGCGAACGGTGCGGCGCACTCGCCGTCACCCGGCTGGTCGGAGGGATGCGGACGTGTTCGAGCTGCAGCAGCGCGCTCGACCAGCCCACGGCAACGATCGTGGAGGTTGCCCCTGCGCCGGACACCCCGCCGGTCCCCGCCCGCTCGCGCTGGCACCACAAGGCGGGCTGAGCGCCCGAGCCGGGTCACACCAGCGGGCGGTCACACCGGACGGCTGCCACCGATGGGCGCCGATGGGGTCGGAGTGGCACCGCCGGGTCCGGGTCCGCTCAGCGGTGCCCGGACCACCTGACCTGCGCACCCGAGCGGGACAGCAACCGCGCGAAGTCCTCGAGATCGCCGTCGTCGACGTCGTCGGCGATCCGAAGGGAGTGCGCCTCCAGCTCGAACCGACGGCCCCCCTCGGCGACGAGCTCCTGTACCGCCGAGACCAGGTTCGACAGGGTCGTCCGGTCGAGCGTCCCGCGTAGCTGAATAATGATCGGCTCCGTCCCGTCGATCCACATCTCGAGCGCCACGTCGTTGCGCCAAGCCCCCCGACACCCGCAGCTGGCGCACTCGCCGACGTGACGCCCGGCATCTTGTGCCACCGTGATCACGTCCTCTCCCCCTGTGTCGTCAACCCTCCGAGCCGGACCGCCGCCCGCCCGCGAACCCATCGCCCCGGGTGAGGCCCCTCACCATCGGCCCTGGTCATGTCCTGCTCCTCTGTCCGGTTCCGCGCTGTGTCCCCATGTTCGGATGGCCGAGGACGCTGCCATAGGGTCGAAAGTCCCATCTCGGTCTGTCGCCGGCTCCGGCCCTTCGGGACGTTCGGCCCTAGTCCCTCGGGGTCACCTCGCCCACGGTGGTAGGACCAGCCGTCGGGGAGGAGAGCCGGATGTCCGAGACCATCCACGATCACGCCGGCAGCGCCTCGTGGCAGCGGCTGTGACCGGCGGGTCGGTCTATCTCGAGCTCCTGCGCGTCGCACTCGAGGACCGGGTGCGTGCCGACGGTGTTCCGTCGGCACGAACCGCCATGGCCGAGCTGATCCGGTGCCGGCGGCGGACCCAGTGGAACCAGCCGGGGCCGGAGGAACCGGACTGGGCGGTGGTGGCGATCGCCGACCAGGTGGCCTATGACATCGCCCTCATCCGCTACGCACGATGCGTGGGGGTCGACTGCGAGCTCGACCGGTTCAGCCAGCCCGCCGAGGAACGCCGGAGGATCGAGACCGCCCTTGCGGCCCGGGGACTCGTCCTCGGACGATGAGCGGCCGCCAGCGGTGGCCGTCAGGTCCCGGTGGCGTCGTTCCGGCGGGCCTGGGCCGACCGCTCAGCGATCCGGGACGCATAGCTGGCCGCCTGGGTCCGCCGTTCCATGCCCAGCTTGGCCAGAAGATTGGACACGTAGTTCTTCACCGTCTTCTCCGCCAGGAACAGTGAGGCGGCGATCTGCCGGTTGGTCTGGCCGTCGGCCACCAGGTCGAGGATGCGGCGTTCCTGGGGGGTGAGCGTGGCCAGCAACGGATCCTCGTCGGGGTTCTCCCGCAGGCGCTCGAGGATGCGCTCGGTGAGCGCCGGGTCGAGCAACGACTTCCCGGCGGCGACTCGGCGGACGTCCTCCACCAGGTTCGAGGCCCCGACCTGCTTGAGGACGTAACCGGCGGCACCGGCCATGATGGCGGCGAACAGGGCCTCGTCGTCGGCGTAGGACGTGAGCATCAGGCAGGCGATCTCCGGGTTGGCCGACCGGATGTCCCGGCAGACCTCGATGCCGCTGCCGTCCGGGAGCCGCACGTCGAGGATGGCCACCTGCGGCTGCGTGGGCGGGATCCTGGCCATGGCCTCGGCAGCGGTCGCCGCCTCGCCCACCACGAGGAAGTCCGGCTCGGCCTCGAAGAGGGACCGGAGCCCGGCCCGCACGATCTCGTGGTCGTCGAGGAGGAAGATCCTGATGGTCAACGAAGCACCTCGGTTCGCATCCGGCCGATGTTAACCGGTGGTCGGATCGGGACTCTCCTTCCTAGCGGTTCCTAGCGCCGCTCACGGCAAAATTCCTCTGGGAGTTCCCGACCGGCCGCGCTACTCTTCTAGCAGGAGGGTGGATGAGACAGGTGCCCGTATTCGCGGTTGCAAGGCTCAGCGTGGTCGGAGGGCCCGGTGCCATATCGGTCGATTGACGACCCGGTAAAGCTCCGGCGGGTGCTCGAAGCGGTGCTGCTGCTCGAGTCGGATCTCGAACTTCCGGTGCTGCTGCGCCATGTGATCGAAGAGGCCCGTTCGATGACGAACGCCCGCTACGGCGCCCTCGGGGTCCTCAATGCGAACGGCACCGCCCTCGCCGAGTTCCTGACCAGCGGCCTCGGGCCGGAGGTGGAGGAGCAGATCGGGAACCGCCCGACGGGCAAGGGAGTGCTCGGGCTGCTCATCAGCGACCCGAGGCCGCTGCGGCTGGCCAATCTGGGCGCCCACCCCGAGAGCTACGGCTTCCCGCACGGCCACCCCCGGATGGACTCCTTCCTCGGCGTGTCCATCCACGTGCGGGACGAGGTCTACGGCAACCTCTACCTCACCGACAAGCTCGGTTGGTCCGAGTTCACCCAGGATGACGAGGCGCTGGTCAGCGCCCTCGCCGCGGCCGCCGGCATCGCGATCGAGAACGCCCGCCTCCACGAGCGGGTCCAACAGGTGGCGATCTACGAGGAACGCGACCGCCTGGCCCGCGACCTCCACGACAACGTGATCCAGCGGCTGTTCGCCGTCGGGCTCTCGCTCCAGAGCCTGGCTGGCCTGCCGACGCTGACGCCGGTCGCCGACCGGGTCCAGGCCACGGTGGCCGACATCGACGACACCATCCGCCAGATCCGGGCCAGCATCTTCGAGCTCACCTCGAGTGACGGCGACCGCGGGGTGCGGAGTGCGGTCCTCGCGCTGGTCCAGGAGCTGGGGCCGATGCTGGGCTTCGACCCGAAAGTGGTCTTCGACGGCCCGGTGGACACGGCGATCGCGGCGACGGTGGCCGAGCACCTCCTGGCCGCCACCCGGGAGGCGGTCACCAATGTCGCCAAGCACGCCGAAGCGACCGTGGCGACGGTGACCGTGGTAGTGGCCGAGGGCACCTGCCGGCTCGAGGTCGGGGACAACGGACGGGGGCTCGGCGGGCCGTCGAACGGCGAGGGGGGGCTCGGCCTGGTCAACCTCCGGCGCCGGGCGGAAAAACTGCACGGGAGCTTCGACGCCCGGAATCGGCCGTCGGGCGGGACGGTGCTCACCTGGCAGGTTCCCATCGGCTCCTGACCGACCGTGACGTCCCCGTGACGTCATGTTCCCAGGCCAGGTCGGGTTTCCTCGCCGGATCCGTTGGGACCTACGGCCCTACTGTCGGCCCGGCGCGTTCCGTAGCGTGCACTGGTAGAACGCGCCCCGCGGTGGTGCGCCACCGAGCAGTGACCCGGGCCCACCCGGTCCCCAACGGAGTGGAGGCATCGTGACCGACATCCAGGAACTGGCGCCGACGGACGCATCCCCGAAGAAACCGGGCTCCACGGGAGGCGGGCTCTCCCCGCGCAATGAAAGCAAGGCCCGGGCGCTCGGCCTGACCTCGGCGACCGGGCTTGTCATCGGCAGCATCGTCGGGACCGGCGTGTTCACCATGCCGGCGGTGCTGGCCGGGGCCGGCACCATGGGCATCATCGTCCTCGGCGTCATCGCCGTGGGAGCCATGCTCCTGGCCGTCATGTTCGGCCAGCTGACCCGGCGGGTTCCCAACAGCGACGGCGGGCTCTACGCCTATTCCCGCCACGAGTTCGGGGACTTCGCCGGCTACCTCGTCGGCTGGTGCTACTGGGTCCAGGCCTGGGCCGGCAACGCCGCCATCGTCTCGTCGTGGGTCTTCTACGTCGACGCCCTGTTCGGATGGGCGCATCCGAGCGGCATGGAGAACTGGGGCATCGCCATGGTCGGACTGTGGGTGCCGGCCATCGTGAACCTGGTCGGGGTGCGGCAGATGGCGTGGTTCCAGAACATCACCGTCGTCCTCAAGTTCCTCCCCCTGCTGTTCGTCGGCGTGGTCGGGTGGTTCTTCGTCGCCAAGGCCAACTTCGGTCCCTTCAACGCCTCGGGTGGCAGCCTCTACAGCGGCATCGGGATCGCCGCCGGCGTGGCCCTCTTCTCCTTCATCGGGGTGGAGGCGGCCGCCATCACGGCCAAGCGGGTGAAGAACCCGCGGGTGAACGTCGGCCGGGCCTCGGTGCTCGGCACCGCCCTCAGCGCCGTCCTCTACGTGCTGGTGACCGCAGTGGTGATGGGCCTCGTGTCCCACCATGCGCTGGTCAACACCGGGTCGCCGTTCGTCAACGCCTTCGACTCGATGTTCCCTCACAGCTCCTGGGCCGGGAAGTTCATCGCCGCCGTCGCCGTCGTGTCGGGCATCGGGGCCCTCAACGGCTGGACCCTGATCGTCACCGAGACGTCACGGGCCGTCGCCCAGGACGACCTGTTCCCCCGGCCCTTCGCCTGGCAGGACCGCAAGGGCACGGCGTGGTTCGGCATCGTGGTCGGGACGGCCCTGCCGTCGTTGCTCATGCTGTGGCGCTACACCACCACCTCGGGCCTCACGGTCTTCACCTACCTGGTCGACCTCACCGTCGTCACCGTGGCCATCCCGTACTTCTTCTCGGCCATCGCCCAGCTCACGTTCCTCGTCTCCCGCCGCCGGCGGGTGCAGGGCTGGCAGCTGGCCCGCGACCTCTGCGTCGCGGGGGCGAGCGTCCTGTTCTCCATGTGGGTGACCTTCGCCTCGGGCTACCAGGTCGTCTACCAGGCCCTGGTGGTCATCCTCGCCGGGCTCATCCTTTACGCCTTCCTCAACGCCCGTCGCCAGCGCCTCGGTGAGGCCGGTGAGCCCGTCGACCTCCCGGACCTCGTCCCGGGCAAGCCGGTCGTGGCCCTGGTCGGAGACGGCGACGGCGCCGGCCAGCCCCGCAGCCTGACCGACGCCGGCTTGGCCGCGCCGTCGCTCGCCGCACCGTCCACGGAGCGCCTCTCATGACGTTCAACGTGGCGTCCGAGGTCGGCCAGCTCCGGCAGGCCATCGTCCACCGACCCGGGCT
>JBKQRT010000387.1:0-29079 GCA_052143895.1 Acidimicrobiales bacterium | reverse complement strand
CCGTGCCGAGTGGCACCGGGTCCGTGACCGACGTCGGGAGTAGGGGCCGGGGGGCTCAATCGGACGGAACTTGGCCCCAACGGATTGGACGGTCCTTGAACGCTCCGTGCGGCGGATCCGACGCGTGCGAGGTCAGATCTCCTCGACGGCGGCACACGGGACGGCAGGCACAGGTGTGACCGCTACCGGTTCACCCGCCACCACCACTCGACACACCGTCGGATGCTGGTTCGCCTCCCGCAACTAACTTTGCACTCAGTTTGATCGCCTTCACCGCGCTCGTCGCACCGGTCTGGAGCACGACTGCGATCACCAGCATGAGGATCGCCAGGTACCGGAAGGTGGGAGATCCCAGCAGGAGGATTCCGATCCGGCCCAGGGCGTACGGCGGTGAACAGACCATCGCGCCGATCGCACCTCCGACCGCGCTGGCCGTGAGCTTGTCCCGACGCGAATGGGTCGACTTGACGCCGAGCAACCTCGAAGGAACGGCCACATAGGCGAACATCATCACCCCCACCACGATGCTCAAGCTGATCGCGAACCAACCCACTCCCCACCGGTTGGTGACCATGGTCGCGAACCCGAGCGCCAGACCGACGAGGAACCCCCAGGTCAGCACCGTTCGACGATGGTCCCATGCCTGGGTGAACGCCGGCCGGATCTGAGGCGCACCGGGTTTGGCGATGGCGAACGCGAAGACCGCATTGAGAAAGAACCCACCGGCCGTGATGGCGGCGATCGCCAGGACGATCGGGATGAGCCAGAAGCCGTAGAGCGGATGGAAGTGCTTGCCGTGGAGAACGTGGGCCTTCAGGTCGAGCATTGCTGCCCAGATCCACATGGCAGGAAGGATCTGGACGAGCGTCAGCCTCCAGTTGGTGAACAGCAGCTTCACGCCCTGGAAGAGCATGGCGAAGGCACCGACCACCAACGCGAGCGGTGCCAACCAGCGGCTGCGCTGGCTCAGTGCGAGCACGGCGTCCTCGACCATCTGTTCGTCGCCGTTGCGAATAGCGGTGACCAGTCGTCTGATCTGGGCGGCCACGACAGCTCGCCGGGACAGACAGCTCGAATCTCCCGTGCCCTCCCCCGCGTCCTGGCGCACGCCGCTCGCCTTTGCATCCACCCCTGTCTCGGTATCCACCTCGGCATCCGCCCCGGTTTCCGTCCGGCGCTCCCCGGCAACGGCACCGGTAGCGACCACCTTGGCGCCCCCGGACCCCCGACCGGGTTCGGGGGGTTCGGGAGTCACTCCCGCCCCATCGAAGAGACCGCGGGAGGCCCGACGTGGCACCACTCTGACGGGAATCGACGATCGCTCGTGGCGCATCCCGTTTCTCCCACCATCAACCACCAGGCTACTGCCACCAGGCTGTTTCTCCGGGCGGCAGTGGCACGGGCAGGAGCGCCGGGACACCGCAAGGGCCGGCCCTGGTCTGCGGCCTGGGACTAGGCCGCCCTGTACCGAGACTGGACCGCATGCGTGGGCGGCAACCAGGCCCGTTCGTGGACCACGACCCCGCTCCGGCTGACACACTGGTCACCATGGCAGCCCAGTACATCTTCACCATGCGTGACCTGCGCCGGTTCTATCCCCCCGACCGCGAGGTGCTGAGGGGGATCAACCTCTCCTTCTACCCGGGAGCGAAGATCGGCGTCATCGGCTCCAACGGCTCCGGGAAGTCGTCGCTCCTCCGCATCATGGCCGGTGAGGACGACGGGTTCACCGGTGAAGCCCGTCTCACCGCCGGGTTCACCGTCGGCTTCCTCGCCCAGGAGCCTCAGCTCGACCCGGCCAAGGACGTCCTCGGCAACGTCTCCGACGGGATCGCCGAGACGAAGGCCCTGGTGGACCGTTTCAACCAGGTCTGTGCAGCCATGGGATCCCCCGATGCCGACTTCGACAAGCTCCTGGCCGAGCAGGCCGAGCTCCAGGACAAGATCGATGCCGCGGGGGCGTGGGACCTCGAGCGGACCTTCGAGATCGCCATGGACGCGCTCCGGCTCCCCCCGGGCGATGCGGACGTCAGCACCCTCTCGGGGGGCGAGCGCCGGCGCGTGGCTCTCTGCCGGCTCCTGCTGTCCAAGCCCGACCTGCTGCTCCTCGACGAGCCCACCAACCACCTCGACGCCGAATCGGTGGCGTGGCTCGAGCGGACGCTACGGGACTACCCGGGCACAGTGGTGGCGGTCACCCACGACCGCTACTTCCTCGACAACGTGGCCGGGTGGATCCTCGAGCTCGACCGGGGGGCGGGCATCCCCTGGGAGGGCAACTACTCCTCCTGGCTCGAGCAGAAGCAGGCCCGCCTGGCCGGCGAGCAGAAGGCCGACCAGTCCCGTCAGCGGGCCCTCCAACGGGAGCTCGAATGGATCCGGATGTCTCCCCGGGCCCGCCAGAGCAAGGGCAAGGCCCGTGTCAACGCCTACAACGAGCTGGTGGCCGAGGCCGAGGCGGCCGAGCGCCGCGACGACAAGCTGGAGATCGCCATCCCGCCCGGGCCGCGCCTCGGCGACCGGGTGGTCGAGGCGAACGGCCTGGTCAAGGGCTATGGCGACCGGCTTCTCATCGACGGCCTCTCGTTCCTCCTTCCCCCCGGGGGGATCGTGGGCGTGATCGGTCCCAACGGCGCCGGCAAGACGACGCTGTTCCGGATGATCGTCGGGACCGAGCAACCCGAGGCTGGGACACTCGAGGTGGGACCGACCGTCCAACTCGCCTACGTGGACCAGTCACGGGACCAGCTCACCGGTGACGCCACCGTCTTCGACGAGATCACCGGCGGCCACGACCTGCTGGTGCTGGGTCACCGGGAGATGCACGGACGGGCCTACGTGGCCACCTTCGGGTTTACCGGAAGCGACCAGCAGAAGAAGGTGGGTGAGCTCTCGGGCGGCGAGCGCAACCGGGTGCAGCTGGCCAAGGTGCTCAAGGAGGGTGGCAACGTCCTCCTCCTCGACGAGCCCACCAATGACCTCGACGTGGACACCCTCCGGGCACTCGAAGACGCGCTGCTCAGCTTCCCGGGATGCGCTGTGGTGATCAGCCACGACCGCTGGTTCCTCGACCGCATCGCCACCCACGTGCTCGCCTTCGAGGGCGACTCGGAGGTCCGCTGGTTCGAGGGGAACTTCAGTGACTACGAGGAGGACCGCCGGAAGCGGCTGGGTGTCGATGCCGACCAGCCTCACCGGCTCCGCTATAAGCCACTGGTCCGTGACTGAGCACGCCGGGACCGGGAGCATCGATGCCTGAGTTCGACCGGACCTTCGCCAGCGACAACTGGTCCGGGGTCCATCCTGAGGTGCTGGCTGCCATCGCCGGGGCCAACGGCGGCCACGCCCCCTCCTACGGCGACGACCCGGTGACCGAGGAGGCGGTCGGACACTTCCGCCGCCACTTCGGCGGGGAGGCCCAGGTGTACTTCGCCTTCAACGGCACGGGCGCCAACGTCATCGGCTTGCAGTCACTGCTGCGACCGTTCGAGGCGGTCATCTGCGCACGGAGCGCACACATCTACGTCGACGAGTGCGGTGCTCCGGAACGGTTCCTCGGGAGCAAGCTCATCCCCGTAGAGACTCCCGACGGCAAGCTCACGCCCGATCTGGTCGACCGAGCGGTCTCGGGCGTCGGTGACGAGCACCACGTCCAGCCCCGGGTGGTCTCGATCACCCAGGTCACCGAAGTCGGCACCTGCTACCGCCTCGAGGAGATCGCCGAGCTCGGCCGGTGGGCCCGCGACCGTGGCATGAAGCTCCACCTGGACGGCGCTCGCCTCTCGAACGCCGCAGCCCACCTCGGGGTGGGGCTCGAAGCCTTCGGCGCGACGTCGGGTGTGGACGTCCTGTCCTTTGGCGGGACGAAGAACGGCGCCATGGGCGCCGAGGCCGTCGTCTCGTTCGCGCCGCCCGGCGATTCCTCGCTCCGGTACATCCGCAAGCAGTCCATGCAACTGGCGTCCAAGATGCGGTTCGTGGCCGCCCAGTTCAACGCGCTCCTCGCCGGCGACCTGTGGCACGCCAATGCGGCGCATGCCAATGCCATGGCCGCGCGGCTGGCGGCCGGGATGAGCACGATGCCAGGGGTCTCGCTCGCCTACCCGGTCGAGTCGAATGGCGTCTTCGCCGTCCTGCCCCGTGCCGTGGCCGTCGCGGTCCAAGAGGAGTTCCCGTTCTACGTGTGGGACGAGTGGACCGGTGTGGTGCGGTGGATGGCCTCGTTCGACACCACGGAGCAGGACGTCGACGCATTCGTCGAACTCATCGCCGAGGCGACGGGGGAGCTGGACTGACCGGCTAGGCACCGGCGCGCCGTGCGCAGGAGCCGTACTCAGGCGGCGTGCTCAGGTGGTGCGCGGCGGCCGTCCCGATCCCGGAGGACCGGCGAAGGCCTGGGCCACCGACATCCAGTCCTCGGCGATGGCACCGTCGACCGTCAACGAGGTGTCCGCCAGATTGCGCCGTTGCGTCACCACCCAGCAGAAGTCGAGAGCCGGACCCTCGACGGTCCCGGTCGGTCCGATGTCATCGCTGTCGCCCACCTGCCAACGCCAGTCCCCTCCGGACGGCGCCTCGAGCACGACGTCGACGCGCCCCGCCGGAACGTCACGCCCGTGGACCAGGTAGGAGAACGGACGAGCCTTCACGCCCAGGTGGGCCACGTGCCGCAACCGGTCCGTCGGCACCCGGGGCTGACCGAGCGCGTCGGCGATGTCCTGGCCGTGGGCCCACGTCTCCATGAGGCGGGCCGAGATGAACGAGAGCGCCCCCATCGGCGGTCCGAACCAGGGGACCCGTGCCTTGGGGTCGGCCACGGCGAACGCTGCCATCATGCCGGTGTGGGCACGGTCCCACCAGGCCAGCAGCTGGTCGCCGTCCAGGAGGCGTCCCCGCACCAGGTGCTCAGCCATCGGGTCGCCACCTTCGGCCATCACCCGCTGGGCCGCCTCGGCGGCTTCGGCGAACACGTCGGGCTCGACCATGGCGAGGCGCCCGGCATCGTCGAAGTAGGCCAGGTGACTGATCTGGTCTCGGATGGCCCATCCCTCAGCCGGGGTGGCCAGGTCCCATTCCGGAGCATCGGGCCGGAACGGCGCCACGAGGCTGCGGAGATCGGCATACTCGGCGTCGAGATCTGCGAGCAGCTCGGTCAGCGTGGTCATGCCCCGAGGCTAGGGCACCGCCCGACCGGAGGCACCGTCCAACCGGAGGCACAGGGGCACGGCGGCACGCCGCCCGGCGCGGGCCACCGGCTCAGGGTTCGGTCTCCAGCCACCAGCGGCTCGAACCCACGACCTCCACGTCCGTCTGGGACCACACGAAGCGTTCGACCGCGTCCAGGAGCTCCTCCACATGGCCCTGGGACCCGGCCACCGCCGCGAACCCGAGCTCCGCACGTTGCCACTGTTGGTGCGAGCCGACCTCGGCGGCGGCGACCCCGTACCGTGCCTTGCACGTCTCGACGACGTGCTTGACCACGGACCGCTTCGCCTTCAGGGAACCACTGGCCGGGATGTGCAGGTCCATCGTCAGCGCGCAGGCATGCAACATGCCTCCAGCATGCCGCGGACGGAGACGGGGACTGGACGAGGTTGTTCCGGGTGGCCGACTCGTTGCGGGCGTGGCCCGGCACCGTCGGGGCGGGTGCCGGACCACGCATGCACCGTGGACCTATGAACCAGACGTGTTGCCAGCCCCTGCTGACGACGTCCCGGATGTTCCACCGGTGCCACCGGTGCCACCGGTGCCACCGGGACCAGCAGGACCACCGGGACCACCTGAGGAGGCGCTACCCGAAGGTCCCCCATTCGGGGGTTTGCCGATAGCCACCCAGGTGGCGGTCACCACGTCGGACGCCTCGGTGCCGAAGACGGCCACGTGCGCACCGGCGGTCACGTCAGCCACGGTGGGCGAGGTGACACCCGGGTCGAAGTAGTTCGTAGTGCTGCCGACATCGACGGTCACTGTGCTGCCGTCCGAGGTCGTGACGGTGAAGGTGCCGTCCCCCACCGTCTTCACGGTACCCACCGCCGCCGGTGGCGAGCCACCTGGTCCTCCGGAGGGCCAGCCGGTGCCGTGGGGACCGCCAGGAGGGCCACCGCTCGGCGGCGTGCCGACGGCCACGCTGGTGGCGGTCACCACGTCGGACGCCTCCGTGCCGAAGACAGCCACGTGCGCACCCACCGTCACGTCAGCCACGGTGGGTGAGCTCACGCCCGGGTCGCGGTAGGTGGTGGTGCTGCCGACATCGACCGTCACCGTGGTGCCGTCCAGTGCGGTCACGGTGAAGGTGCCGTCCCCCACCGTCTTCACGGTGCCCACTACCGCCGGTGGCGAGCCGCCGGGACCCCCGGGAGGCCGGGCGGTGGGCGGTGCTTGCGCGCCGGTTGTGCCGCTGGTGGTCGATGTCGTCGAGGTCGTGCTGGCAGCGGCCACTGCTCCCCCGGCGAGCGAGAGGCCGAGGGCGACGGCCGCGGCCGTCGTCACCCGCACCCCGCGTCGGCGCCTCGATCCGCGAGGGCGACGATCGACGCCGCCCGTCTCGAAGATCATCGCATCCGTGTCATGGTCTTGGTCGTGCATGTCCTGCTCCTTCGTTGTCGGTTGCTGTCGACAAAGAGATTGAGGGCTGGACCTGTGATGCCCCTGTGGTGCAGAGCCATGGCTTCTGGGAGATGGTTGCGAAGAAGGTCGGCGACCGCGACCTGACGATGCGACGCCTGCACGGGCCTCCTAAGCTCACCGATGCACACCAGGTGGACCGGGGGTCCATCGGAGCCTCCGTGCCGAGCGCTACCGCGAGCGTGCGCCCCGCGGGCGAATGCACGTGCGACAGGAGCAGCGACCCGATTCCTGCGAACCGCAATCACCGAACACGATCAGGATGACGACGACAAACCAGGCCGGCACAGGACCGACGGATCCAGAGGAAGCGTCCGCGACCGGTTTCCTCCTGGACGCGACGGCCGACAGGTCGCTCGGTGACCGATCTCCCGTGCCGCCGGATGGCCGGCTCGGCCGTGCCCGGATGCTCCTCGAGGCCCGCCGCGCCCAGATCGGCAGACTGGTGCGGTACTCGGCGACGTCGGTGTTCGCCTTCGGCGTGAGTGAAACGACCTTCCTCATCCTCTACGGGAGCGGAGCCGTCAACGCCACAATTGCTGCACTTCTGGCGAGCCTCGCCGGGACCATCCCCTCCTACCTCATGAGCCGGTACTGGATCTGGAAGAACGCCCGGCGCACCCGGGTCGCGCGGCAGGTCGCCCTGTACTGGACGACGTCGGTGACCTGCATCGCGCTGACCAGCCTGGCCACGGGCGCCATCGCCCGGATCGTTCCGGCCGGGCACCCGTTCCACCTGGTCGTGGCCGGTGTCGGATTCATGGTGGTCAACCTGGTGTTCTGGCTCGGCAAGTTCGCCCTCTACCAGCGGGTCATCTTCCCGGGCGCTTCCCCCCGACACGGGGACACCGAAGTCCGGCAGGACGCCCGGGAGGTCGCCGGAGGATCCGCAGGTACGGTCTGAGCCGGCCTTGACCGGACGAGGTCGACCGCATCGGCCGCCCATCCGGCTGACAGGAATCTCACAGGTGGACATGGTTACATGGTCGCGCCGTCCACGTCGGCGAGGAGTAACGATGTTCCGCTACAGCCACCATGCCGGTCATCCGGTGTTCGCCCTTCTCATACTGGTGCTGCTCGCCGCGCTGGTGGTGATCGGCGCGATCGCCCTGGTGCGGTCGTGGCGGCACAGCCCAGGGCACGACGCTGCGTTCCACGGCGTGACGCCGACCGGCGGCCCGACCGGGCAGGTAGGTCCACTCGGACCGTCGGTCGACCCGGCGCTGACCGAATTGCGTGTCCGCTATGCACGCGGCGACATCACCTACGAGGAGTTCGCACAGCGGTCCGCCGCGCTCGGCTACCCGATCCATCCCGGCGCAGGTCCTGGTGCGGGCCCGTCGACGACGCCGCCACCGCCTGCCGCGCCATGACGTCGACGGGCGGAGCATGATGGCGACCGGCCGGTTCCGCAACAGCTCCCAGGACCTGACCGTCCTCGCCGTTCCCTTCTACTTCGGCAGCATGGCGGTCGAGTACCTCGTGTTGCGCCGCAGGTCGGCCGAACGGGGACCGACCGCCGGCGACTACGAGCGGCGTGACACCCTGGCCAGCCTGGCCATGGGCGCCGGCAGTCTGGTGGCCCCGCTCGTCGCACCCCGTCTGCTGCGGCCGATCACGCCCGGGCGGGGCCGGTTTGGCAAGGCACTCGTGGCGACCGCACTCGCCGCCGCCGTCCTGACCACGGCGGCGGACGTCTTCGCCCGGCGGGCCGCGCCCGCCCAAGCGTCAGACGCGCCGGACGAGTCCCCGGACCCACAACTGTCCGGGGCCGGACCCGGGGCCGGGGCCGGGCGAGGGACGGCTGAGCGGGCCCGCCGGGTGGCGTCGGTCGGCGGAGTGGCAACCGTCGTACTCGGAGGCGTGGCCGTCGCATCCACCTGGGCCTCATGGACGGAACCGCGGAGGCTGTGGAAGCACCGGATGCTGCCGAACCTGGGCACCGGTCCCCTGGCGCTGGCCGCGGCGGTCATCGGGTGGGACTTCGTCTACTACTGGAACCACCGCTTCATGCACGAGAGCCGGTACATGTGGGCGATGCACGTCGTGCACCACTCCAGCCAGCGCTACAACCTCTCGACGGCGCTGCGTCAACCCGTCGCCGACGCCCTCGCTACCTCAGTGCCCTACGGCGCGCTGTGCCTGTTCGGGATCTCACCCGAACTGGTCGCCACCGCCCGCGGCGTGAACCTGCTCTACCAGTTCTGGATCCATACCGAGACGATCGGCCGGCTGGGCCCACCCGAGGAAGTCCTCAACTCACCCTCGCACCACCGCGTGCACCACGGCTCCAACTCCCAGTACCTCGACCGCAACCATGGCAGCATCCTGATCGTGTGGGACCGATTGTTCGGAACCTTCGAACGCGAGGACGAGCCGGTCGTCTACGGGCTCACCAAAGACATCGACACGTTCAGTCCGGCGCGGATCGCCACCCATGAGTACGTGGACATGCTGCGCGACGTGGCCCGGTCGGACGGTTGGGTCGAGCGGATCTCCCATGTGGTCCGAGGACCGGGATGGGCCCCCGGTCGCGTCCGGAGCCGGAGCAACGGGCTGGACCCGCAGGGAGTGGCGACGAACGGCCCGGCGACGGAGGCCGGTCGACCGCGCGGAGTGGCCAGGTCGGTGTCACCCGCTCCGGTGTGAGCTCTCGACCATCGCAACGACGTCCGACCAGCCGAACCCCACCGTCTCGCCGATCACCGTCCGCGACCTCGGATCGACCAGCACGAAGAACGGATAGCCGAGCACCCGGTACTCGGTCCAGACGCTGTCGCTCATGATCACGGGCACCCCCTCGAGTCCGGCGGCCAGCCTCGCCACCTCGGACGGGGCGACGGAGTCGGGGCCTCTCGTCACCACCACCGGGGCGACCGATGCCGGCGGGCCCGTAGGGGCCCCGCGGGTGAATCCCTGCCAGAACTCGGCGCAGCCATCGCACCGGGTGGCGAGGAAGGCGAGCAGGATCGGACGGTCGAATCGGTCGACCGCTACCTCGATAATGGATCCCGACGGGGTGACGCCGACGAGGTGGGCTGCCGGCCACCGGTCCGACTCACCGCCGGTGACGGGACCACCGGACGCCACGGAGGGGATCGGCCGGAGACCGGACACGAAGTCAGGATCCGTCAGCGGTCCGCTCGCCTCGGTGTCGGTCCGGGGGCTCGGATCGGCCGGCGCTCGTGCGGACCTCGGCGCAGGTTCGGGCCCGGGAGCGGGTCGGGGTGCGAGGGCAGGCACGGAACCAGGAGCGGGTCCGGGTCCGGAGGCACTGTCCGCGTCGGGCCCTACCCTGCGTCGGGAGCGTCGTCCTCGATGACCTCGATCGCGTTGCCATGGCCACACCACCGGCAGGACACCTCCTCCACCGTCTCACTGAGCACCTCGACCTCGTCCACGGTGAGATCGCCCCCCACCGAGAAGTGGTGGAACGCCTTGGTCCTCCGATTGGTCACCACGTCGAAGCGGGTGAGATTGCCACAGGCGGCACATCGGTAGCGGATCACCGCCGGACCCGGTGCCCCACCCCCTGAGGTGACCGGGGCAGAGTCGGTGGACGGAACCGGTGCGGAGGGTGATTCGGTGGTCACCCGGCACACGGTAGTCGCCCGACGGATCGGTGCCGGCCGTAACCGGGGCGACGGCACCGCTGCTCGCCGCGGCGCGACCCCCGGCCCGGCACCTCAGGCCGTCCGCCGGAGGATCTCCTCGACCTGGTGGCGGTACCCGCCCCCGAACAGCACAGTGTGGACCAACAGCGGATAGAGGCGGAAGAGGTCCACTCGGCGCGTCCACCCGGCCTCCGGCGGACGCACCTCGGCGTACGCCCGCATCGTCCGCTCGGGGACGGTCCCGAACAGACCCAGCATGGCAAGATCCTCCTCGGGATGTCCGCCGTGGACCGACGGATCGATCAACCATGGCCGGCCGTCGGCGCCCCACAGCACGTTTCCCCACCAGAGGTCGCCGTGCACCAGCGCCGGGCCGCCGGGCGGCAACAGCTCGTCCAATCGTGCGGTGAGCGCGGCCACGGGACGCTCCAGGCCGCACCGAGCCGCCAGCTCGCTCAGGCGGCTCGAGTAAAACGCCGCAGCCCCCTCGGCCGGAGCCGGATCGACCGGGCACGCGCCGATCCACGACGAGCCGCCACCCCATTCGGGCCAGGGTGCCGAGTGGAGGCTGCCGAGCATCCGGCCAAGGGCCTCCTCGTGGCCGGCGGTCGTCGACCCCTGCTCCACCCACTCGGTGACCAACAGATCGGGCTCGGACAGGACGACCGTCGGAACGGGAGGCCCACCGACCACACGGGCGAGCCGCCGTAGACCCTCTCCCTCGTCGCGGACGCCCGGACCCCTCTTGACCACCAGCCGCCCCGAGCCGGACCCCACCCGCCACATGCGATCGCCAAGCGCCCGGATGTTGTCGACGGCCCCGACGGCATGCTCCACCCGGGATCGCCAGGCTTCCGACGCGCCGGTTCGCTCCACTCCCAGAGTGTCGCCGACGCCGCGCTGCATCCGCGGGGCGCCGAACACCTGTTCGCTACAGTGTGGCCCATGGCGATGGCCCTGCAGCGCTCGTTCGACGACCTCGGGACCCCGCTCAACCAGGTGACCTTCGTGGTCGTGGACGTGGAGACCACCGGGGGATCCCCGCAGACCTGTTCCCTCACCGAAGTGGCGGCGGCCCGGTACCGCGGTGGTGAGCTCCTCGGGACCTACCAGACCTTTGTGCGTCCCGACGGACGGATCCCTCCGTTCATCACCGCCCTGACCGGGATCAGCGACGCCATGGTGGCCGATGCGCCCCGGATCGGCGAGATGCTCCCGTCGTTCCTCGAGTTCGTCGGTGGCGCCGTGCTGGTCGGGCACAACCTGCGCTTCGACCTGTCCTTCCTCGACCACGCCCTGATGTCGACAGGACGGGAGCGACTGGACAACCCCACGGTGGACACACTGGCGCTCGCCCGCCGTCTGGTCCGTGACATGGTGCCGGACTGCAAGCTCGGCACCCTGGCCTCGACCCTCCGCCTCCCCCATCAGCCATCGCACCGGGCGCTCAACGACGTGCTGGCCACCGGAGACCTCCTTCACGACATGCTCGAACGAGCCGGGTCGTTCGGAATCCTCGGGCTCGAAGAGCTCCTCGACCTCCCCCGGCTGATCGGGCACCCCCAGGGCGCCAAACTCCGGCTCACCACTCGCCTCCCCCACCGACCCGGGGTCTACTGGTTCGCCGACGGGGCGGGCGGCGTGCTCTACGTGGGCAAGGCGACCGACCTGCAGGCCCGGGTCCGCTCGTACTTCACCGGCGACCGCCGCAACAAAGTCGGTCGGTTGCTTCGCCAGATGCAGACCGTGCACCACCTCGTCTGCGCCGGCCCGTTGAGCGCAGCCGTCATGGAGGGACGCCTCATCCGGGCCTGGGCGCCGCCTTTCAACCAGCAAGGGAAACCGCGGCGTAGTGCGACGGATGTCGTCTCGACCGAAACCGCTGCCCGGACAGTGCCGGCCGGGGTACCGGGCGGGACGCCGTCGGGTGGAATCCCAGCTGTCGCACCCATCGGCCGCCGGCGCCGCCGACACCGTCAGACCTGGAGCCCCGAGGAGCTCGAAGTCGACCCGGCGGTGCTGCTCGCTCCGCTGGCCGGACAGGTCGCGGAGCTCTCGCGGCAGCACCGGTACGAGGAGGCGGCGGCGGTGCGGGACGACGCCGAGCGGCTACGACGTCTGGTGACCACCCATCGGCGGGTTGAAGCGGTCCGCCGCGTCGGTCGCCTGCGCCTCGACATCGACGGCGAGGGGACCGTGGAGCTCGACGGAGGTCTGTTGGTGACGCACACTCCGACGACCGGCGACGGACCGGCGCTGGCGATCTCCACCCGGAGCGACGGCCATCACGACGAGCGGGTCATCGTGGCCCACTGGCTCGAGGCCAACGCTGACAAGGTGCGCATCCTCGCGGTCGGCGCGGATCCGACGCCCGGGCACGGCCCGGAGATGGAGCCGGTGTCGGAGCCAGAGCAGGCGGAGCCGGTGTCGGAGCCGGTGTCGGAGCCAGAGCAGGCGGAGCCGGTGTCGGAGCCAGAGCAGGCGGAGCACCCGGCAGTCATGGGCCGCGCACCTCGCACGGCACAGGCATCGGTTCGGGGGCTGGCCACGCCCGCCGTTCGGATCCCGAGCCTCGGCGAGCTGTGCGGGGCGCTTCGCCCCCAGTCGCCGGTCGAGGACGCCGTTGCACGACCCGTCGCAGGACCCGTCCCGTGACCCGAGCCGCGACCCGGCGAGTCAGTCGTTCGACTCGGCCGCTGCCGACTGGGACACGCGGATCAGTTCGGTCAGGACGGATTCGGCCCGCCCGTCATCGATCACCTCGCAGGCAAGGGTGATCCCCTCGGCGAGGTCTGCGGTCCGGCCGATCACCACGAGCGCCGCAGCCGCGTTGAGCACAGCAATGTCCCGGTGTGGAGACGGCTGCCCGGCGACCACATCGCGGATCGCGTCGGCGTTGTAGGCGGCGTCGCCCCCGCGCAGATCCTCGATGGTCGACGTGACCAGGCCCAGTTCGGAGGGGTCCACCCGGTACTGCGAGGTCTCGTACCCCCCTCCGGGTACGGCCTTGAGCTCGTGGACGGTGGACGGGCCGGTCGTGCTCAGCTCGTCGAGCCCGTCGTCTCCGTAGACGATCATGGCCCGCTTCGTCCCGTTGGCAGTCAGGACGCCGAGCATCTTGCCGGCCATCGCCGGGTTGCTCACACCCACCACCTGGTAGCGGGCGCGTCCGGGGTTTGCGAGCGGACCGAGGTAGTTGAAGACCGTGGGGATCCCGAGCTCCCGCCGCACCGGGGCGGCGAACCGCATGGCCGGATGGAACCGCGGGGCGAAGCAGAACCCCATGCCTACCTCGTCGATGCATCGGAGGACGCCGCCCGGGCCCAGGTCGGCCACTACACCGAGCGCCTCCAGCACGTCGGCGGCCCCGACGGCGGAGGACGAGGCCCGTCCGCCGTGCTTGCAGACCTTCGCACCCGTCGCCGCCACCACGAGGGCGGCGACGGTCGACACGTTGATGCTCCGCAGCCGGTCGCCACCGGTCCCACACGTGTCGACGACGTCGACGCCGACCGGCAGCTCGAGGGGAACGGCGTGGGCGACCATGGCCCGCACGAAGCCGGTCATTTCGGCGACGGACTCCCCCTTGGCCCGCAGCGCCGTGGCCAGGGCTGCGATCTGGGCCGGGGTGGCGGCACCCGAGAGGACCTGGCCCAGCACGGCCTCCGCCTCGTCGGCCAGCAGGTGGTCCCCGTCGAGGAGCCTGGTGAGAACGCCGGGCCAGCCGCCAAGGGCGTCGAAGGGGTCGGTGCCAGACGAGGCGGCGCTGGAGCCGGGCCCAGTCGGCCCGGTGGTGTCGGACGAGCCGGCGGCATCGGGAGCGGCCGGGCCCACGGTCAGTCCCACCACAAGTCCTGACCGAGCACCCCACGGGCGATCAGTCCCAACTGGACCTGTGAGGTCCCCTCGACGATGGTGAGCTGTCGGGCATCTCGGTACCAGAGCTCGGTCGGGTGGTCCTCCATGTACCCGGCCGCACCGAGCAGCTGGACCGCCAACCCGGACGCCCGCACGGCGAGCTCGGTTGCGAAGTACTTGGCCATGGAGAGGAAGGGGACGTACTCCTTGGTGAATTTCCCCTGGTCGGCGAGCCACGCCGACCGGTAGGTGAGCAGCCGGGCCGCTTCGATGTCGACCGCCACCTTGGCGATCTCCCACTGGATGCCCTGGAAATCGGCGATCGTGCCGCCGAACGCCTCACGCTGCTTCACGTACTCGGTGGCGTACATGAGTGCGCCCTCGGCAAGTCCGATGCCTCGCGCCGCCACCACCGGGCGCATGGCGTTGAGACCGAGCATGGCCAGGCGGAAGCCGCCGACTTCGCCGATCACGCTGGCGGCCGGCACACGGACCTCCTCCAGCACCAGCTCACCGGTGTCGACACCCCGGACACCCATCTTGTGGTCGGTGCGACCCACCGCCACCCCGTCCCACGAGCGCTCGATGATGAAGGCGGTGATCGAGTCGTGCTGACGCGATGCGGGATCACCCGTCTTGGCGAACACCGTGTACCAGGCGGCCTCCTGCACCCCCGACATCCAGCACTTGGTGCCCGAGACGACCCAGCCGCCCTCGTTGCCCGGCGTAGTGTCCGGCACCGCCCGCGTCCGCATGCCGGCCACGTCGCTGCCGGCGACCGCCTCGGACAGCCCGAAGCCGGCTCGAAGCTCGCCGGTGGCGATGCCCGGCAGGTAGCGCTGCTTCTGGTCCTCGTTCCCCGCGATCAGGATGGGGCCCACAGGAAGCCGGGTGAGCAGCAGCATGAGGGCGGCGGCGTTCGAGTACTTGGCGACCTCCTCGATGGCGATGGTGAGACCGAGGATCCCGGCCCCCGAGCCGCCGAGCTCGGTGGGCAGGCACAACCCGAGGAGGTCAGCCTCTCGGAACAGCTCGAAGATGTCGGTCGGGTACTCGCCGGTGGCGTCGATCTCACGGGCCCGCGGCTTGATCTTGTCCTGGGCCAGGCGACGCACGCTCTGCTGCAGGGCGGCGAGTTCCGGTGAGAGGTCGAAGTCCACGGTGGACGAGGCTACTTGAGCTGCCTCGGGACCCGGGCCTCATGGCAGTCGCCACGGACGCTCCCGGCCGGGCCCGTACGGCACCGCACCGGAACCGGGGGAACCGCTGGGCGAGGCTCGGTAGGCTGCGCTGCCATGACACCCCCCGGCTTGCGGCCGCCTCCTCCCGCGGGCGCCTCGGCGCTCCCCCCGGGCACCTACCAGGGCAGTGTGGTCGTCGTCACCGGAGGCGGCACCGGACTGGGAAAGGCCATCGCCACCGAGTTCGGCCGGTTGGGGGCGTCAATCGGCATCCTCAGCCGGGACGAGGGCCATCGCGCCGCCGGGGTGACCGCGGTGGAAGCGGCCGGAGGGACGGCACTATCGGTCGCCTGCGATATCCGGGATGCCGACTCCATCGCTGGCGCGTTCGACACGGTGGACGCCGGGCTGGGGCCCATCGACGTGCTGGTCAACAACGCAGCGGGCAACTTTCCGGTGCCGGCTGAGGACATGAGCCCGAACGCCTGGCGCACCGTGGTGGACATCGTGCTCAACGGCACCTTTCTGTGCTGCCGTGATCTGGCCCGGCGACTCATCCCGGCGGGACGAGACGGCGCCATCGTCAACGTGGGCGCGTCCTACGCCTGGACGGGAGGCCCGGGGTTCGCCCACTCGGCGGCGGCCAAGGCGGGGGTCAAGAACCTGACCGAGACCCTGGCCGTCGAGTGGGCTCCCTACGGGATCCGGGTCAACGGTCTGGTCCCCGGTCTCATGCCGCACGCGGACGAGGTCGCGGCCATTGCCGCCGTGCCCGGAAAGTACGAGGGCCAGGACTCGAGGGTGCCGGCCGGCCGGGTCGGGTTCCCGAGGGAGCTGGCCTGGGCGGCCACCTATCTGTGCTCGCCGTACGCCACGTACATCAGTGGCCACTCCCTCGTCGTCGACGGGGCGAACTGGCAACGGCGCCACGCCGTCCAGCCACCGTTCACACCCATCCGTGAGCAGCTCGGCCGCCCACCCTTCGGACAGGGACCGGCCACACCCCGAACGGGCCACACAGCAGCCGGGGCCGGGGGCCCAGCCGGCGGATCGGGCCGACCAACAGAAGGAGCGGACCAATGAGCGACCTCACCGAAGAGGAACGCAACCTCGTCCGGTTGGAGGTGAACGGACCGATCGCCGTGATCACCAACAATCGTCCCGAGAAGCACAACGCCATGAGCGACGAGATGGACCGTCGCCTGTGGGAGGTACTGGCCGAGATCCACACCATGCCCGCGCTGCGGGCCATCGTGTGGCGAGGCGAAGGCCACTCGTTCTCGTCGGGCCGTGACACGACGCAACTGGGTCTGCGGATCGAGGACATCTCCGACCTCGAGTTCATCGAGCGCGGCCACCGGCCGACCCAGATGTTCCTGACCATGCCCTGCCCGATCATCTGCGCGCTCAAAGGCTGGGTGATCGGCGGGGCGTTCGAGCGGTCGCTCCTCTGTGACATCCGGGTGGCTGCCGCCGGCACCCGGATGATGCTGCCCGAAGTGGTCCACGGGGTCATCCCGGACTCGGGCGGCGTCGCCCGGCTGTTCCAGATGGCGGGTCACGGCCTGGCCGCCGATCTGGCCCTCACCGGGCGCGTCCTGACCGCCGAGGAGGCACTGACCCACGGCGTGGTGAGCCGCTTGGTCCCCGAAGGGGACGACGTGGACGCCGTGGCGCTCGAGATCGCCACGAAGATCGCCGGTGCGCCGGCCTTCACGGTCAAGATGGCCCGGCGCACGCTTTCGAACCTGGCCTCCGCCGAGGTGCAGCGCTCGATCAACGACGAGGCGCTCGAGCAGTCGATGGTCTTCGCCTCCGGTGACTACGCCGAAATGAAGGCGGCGCGGGCCGAGGACCGCACCCCCGTCTACCGGCAGCGCTGAACCGGAGCGAGCCCCGGAGGCATCGATGCGACCACCCGGTTGAGTCGGAGGTGTCGGGCCGGCCGCCGAGCGGGTAGAACTGAGCAAAGCCGGGGCGGCACGGCGGCCGGGTGGCCAGGTCGGACTCCAGCCCGATGCCAGGTTCGCCGGATGCCAGTCGGATCGAGGCCCTGGACGACGAGCTACTCATCCAGCATCCGACCGCTGCCCATCACCTCGGACCACTGCCAACAACTGCCAACAACTGCCAACAACTGCCAACCAGGAGGATCCATGACCGACCAGACCGCCGCGACCGGTGCCCCAGACAAGCCCGTCCTGGACAGTGGCACATTCAAGTTGGGGGAACGGGTCGTCCACCGGCTCGGCTTCGGTGCCATGCAGATCACCGGTCCGGGCATCTGGGGGGAGCCCGAGGACCGGGCCGAATGCGTCCGGGTCCTACGGCGAGCCGTCGAGCTCGGCGTCGACCTCATCGACACCGCCGACTCCTACGGGCCCGAGGTCAGCGAGGACATCATCCGTGAGTCCCTCCACCCGTACCACGACGTGTGCATCGCCACCAAGGCCGGCCTGACCCGGCAGGGGCCGGGCCAGTGGCTCCCGGTCGGGCGTCCCGAGTACCTCCGTCAACAGTGCGAGCTCAGCCTCCGCCGGCTCGGGGTGGAGCAGATCGACCTGTTCCAGCTCCACCACATCGACCCGAAGGTCCCGACCGACGAACAGTTCGGGCTGCTCGGCGAGCTACTCGACGAGGGGAAGGTCGCGTCGGTCGGCCTGTCGCAGGTCAGCGTCGAGGAGATCGAGGCCGCCCGGCGGGTCGTGCCCCTGGTCAGCGTCCAGAACCTCTACAACCTGACCAACAACTCGTCGGAAGCCGTCCTCGACCACTGCCAGAGCCTCGGTCTCGGGTTCATCCCGTGGTTCCCCATCGCCTCGGGCGTGTTGGCCAAACCAGGTGGACCGGTCGACGAGCTCGTGAAGGCGACCGGTGCCACGCCGTCACAGGTCGCGTTGGCCTGGCTCCTGAAGCGCTCGCCAGTGATGCTTCCCATCCCGGGCACCAAGTCGGTTCGACACGTGGAGGAGAATTGTCGGGCGGCAACCGTCGATCTCAGCGACGAACAGATGGCCTCGCTCGACCGGACCCACGAGAGCTCGTAGGCCGTCACCCGCCGGGACCAGGACCGGGACCAGGACCGGGACCGGGGCCGGGACCGGGACCGGGCGCGGGCGCGGGCTCGGCCGACCCCGGACATCATCGGGGTGGGCTCAGGCGGCCCCGAACACCATCGGCGCGGTCCGTACGCCGGCGATGACCGGTGAGGCGGTCCGCACCACCGGGCCGGCCAGCTCGACCGATCCGAACCGGGCCAGTAGCTCCTCGACCAGGATCCGGCCCTCGAGTCGGGCCAGCACCGCCCCGATGCAGAAGTGCGGCCCGAATCCGAATGCCACATGTGGGTTCGGATCCCGTGCGGCGTCGAAGCTGCCGGCGCCCGGCCCGAACACCGCTTCGTCCCGGTTGGCCGAGGCGTAGAGCATGAGGACCGGCTCGTCGGCCTCGAGGTGCTGCCCGGCCAGCTCGGTTTGACGAGTGGTCGTGCGCATGAAGGCCACGACCGGCGTCGTCCACCGCAGCATCTCCTCGATGGCCAGCGGGACGGCCCGTGCGGTCGCCGACTCGGCCCGCGATCGCAGGGAGGCCCATTGGCCCGGCTCCTCGGCGAACCCGACCAGGCCCCCGGACATCATGTTGCGTGTGGTCTCGTTGCCCGCCACCAGCAGCTGGACCAGGAACATGCCCAGCTCGGCATCGGTCAGGCGGTCCCCGTCGACCTCGGCCGCCCCGAGCTCGGAGATGATGTCGTCGACCGGGTGGGCGCGCCGGTCTGCCGCTGCCGCCAGCAGGTACTCGACCATCTCGCCGCTGAGCGCCGTGCGCTCCTCCTCCGGCCAGTCGGTCGCGCCGGGGATGACCGCTTCGGACCAGCGGAAGAACCGTGGCCACTCCTTCTCGGGCACGCCCAGCAGGTCGCTGATGACCTGTAGGGGGAGCGGCACGGCCAGCTCAGAGACGACGTCGACGGGTATGCCGGGCTCGATGCGGTCCACGAGCACCCGGGTCCGCTCCCGGACACCGTCTTCGAGGGCACGCATGAACTTCGGCCGGAAGCCGGGCTGGACCAGGTTCCGGTACCGGGTGTGGTCCGGCGGGTCGGTATGCATCATGGTCGGCGGTGTGGCGTACTCGGCACCGATCTCCATGGTGAGGATGCCCTTGCCCGAGCAGAACGTCTCCGGATCGCGGGAGACGGCGACCACATCGGCGTGACGGCTCACCACCCAGAACCCCCCGGTGTCATTGCGGGCGATCGGCGCCTCGGCCCGCAGGCGTGCGTAGAGGGGGAACGGGTCGCCCGCGTAGAACTGGGGATCGAGCAGGGGTTCGGTGAGGTCGGCGGTCTCGAGCTCAGGCATCCGACTCCCTCCCCGGCGCTCGGACCGGTCCGAGCTCGTCCACGATCGTCATCCGGACTCCCCCCTCCGTGCTTCACCGGTGTGCCATCGGTGTCCCGGCCATCCTGCCACCGGGGCGATCCACGCTCACGGCGGGGCCGCGGCTGTGGCACCTCCGGGCAGTCTGCCGGACACCTCATCGGCGATCCACTCGACCGGTGGAACGCCGAGATCCCCTGGACGGGGAGATCGAGCTGACGAGCGATCAGTAGGGACCGATCCTCTGGTCGGGGTTGGTGTCGATCAGTTGCTGCCCGTCGATCGAGACGTTGGACGTCCACTGGTGGCCGTCCCACCACCGATAGTGGAACCGTCCGCTCGGATCGGGATGCCAGGCAGGGGGTGGGCTGGGCCAACCGCCCGCCTGCGATCCGGCGACCTGCGCCGGGTCCTGGGCGGAAGGCACCGTCGCCTGAACGTCGGCCGGCTGGGGCGGGATCGGTTGCGATGGCGTCGGCTGCGAGTTGGCCGGTCGCGGATAGGCGGGGAACTGCTCGGCCGCGCTCAGAGTCCGCGGCGGCGCCATCGGGTATTGCGTCTCCGAGGTCGCTGTGCCGAGGGGTGGCGGGTTCTGATGGGCCTTCCGTACGCCGACCGAGTGGGCGATCAGGTAGAGGACGAGTCCGAGGATCAGCGAGAGGAACCAGAAGAACGCCCAGACCATCGACGGCAGCCCCCAGGGCGTCCGGCCGAGCCGCCTCCGGTCGTGTTCCGAGAGCTGATACCCGAGGACGGCCCACACGACCGACAGCACGAGCACCACGATCCACTCGCTCCCGCTCAGTTGCACCACCACCGAACTCTACGCCCTCGGGAGCGCGGAGTACGGCACGGGCCCGGTGAGGCACCGGTGCCAGTGGCTGTGTCCGGCCCGCCGCGGCAGGTGGAACCCGCTCCTCAAGAGAGTGGGTGGTCCTCAGGAGAGTGGGTGGTCGGTGAAGAACGCCCACATGACCGAATTGGCACTGATGGCGTCGGTCTGGGGGCCCAGCAGGCGGGTCACCGTCCGGGGAAGTGTCGGCCCCCCGGGCCACTCGTGCCCTTCGCCGACGATCGAGTAGAGCTCGACGTCGGCCCCACCGCTACACCCCGAGTAGGCGGTGAGCGTCACCTCGGCCTCCGGCTGCGAGCGGGCGGGATTCGCCGAGCAGCCGTTGTGTGCCGCCCACCGCTGTGCAGCCACCGGCACGCTGTACGTCCAGCACTTCTGCCCGTCTCCGAGGTACGGATCGACCGGGTCGGCAGTGCCGTGGAAGGAGATCACGGGCACGGGCCGCGTCGAGGGGCATGGGCTGGGCAGGCGGAGACCGCTGACCGGTGCCACGGCGGCGAAGGTCGTCGACGCATCGCAGCCGAGCTGGCTGGCCATGCGAGCACCTCCGGAAAACCCGGTGGCGTCGATGCGGTTCTGGTCGATGCAGTAGGTCTGGCCCAGGGAGGTCACCAGCTGCTCGAGGAAGCTCACGTCGTCGGGGGCGTCGGCCGGGACCGGTGCGCCGCCGAAGAGTGGCTGTCCCGGCACGTTCCACTCGTATCCCGCCCCGGCCGGAATGTCGGCCTGGGGGTAGGCCACGATGAACCTGTCGGCATCCGCGGTCGCGTCCATCCCGGTCAGGGCCTCCTGTTGCGCGGCAGTGGACTGGCTGCCGTGCATGTTGAGGACCAGTGGCACCGGGGCCGAGGGGCGGTAGCCGGTCGGGACGTGCACGATGACGGTGCGCTGCTTGCCGGCGACCACCGGCGTGAGCGTCACGGTGCCCGGTGACGCCGTGGTCGCGCACCCGGCGCTTGGCCTCGGGGGCGCCGAGGCGGGTGCCGAGGTCGGCACCGCGCTCCGGGCCGACGGGCTGCCTCCCCCAGCGATCGAGCTCGGGGCGGTCGAGCTCGGGGCGGTCGAGCTGGTGGACCCTCCGCAGGCGGCCAGCGCCATGGGAACGACCAGCACCACCAACAGTGGCACCAGCTTGGTCCGGCGTCCTCGGCGCCGACGGCCCACTTCCACCCGACGATGTCCTCCCCTGTTCAGCCGCCTACTGTAAACGTTTACAGTAAGATACTCCCATGGCCGCGTCAACCACCGGCGCTCCGAGCGAACCGGGCCCTCCGCCGGTCGCGAGGCCGGACATCCGCCGGGTCGCCGCCGAGGCGGGGGTGAGCACGGCCACGGTGTCGCGGGTGGTGACCGGCCGGGGGCCGGCGAGTGAAGATGCCGTCCGGAAGGTGCGGTTGGCGGTGGAGCGACTCCACTACCTGCCCAACGCATCGGCCAGCAGCCTCCGGACGGACCGTTCGATGATCCTCGGGGTGCTCGTCCCCAACTTGGCCAATCCGGTGTATCTGCCCTTCATTCGACAGGTGGAGCACCTCGCCCAGGCCCACGGGTACGCGGTCATCGTGGCCGACACCCAGCGCTCGCGGGACGTCGAGCACCGCCAGCTCGACCGGTTGAACGCCCAGCGCATCGACGGGCTGGTGGTGGCCGGGCGCCCGGCCGACCCCGGGCGCGTCCGCCGACTGCGGGAGTCGGGCCTGCCGGTGGCCGACCTCGAGTCCGCGGCCGCCGAGACCGGCCCGTCCCCCGAGGCGCTCGCCACCCCGGCGATCGACGAGGCATGCCGCCACCTGGCATCCCTCGGGCACCACCGGCTCGCCTTCCTGGCACGGGGGGCGCCGCGGCGGGCCAGGTCCGGTTCACGATGGCACCTTATCGATGCCGCCGGGAGGTCCCACGGCCTCGAGCCGACCAGGGTCGCCGTGGACGACCAGCCCGACCACCTGCCGGCGGCCAACCGGATGGCGCACCACCTCGAGTCACTCGTCCGTGGGCCGGACGGCCCGACCGTGCTGTGGTCGAACTCGGCGGTCCTGACGCCCCTGGTCCTCGAGGGGCTGGCGCTGACGGACATCACACTGCCCGACGAGTGCTCATTCCTCACCTTCGGCGACTCGGCGTGGGCGAGCGCCTATCGGCCGGGCATCAGCGTGATCAGGGCAGATCTCGGGTCGCTGGCCACGGACATGACCCGGTCCCTGCTCATCCGGCTGGGGGTCGCGGAGCCGGGGCCACCGGTGAGCATCGAGCCCGATGTCTACGTGCCCCGAGGCAGTGTCGGGCCACCGCCCCGGTCGGGCCACTGAGCAGTTGGACGACGCGGCGGGCGAGGTGGCGGTCGGGCCACCAGCGCCACGCCCGGCCGGTCAGCTCATCGCCGCGATGGGCTGTCGGGGTGGGTAGCGGCCGAAGCTCACGAAGTGGTCGCGGATCCCCCCGGTGAAGCTGTCGATGTAGGCCAGCTTGCGGATCATGTAGCTGCGGCTCTCCTTGGGATCGAGATAGAGGTTGTAGAGCCGGCCGTGGGAGTACTTCTGGGTGACGCCGGTGAACCCGCCCAGATTGAGGCAGTCGCGGTCGTCGTCGGAGGTCGACGCGACCATGAACTTCCACTCCCCCACCCGCAACGCGGAGAACACGTTCGTCAGCCAGTAGTAGAGGTACTTGCGGTTCGACCGGCCGTCCGGATCGAGCAGGAACGAGGTCTGGTCGACACCGTCGATGTAGCGGTCCTGCGGTATCCGGTCGGCGGCGCCGGCCAGCGAGAGCAGCGTGTTGAACAGGTCCATCTGCGAGAAGAGGCCATCGGTGGCCCGGTCGGCGGCGATCATGCCCGGCCACGTGAAGATGCCGGGCACCCGCTGGCCGCCCTCCCAGGTGGAGCCCTTCGCACTGCGGAACGGCGAGTAGGCGGCGTCCGGCCAGGTCTCCATCTCGGGCCCGTTGTCGGAGGAGACGAAGATGAGCGTGTCCTCCGTCTGACCGGTGGCCTCGAGCTCGGCGACCAGGCGGCCGACGATGTCGTCGAGCTCGATGACGGTGTCCTTGTAGGGGTGCTTGGCCGGGGACGAGCCGAGGAACCGCTCGTGGGGGTAGTTGTCGAAGTGGGCCCCCCGGGTGCAGTGGTAGAGAAACCACGGCGTCCGCTGGTCCGAGGAGGGTGAAGCCATGCGCCGGATGAAGTCGAGCGAGTAGTTGGCCCAGCGCTCGTCCAGGAGCGACAGGACCGGGACGGTGACCTCCTCGACGTTCTCCGTCTCCCCGCCGCGGGTGGCATGGACGAAGCACTTGTTGAATGGCAGGTTCTCGACCCACTTCGTCCGTTCCTCGCTGTAGACGATCTCGGGGAAGAAGTTCGGGTCGCGCCACTCGGTGTACATGTCCGAGACGGACAGGAACCCGTAGAAGTCGTCGAAGCCGACGTGCTGGGGTTGGGACTCGACGTTCTCGCCGATGTGCCACTTCCCCACCGCCTGGGTCACGTATCCCGCCTCGGACAACAGCTGGGCGAGGGTCACCTCGCCATCGAGGCCGCCGGGCTGCCCGTACATCGGCGGCCGGAGCAGCCCGTGGCGCATGGGCAGGCGGCCGGTCATGATCGACGCCCGTGACGGGGTGCAGGACGGCTCCGAATAGCAGGAGGTGAGCAGCTTCCCCCGGCGGGCCAGCTTGTCGATGTTGGGGGTCGGCGCCCCGACCGCCACCCCGCCGCCGTAGCAACCGAAGTCGCCCCAGCCGACGTCGTCGAAGAGGATGACGAGGATGTTGGGCTGCCGGCCTTCGGTGCCGCGGTAGGTGTTCAGGGCACCGGCGGCCCGTCGGTCCTGTTCCGCGAGCACGAAATGCGGCTCGAGGCTGTCCCGCTCCTTCGTCGTCTCCGCCACCACTGGATCGTGTGCCATGAGGGTCGTTCTCCTTGTCGGGTCCTGGCCGATGCTAGAACGCGCACCCGGCACGGCCCGGCGTCACCAGCCGACGGTGCCGTCGACCAGTTCCCGGATGAGGTCGGCGTGGCCGTTGTGGCGGGCGTACTCCTCGATCATGTGTACGTAGATCCACCGGAGCGAGCACGGTTCGCCCCGGCGCACGCCGGTGTCGTCCAGTTCGAAGTCTGCCGCGGCCCGACGAGCCGCCTCGCACTCGGCCCGCCAGATCGCCAGGTCCGACGCCCAGTCCGCGTCGTCCAGGGGAACGAACTCGCTGTCCTCGATCCCCCCTTCGAACCAGAGGGCGGAGGCGTCCGGGTCCTGGCGGAGCGTCCGCTGGAACCAGTTGCGCTCGACCTCGGCCATGTGGCGGACCAGGCCGTGAAGGGAGAGCTTCGACGACCGAACCGGACGGCGCTTGCGGGCGGCGTCGTCGAGTCCCTTGCACTTGAGCAGCAGGGTGGCCCGGTGGAACTCGAGCCAGGCCTCGAGCATCTCTCGCTCCCCGAGCACGAATGGCGGCTCCTGCCGCCTCGGATCCACGAGATCGTCGACCACCTGCGCACCTCCACGGCCGTCTGTTCCACCCGAAGGCTACTGGCGGCTGCTGCTCCCGAAGGCTCGTGGGGGACCCAGGCCCGGGGCTCGGGTCGGTGTCGTCGCCGGGATGACGGCGGCGCAAGGTGCGGTCGGCCCGTCCTCGATCAGTTCAACCGTCTCCGATCCGCCCGACCGTCCGCGCCGGGGTGATGCAGGAACAACCACAACGACGCCAGAGCGGGTGTGCCATGCACTGACTATCGTGCTCACTGCGCACTCCGTGCTTGCCCGATCAGGAGGACCTCCGGTGACCCCCACTTTCAGGGGCAAGATCGCAGTAGACATCCGCGACTCCGAGCCCGACTGGGCCCCCTACCTGGCACCGACGGCGCCCGACGGGGCACCGAATGTCCTGATGATCGCCTGGGACGACCTGGGTTACGCCACCATGGACAGCTTCGGCGGCCCGGTCGCGTGCCCGAACATGGCGCGCATCGCCGAGCGGGGCGTGCGCTTCGCCAACTTCCATACAACGGCACTCTGCTCACCGACGCGGGCGTCGCTGTTGACCGGGCGCAATGCGACCACCAACGGCATGGCGACTATCGCCGAGTTCGCGTCCGGATTCCCGGGGATCTCCACGCGGATCCCGTTCGAGAGCGGGTTCATCTCCGAGGTCCTGGCCGAGCACGGCTACAACACGTATTGCCTCGGCAAGTGGCACCTGACCCCTGGCGAGGAATGCAATGTGGCCGCCTTCAAGGGCCGGTGGCCGCTCGGACGGGGGTTCGAACGCTTCTACGGCTGGCTGGGCGGCGAGACGAACTGCTACTTCCCCGACCTCGTCCACGACAACCATCCCATCGAACCGCCGGGCCGACCCGAGGACGGCTACCACCTCGCCGACGATCTCGCCGACAAGGCCGTCGAGTTCATCCGAGATGCCAAGGTCATCGACCCGGACAAGCCGTTCTTCCTATACCTGGCCCCCCAGGCCGGCCACGCGCCGCACCTGGTGCCGCTCGCATGGGCTGATCGCTACAAGGGCGTGTTCGACGAGGGCTACGAGGCCATCCGCGCCGGCATCCTGGCCCGTCAGATCGAGCTCGGCCTGCTTCCCGAGGGCACCGTACTCTCGAGCATCAACCCCCACGGGGAGCCGGAGCGCACCGGTCCGGACGGTCAACCGTGGCCGCAGCTCGACACCGTCCGTCCGTGGGACACCCTCGACGACGACGCCCGACGACTGTTCACGCGCATGGCCGAGGTGTTCGCCGGCTATATCTCCTATCACGACGACCGGTTGGGCAGGGTGCTCGACTACCTCGAGGAGTCCGGTCAGCTCGACAACACGATCATCGTCGTGATCTCCGACAATGGCGGGAGCGGCGAGGGCGGACCCAACGGCTCGTTCAACGAGTGGCGCTTCTTCAACGGCGTGCCCGACACCGTCGAGACGACATTTCCGCACATCGAAGAGCTCGGCACGCCGGCCTCCAACAACCACTACAACACCGGGTGGGCGTGGGCGTTCGACACACCGTTCCCCTACTGGAAGCGATGGGCCGGCGCCGAGGGCGGTGTCGCCGACTTGTGCGTGGTCTCCTGGCCGGCAAGGATCCCGCCGTCTCCGGATGCTCGCCAGCAGTACATCCATGCCGTCGACGTCGTCCCGACGCTCTACGAACTACTCGGCATCGAGCCGCCCGACGAACTCAAGGGCTACCCTCAGCTGCCGATCGACGGCGAGAGCTTTGCCGCCGCCCTCACCGATCCCGAGGTCCCGGGGCGCTCCACCCAGTTCTATTCGATGCTCGGGCAGCGCTCGATCTACCACGAGGGTTGGCTGGCGTCCACCGTCCACCCCCCGCTGTCGGGTTGGGGCAACTTCGAGCACGACGAGTGGGAGCTGTTCCACCTCGAGACCGACCGGTCCCAGTCCACCAACGTCGCCGCCGAGGAACCCGAGCGTCTCGAGCTGATGAAGGGGCTTTGGTTCTACTACGCCGGGCGATACAACGGGCTGCCGGTAGACGACCGCTCCGCGCTCGAGCAGGTCCTCGCCGAGCGCCCCCGCGCCGCTCCCCTGCGTGATCGCTACGTGTTCTACCCCGACTGCGCCGACGTCCCCGAATCGGCCGGGCCCCAGCTGCCCGGGCGCTCCTACACGATCGCCGCGGGTCTCACCGTCGACTCGTCCGATGTCGAGGGTGTGATCTGGGCGGCGGGCGGTGTCCCGGGGGGCCACAGCCTTTACGTCAAGGGCGCCGTTCTGCACTACACGTTCAATTGGATCGGCACGGTCCTCCAAGACGTCGTGTCCGATCGGCCCCTCAAACCCGGGCCCCACATCTGCAGCGCCGAGTTCGTGGCCGTCGGTCCGAGCCAGGATCCGGCCATGCCGGGTACCGCCGGCACCCTCACGCTCTATGTCGACGACGCCGCCGTGGGCTCAGCCCCGATCGTCACCCAGCCCGGCTACTTCTGCCTCACCGGTGATGGCATCTGCGTCGGCCGCGACAGCGCCTCGGCGGTGACCCCCGGATACCAGGCTCCGTTCCCGTTCACGGGTGGCACCATCGACAAGGTCGTGGTGGACGTGTCCGGCGAGCATTATCTCGACCACGAGGCCCAGGTGCGCGCCTGGTTCGCCATCGACTGACAGCAGCGGGCGGACTCCGTCGAGCGGTCGATCTGGACCTGGTCGAGCGGCGCGGACAACGCTCGACCCCGGGGATGAGAGATGTGAACTCGGCGTTCTAGTCGATGACCAGGCTTTCATCCGTCGACCGTCTGACCGGGCTCCCGCGCTCGGTGGAGAGTTGGCCTGGTGCAGGGTCGGGCGTTCAACCAGATACGCCGGTTGGCCGATGGTTCAGTGTGAGCACACACCCCGGCCGACAGTCGGCACGTGACGATGACTGAAGTCGCTGGACCGCCCGGATGGTGGCTGGCATCGGATGGGCAGTGGTATCCGCCGCATCTGCATCCCCAATCGAAGAGCCAACCCGAAGCCGCCGCAAGCACTTCGGCCGGCCCAGACCGAACTGCGCCGTGGCCTGCGCCAAGCCCGTACGGGGGTTCTGTGCCTCCCGTCTTCGTTCCCTTCACTCCATCCGGTCCGCCACCCGGGGCGGGACCCCCGGGACTGTACGGGATGCCCGGCTTTCCGGGCTCTGTGCCACCGTTCGGTGCCGCTCCGGCACCGGGCTACTCAGCGCCAGGGGCATCAACCAACGGACTGGCCATTGCGAGCCTGATTCTCTCGATCCTGACGCTCTTCGGCCTCGGCTCGATCCTCGGGATCATCTTCGGTTTCGTGTCCCGAGCTCAGGTCAAACGATCCAACGGCAACCAGAAGGGAGCTGGCTTGGCGCTGGCCGGCATCATCGTCGGCTTCGTCACCTTGACCCTGGCTCTGGCCGCCATCGCCATCCCGACGTTCCTTGGCGTGAAGGCGAGCACTGCTTCGATCGTCTACCTTCCTCCGTCCCCGATCGCGCTGGGCAGCCTTGAGGAAGGAGGTCAGATGGGACAAGTGCCATGGACCTCGGGGTCCCAGCCCGTCGACACGACGTTGGCCGCCGTTCCCGGTGGCGTCGAGATGAGCATCGCGAGGCCGGACCAGGCGGAATGGGCGGGCCTGCCACTGGCCCAGCCGCCGGACCAGTCCATGCAGCTATCGGCCAGCGTGGCCATCGTTGCGGGGCCTCTCTCCAATGGCATCGGGCTGGGGTGCATCACGCCGTCCAGGAGCGAGCAGTTCGCCTTTCTGATCCATCCTTCGGGCCTGTGGGAGGTGCTGTGGTATTCGAGCAGCAGCGCTGCAACCATCATCGACTCGGGTGCCACTCCGGCCATCCACGGTTCCGGTAGCAACTCGTTGACGATCGCCTGTGACGAAGACCCAGCGAGACCGGGGAGGACGGAGGTCGCGTTCGAGATCAATGGGACCCCGGTGACGAATGACGTGGTGAATGTGGAGTCCACCGTATGGGATCCGACCATCCAGCTTTGCTCCTGTAGTGGTTCCGACACCGGCAGATACCTCAACGCCGCGTACTACACGACCACCGATCCGCCCTCCGCCTCGTCGCCGAA
>JBKQRT010000386.1:0-17989 GCA_052143895.1 Acidimicrobiales bacterium | reverse complement strand
GAAGGGCTGGTGCAACAGGATGCGGGCGTGCGGGAGGGCGAAGCGCTTGCCGCGGGTACCAGCTCCCAACAACACCGCGGCCGCCGAGGCGGCTTGACCGAAGCAGAACGTCGAGGTGTCGGGCTTGATGTACTTCATGGTGTCGTAAATGGCGAAGAGGGCAGTGATGTCGCCCCCGGGCGAGTTGATGTAGAGGTGGATGTCCTTGTCCGCCTCCTCCGACTCCAGGAAGAGCAGCTGGGCACAGACCAGGTTGGCCACGGTGTCATTGATCGGCGTTCCGAGGAAGATGATGCGCTCGCGGAGTAGTCGCGAGTAGAGGTCGTAGTTCCGTTCCCCCCGGCTGGTCGACTCCACCACCCACGGCACACTGTAGGCCTGCGCGTCCATGTCCCTCATTCCCTCCGTGGAGCTCATTCCGGGTCCTCCTCGTCCTGGTTCACCAGCAGCTCGTCTCGCGACACGGGCTTCCCCTCCTCGTCGACCACATCGACCGAGTCGATCAGCCAACGCATGGCCTTCGCCTTGCGTCGGTCCGAGCGTACCGCCGCCAGCCGCCCGGCCCGTTCCAACTGCTCGCGCACCTCGTCGGCGTCCATGTCGAGACGCTCGCCCATGGCGGCCAGCTCCTCGTCGAGCTCCCCGTCGGTGACCTCGATGGACTCCTCCTCGACCAGGGCCCGGAGGGCCAAGTCGAGCTTGACGCTCTGCAGTGCCCTCTCGCGGAGCTCGTCGATGAACTCCTGCTCGTCACGGCCGGTCGCCCCGAGGAACTGGCCGAGGCTCATCCCCTGGCTGTCGAGCCGGTGGTTGAGATCGTGGATGCGCTCGCGGAGCTCCTCGACCACCAGCTGTTCGGGGATCCCCTCGGTGACCAGTTCGACGAGGGCCGCGGCCGCGTTCTGCTGGAGCGCCATCTTGGCCTGCACCACATGGCGCTGGTGCAGCCGTTCTGTGATGTCGGCGGTGAGCTCCTGCACCGTGTCGAACTCGGAGGCTTCGGAGGCCCACTCGTCGGTGACCTCGGGAAGGACCAGCTCCTTCACGTCCTTCACCAGCACCCGGAACGAGACGGTCTGGCCCAAACCTTCGGGGCTCGAGTCGAACGAGAAGATGTCACCGGGTTTGGCTCCCCGCAGCTGGTCGTCGAGCTCGGGCACCACGCCGCCGCTCCCGACCTCGTAGAGGAAGTCCTCGGCGTCGAGATCGCTGTCGTCCCCGACCGCGTGGGCTCCCCGCGACCCGTGGATGTCGATCGTCACCTGGTCGCCATCCCGGGCCGGGCGCCCGACCTCGACCAGTTCGCCCGACGTGGCACGGAGCCGGTCGATCTGGGCGGTCACCTCGCCGTCGCCGACCTCGAGGCTCGGCACGGTCACCACCAGCCCCTGGTAGCCGGGGATGGCGACAGTCGGACGGACCAGCACGACGGCATCGAAGGACACCGCTCCCGACTCGTCCCCGGACGTGATGTCGATCTCCGGCTGGTCGATGGGGTCGACCTCGGTGTCGGTCACCGCCTGGGCGTAGAACCCGGGCAGCGCCTCGCGGAGCGCCTCGCCCCGAAGAGCCGCCGCCCCGCCCATGCGAGCCTCGATCACCCGGCGCGGAACCTTCCCTGGTCGGAAGCCCGGCACCCGGACCTCCCGGGAGAGCCGGCGCAACACCTCGTCAAGGGCCTCGTCGATCTCCTCCTCGTCGACCTCGACCGACAGTCGGACCTTGTTGCCCTCCTCGGGCGCTGCTGTGGTTCGCATACGAATTGGTCAGTGTACTGGCACCCGGGTGCCGGACTCTCCTGTGCCCGGGGGCGGCTCGGGCGCCGGTGGCGTGGCGGACGCCGGCGCACCGTGCCCGCGACTCAGATCATGAACGCCATGGCGTCGAGCACTTTGTGGCCGGTGCCGACGTCGCCGACGACCCGGACCTGGCCGGTGGCCACCACCGCGGACGGCTCCACCCGGCCGAAGGCGAGCCGCCAGAACGTCTCCTGGTCCATGTGCAGGGCGACCCGGGGCGGCACCTCGGGCGGGGCCGGCGCCAGCACCCCGCGGCCGTCTTCCACGACCACCAGGACATGGCGGCCCATGACCCCGGTCACCGCGAACAGCACGGACGTGCCGTTCGAGGACGCCGCCCGCTTTCCCACCACGTAGGGCATGGTCTGCTCACAGCGGCTGAGGACGGCGGCCTCGCCGACACCGTTGCGGCCCCCCGGCCGGCCGAGGGCCCGTCGGATGTCCTGCTCGTGGGCCCAGCTGTCGAGAATGCGGGTGACCATGAACTCGCGGTAGGGAACCTCGCCGACCGGGCTCCAGCCCACCCGGTCGAACTCGGCCGGAGGCAACGCCCGCAGCGCCTCGAGGCGTCGGCCGGTGGTCTCCACGAATTCGGACAACACCTCGGGTCCCGGCACCGGGCGGCGGGCCTCGACCCACGACTCGTTGAGGGCGCCGAACGGGTTCTTGACGTGGGGAGGGGCCTCGGCGAGCTCCGGCGGGGACGCATCGCCGAGGAGCATGCGCTCGATACCGATGAGGTGGGCGAGCTGGTCCTTGACGGTCCAGCCCGGACAGTCGGTGGGTCGGTCCCACTGTTCGATGCGCACCCGCTGGCAGGCCTCGGCCACCGAGGACCACACCTGGGCCAACTGCCCCACCACCTGTTCGTTGTTTGCTGCTGGACCCGGCATCGGCTCCCCTTCCGGTCGGGATCGGGCTACGCGGCACCGGTCGGGGCCGACCGGTGCCCGCGCCATCAACCCGGCAGGACCGCCTCGATGGCGTCGATGACCTCGGGGGCCTCCGGGTCCACCAGCGGCCGGAAGCGCCGCACCACCTCGCCGGTGGGTGAGATCAGGAACTTCTCGAAGTTCCACTGGATGTCCCCTGCCTCTCCGTCGGCGTCGGGAACCGTCACCAGCTCTTCGTACACGGGGTGTCGGCCGTCGCCGTTGACGTCGACCTTCTCGAACATCGGGAAGGTCACCCCATAGGTCGTCGAACAGAACGTGGCGATCTCCTCCGAAGAGCCCGGCTCCTGGCCGCCGAATTGGTTACACGGGAAGCCGAGGACGGTGAAGCCCTTCTCGCCGTAGGTCTCCTGGAGGCGCTCGAGGCCCTCGTACTGCGGGGTGAGCCCGCACTTGGAAGCCACGTTGACGATCAGCAGGGCCTTGCCCCGGTAGTCGCCGACCGACGCCGCCCCGCCGTCCAGGGAGTGCAGTTCCGGATCGTAGATGCTCATGGTGGAAGCGTAGTGCCCGTTCCGGGCCGTCCACCCCTGAATCGGCGCCTGCCGAAGGGTAAAGGTGGGGCCACCGTTGGTCGAAGCTAGGAGCAAGGACCACGCAGGGCATGAAGTGCTGACGGCACCGAGGGGTTGGATGACGAGCGATGACCGTCGAGGTTGAGTACGCCGGACATCGGTCCGGAGAGCACCACGCGGTGTCGGGGGCGGTCATCGGCGCCCTGATCACCGCCGTCCACGCCCACGGCGGGGATGGCAGCGTCGCCCAGACCCTGGCGCTCGCCGGCGATCGTCGGCCGTTCTCCGATCTGGCGGACCCGTCGCTCTGGAGCTCGCTGCACCAGACGGTCGCGCTGTTCAACGCGGCCGCCCTGGTGACCGGTGACGGTGCCGTGGGGGTGCACGTGGGCGAGGCGCTGCTCCACCCGGCGGAGGCCTCCGAATTCGTCGACCGCCTGGCCTCCCTCGGCGCCACCGATACGGTCCTGAAGCACGTCGCTCCCCTGGTCGACCATTTCGAGCAGACCTCGGACGCGGTGGCACTCGAGGTGGCGAGCGGTCATGCGCTCATCCGGATCAGTCCGCGTGACGCCCCCCACCGCCACGCCCACCTCTGCGAGCTCACCCGGGGACTGCTCGCCTCGGTCCCGACCCTGTTCGGAGGGGAGCCCGCCCTCGTCTCCGAACACGAGTGCAGCGCGCGGGGCGGCCGCTACTGTCTCTACTCCCTGAGCTGGGACGGTCCCGACCGGAACGCACCGGAAGAGGAGCCGGCGCCAGCGGAGGGCGGTGACCTGCTCGACGGCGACGACGATCAGGTCCCGCCGCCGGGACCCGGGCAGGCCCACGAGCGCCGGGCGTTCGGCTTCGCCCCCGGCTCGCGCCGGGCCGACAACCAGCAGCTCCCGAGAGCCGCCCTCGGGGAGCTGCAGTACGAGCTCGACCGTCTGGAGGTGCTGGCCGAAGGGGCCTCCGCCACCGCCTCCGAGCTGTTGGGGGACGACCTCGAGCCGCTCCTGTCGCAGATCGCCTCGCGGGCCGATGCCGTGGTCAGCTCCCTCACCTACCTCCTGATGGTGCGGATCCGACCCGGCACCCCGATCCAGCTCCACTACCGCGGCCTCGTCCCCGACGAGGCTCAGGCGCTGGCCGCCGAGCTCTGGGCCCCGGAGCCCGACGATGCCGGCGGCACCCGCCTCATCGTCGACATCGCCTCCTCCCGCCGGCACTACGGCCGCCTGGTCGAGTTCCTCCCGCCCGGCGGCGTGCCACCACGAGCGGAGTCCCGGATCCTCCGCCACTACGCCGGGTATGCGGCCACCACGCTCGACGTGTTCGGTGTCCTAGCCGACGCCAGGCGGAGCGATGCAACGGCGCGCACCCTCCTGTCCTTCGCCGAGGCGCTGTCTCGGGTGACGGCCGTGCCCGAACTCGTCCAGCTCCTGGCCGACACGGTGCCGTCGGTGACCGGGTGCGACCAGTCCACCGTCTATCTGTGGGACAGCGGCGAGGGGGCGTTGCGCCCGAGCGCTCGCACCTCCGGGCTGCAGCCACCGGACGCGGACCTCGGATCCGGCGCCGCCGACCGCGAGCCCGGAAGATCGGTGAACGGGTCCGTCCACGGTCACGAGGAAGGACGCGAGGGCACGGTCGTGGAACGGGACGCGGAGGATCCGGTGCTCGTCAACGGATACGTGGCGGGTGTCACGGTCTCGGCCACCGACGCGGCCGAGCACCCGGGCGACGCCGGGTCCGGCCCCGTGGCCGTCCGCACCGACGATCCACTGGTGGTCCGGATGATGGAACAGCGGGAGGTGATGGTGATCGACCAGTCGACCGCGGATCCCTACCTGCGCCGCCGCCTCGACTGGCCGGGGACCGCCGCCTCGGTGATCGCCCCGCTCTTCGCTGCCGGGGAGTTCCTCGGGGTCGTGGCGGCCGACTACGGGTCGGACACCTCTCCTTCTTCCAGCCGCGACGGCGAGCTCCACGAGCGACTGCGCGGCCTCGCCGACCAGGCTGCCACGGCGCTGCAGAACCTCAGCCTCCTCGAAAAGGTCTCGCACATGGCCTGGCACGACGCGCTGACCGGGCTGCCCAACCGCCGGCTGTTCGAGGACCGGGTCGAGCAGGAGCTCGTCCGCTCGCGCCGGGTGGGCGAGCCGGTCTGCATGTTCTTCGTCGACCTCGACCACTTCAAGTCGATCAACGACACGCTCGGCCACGGCGCCGGGGACGACCTCATCCAGCAGGTGGCCCGGCGCCTGGTGGACACCGTGCGTCGCCAGGACACGGTGGCGCGGGTCGGGGGTGACGAGTTCGCCATCCTCCTGCCCGGCCTCTCCGACCAGGTCTCCATCGACCAGCTCGCCCAACGCTCGCTCGAGGCGATGAGCTCCCCCTTCGTCGTCTTCGGCGAGGACGTCGAGACCTCGGCCTCCATCGGCATTGCCATGGCACCCGACCACGGCGACTCGTACGACGAGCTGCTGAGCCGGGCCGACGAGGCCATGTACCGGGCGAAGGCGCGCGGTCGGAACGCCTTCCAGATGTACTCGGGCCCTCCGAGTCCGGATCCCGATGACGCCGACCACGCCGTCGACGACCGGTCGCTCGCCGCCGATCTCGTGGACGCCCTCGAGCACGACGAGTTCTTCGTGCTCTATCAGCCCTACATCGACCTCCGCACCTCGCAGGTGGTCGGCGTCGAGGCGCTCGTGCGGTGGCGGCACCCGACCCTCGGCGTGCTCGAGCCGTCGGCCTTCATCTCCGTGGCGGAGCGAAACGAGGTCATCGTGGCCATCGACTCCTGGGTCCTCGAGGAGACCTGCCGTCAGGCCCGCGCCTGGCTCGACCAGGGGCTCCGACCGTTGCGGCTCTCGGTCAACCTGGCGTCCCGCGACCTCTCCGACCCCGATCTGTTCGATCACACCGAGCGAGCGCTGGCCGCCTCCGGCCTGGACCCGACACTGCTGGAGCTGGAGATCACCAAACGGGTGGTCCTCGACAAGGGGGGGCCGGCCCGGGAGAACATCGACCGGCTCCGTCGCCTCGGGGTGCGGTTCACTATCGACAACTTCGGGACAGGGAACTCCTCGCTGAGCCGGATCGGTGCCTTTCCGGTCAGCACCCTCAAGATCGACAATTCCTTCGTCCAGGTCCTCGCCCCCGACGGCGAGAACGACGCACTGGTCACCGCCATCATCACCATGGCCCACCGGCTCGGCCTCGAGTGCGTGGCCGAGGGCGTCGAGACCTCCCTGCAGAGCCGGGTCCTCCTGCAGCGCGGGTGTACGACCGCCCAGGGCTACTTCTTCAGCCCGCCGCTGCCACCGGAGGAGATCCTGGCGATGATGACCGTCATCGCCACGGCAGATGATCGGGTGGTCCTCGGAGACGGCCTCGAATGAGCCCCCCGGGAGGTCCCGGGCGGCGCACCGACTGCTAACTCCAGCAAGCAATCGGGGTCGCCATCCCCCCCTGGCCCGGTCCGGACCGATACGTTCGGTCCATCCGATCACCGGGTGCTCGGCATCCGAACATGAGGAGGAGCCATGGCGTCGTATGAGGGTTACTGCGTGAAGTGCCGTGAGAAGCGGCAGTTCGACGGTGAAGAGGTGGAGATGGCCAACGGCCGGCGGTCGGCCAAAGGGAAGTGCCCGGTCTGCGGGACCGGGATGAACAGGATCCTCGGCAAGAAGGCCTGACCCCCTTCGGCGACCACCCCCGAGGGGACGGGGGCCCCGTCGTCACGCGGTCGGACGGGTCAGAGGGACAAGGCGCTGATCACGGCGCCTTCCCGCAGGCCCCACTCGCTGACCACCAGACGCTGGAGGCCCAGCCGCTCCACCAGAGTGGAGAGGACGACGGCCCCGATCGGAAGCAACGGTGCCCGGCGGCTCTGGATGCCAGGGAGGGCGAGCCGGGCGTCGAGATCGAGGGTCGCCAGCTGATCGGCCAGCTCGTGGAGCTGGCCGGCGGGTAATTCCACCTGGTTGACCGGGAGCGACGACGCCCTCCCGGACTGGCCGAGTGGACGGTACAGCGCGAGGGCTAGGCGGGCGAGGGCGCGCACGGTCCCGCCGCTGGCGATCACCCGGGCACCGGCCGAGGGGTGCCGCTCCAGCATCGACCGGATGGGATCCGCCCGGGACAGCGCCAACTCGGTCACCGCGGCACGATCGGCCGCCGTGAGCACGTCGCCGGTGCCGAGCTCGCCACGGAGCCGAGCGGTCCCGAGTGCCACGCTCGCCACCGCGGTCACCTCGTCGGCTGTGCCGATCCCAGCCTCCAGGCTGCCGCCCCCGAGGTCGAGACCGAGGACGGGATCCCGTCCGACCCAGACGCCGGCCCGTTGGCCGAGGAAGCACAGCCGTGCCTCCTCCTCGCCGGTGAGCAGCGTCACCGTGCTGCCCAGCACCTGCTCGATCCGGTCGACCAGCTTCGGGCCGTTGGCGGCGTCGCGGAGCGCGGCGGTGGCCAGCGCGACGACCACGTCGGCGCCGGCGTCGTCGGCCGCCATGCGCAGCCGTCGCACCGTGCGGACGGCTGACGCGGCCCGGTCGGCCGGAACGGCGCCGGTCCTTGCCACCTCCGTGCCGAGATGGAGGAAAGACCGGCGCCGCAGCACCGGGCTCAGCCGGCCGTCGCGGGTTGCGTCGACGACCATCAGGTGGAACGAGCTGCTCCCCAGGTCGAAGACGGCTACACGGACGGTCGGCATCGGCGAGACGCTATCGGGTGCGGTCGAGGTTGCGGTTACCCGGCCGCGTCCTGGCCTACGCTGGATGTCGGTGCCGCCGAGCGGGAGGGCGGCAGCGACGACCGGGAAGTAGCGCAGCTTGGCAGCGCGCCTGCTTTGGGAGCAGGAGGTCGCGGGTTCAAATCCCGCCTTCCCGACGCAGTCCGGCGGGACAGCGCCCGGGCGGGTCGGCGCCCGGTCACGCCCCGACGGCGAGCCCGAAGGACGCGGCGATCTCGGATGCGGGCAGCGGGCGGGAGAAGAGGTAGCCCTGGGCGAGGTCGCACCCGAAGGCCCGGAGCACCTCCAGCTGCCGAGTGGTCTCCACGCCCTCGGCCACTACCTGGAGCCCCAGAGCGTGCGCCAGCGTGATCACCGCCGAAACGATCGCCTCACCCTCGGGGCTCGTCCCCAGGCCCTCGACGAACGACCGGTCCACCTTGAGGATGTCCAGCGGGAACCGCTGGAGGTAGCTCAACGACGAATAGCCGGTGCCGAAGTCGTCGATGGCGAGCAGCACGCCGAGCGACTTCAGGGCGCGGAGGACGCCGAGGGCGGACGCCGCGTCCTTCATGAGGGCGCTCTCGGTGATCTCGAGCGTCAGATGCTGGGGCGGCAACCCGGTGCGGTCGAGGATCTCCTCGACGGTATGCACGATGCGGGTGTCGTCGATCTGGCGCGCGGACAGATTCACCTCGATCGAGCCGTGGGGACCGGTCCGCTCACGCTGGTGCCAGTCGCTGAGCTGATGGCAGGCCTGTTCGAGCACCCAGGCGCCGATCGGGATGATCAGGCCGCTCTCCTCGGCGACCGGGATGAACCGGTAGGGGGAGACCATGCCCTGCACGGGATGTTGCCAGCGGACGAGCGCCTCGACCCCGGTCGTGGTCACACCGTCGATCTCCACGACCGGCTGGTAGTGGACCGTCAGCTCGCGCCGCTCGAGGGCCCGGTGGAGCGAGTGCTCGGTGGTCATCCGGTCAAGGACCTCGATCCGCATCGACTCGCCGAACGTCTCCACGCTCGACCCGCCCCGGCACTTGGCCCGGTACATGGCGGCTTCGGCGTTGGACAGCAGCTCGGCCGTGTCGTCGACCCCGAACGTGTTGAGGGCGATGCCCATCGATGCATCGACGAAGACCTCGGTGCCACCGAGGACGAACGGCGCGGCCAGTGCGCCCCGCACCCGTTCGATGAAGGCGTCGGCCCGGGCGCGGGCGGCGCCGGCCGGGGCCTCGAACAGGGCGAGGAACTCGTCGCCACCGAACCGGGCGACGAGGTCGGCGTCCCCCGCGACCTCCGTCAGTCGGGCGGCCACCGACACGAGGAGTAGGTCGCCGACGTCGTGGCCCATCGAGTTGTTGACCGACTTGAACCGGTCGAGATCGAGCAGCACCACCGCCACCGAACCCGGCACCGGGCCACCCCGGTCGACCGCGTCGGCCGTCCGGACCACGAAGTGCGCCCGGTCGGGCAGCCCGGTCAGGAGGTCACGCGACAGTCCCGGCGGTCCCGTTCCACCGGCCTCCTCCCGCAGGCGCACGAAGCCGGCCACCGACGAACCGGGACGGCCGGACGTGGAGAACAGGTGGGCCTCGACCCTGACGGCGCGACCGGCCCGGTGCACCACCTCGAACGGACGGGGACCGACGGTCACGTCCCACGGACGGATCCCCATCGGGAGGAAGGTGTCGGTACCGGGACGCCCCACCACCTCGGCACGCTCCCAGCCGAACGCCCGCTCAGCGCCCGGGTTCCACTCGAGGACGATGCCGGTCGCGTCCATCTCGAGGAACGGGTCCGGGCAGGTCCGGAGGAGTCGCTCCCACCGGTAGCGCCAGGCGGCCTTGTCGATCTTCTGTCCGGTGGCGTCAACGACCACGCGGCCGCCGTCCCGCAGCCGCCCGTCCGACGACGGTCGATCCGACGCGATCCCCGTGCCCCCACCCGAGATGATCGACCATGACTCCCCGTCCCATCCGGATTCCGTGACACCGGGCCCGACCACACGGCCCCGTCGTTGAGGAGCATGGTAGGCACTGACCTCCCCGACTTCAAGGATTTCGGCCGTCGGGGACGCGCCCGGCCCCGGCCCAACCACCGCCGATGCCGTGTACCTTGCGTGCGTGGTCGTCGTCACCGGGAACCTGCAGAAGGAAGCGTGGGACCTGAAGGTCCTCCCGCCGGTCGAACAGGTCCGGCCCGGCCTGTGGTCGATCCCGGTCCCCATCCCCGACAATCCGCTCCGCTATGTGCTGGTCTACGCGCTCGAGCTCGCCGGCGGCGGCGTCGCCTTGGTCGACGCCGGATGGAACACCGAGCAGGCATGGAGCGCGCTCGGTGACGGGTTGGCCGCCGCCGGCGGGAGCGTGTCCGACGTGCGCGCCGTCCTGGTGACCCACATCCATCCCGACCACTACGGACTGGCCGGCCGCGTGCGCGAGGCGTCCGGTGCCTGGATCGGGCTCCATCCGGCCGACGCCATCATGGTCGAGTCCCGCTACGGCGACACTGATGCGCTCCTGTCGGACATGTCCCACTTCCTGGCGGACTCGGGGGTCCCCGCCGAGAAGCTGCCCGACCTGACGCTCGCCTCGATGGTCCTCAAGTCCCTGGTGACCATGGCCGCTCCCGACGTCTTGTTCGAGGACGGCCGGGACGTCGATCTCCCCGGATGGGCACTCCGGACGATCTGGACCCCGGGCCACTCGCCCGGCCACGTCTGCTTCTACAGCGAGGACCGCAAACTGCTGATCTCGGGGGACCACGTACTGCCGCGCATCACGCCGAACATCTCCGTCAACACCCAGCAGGTGCCCAATCCCCTGGGCGACTACCTCGAATCCCTCCTCAAGATCCAGAACCTGGACACCGAGGAGGTCCTGCCCGGGCACGAGTACCGGTTCTCCGACCTCGGGAGCCGCCTCGAAGAGATCATCTCCCACCACGCCGACCGGCTCGAGGAGATCGAACAGGTCATCGCCGCCCACCCCGGGTCGACGGCATGGGACATCACGCTCCAGCTGCACTGGTCGCGCCCGTGGGACGAGATCCAGCCGTTCATGCAACGCCAGGCCAACGGGGAGACGCTGGCGCACTGCATCCTGCTCGAGCTCCACGAGCGGATCCTCCGCCAGGCGGGCCCCCCGGCCCGCTTCTTCCCGGCGGGCCACTGATCCGGAACGGCCGTCACCACGCCGGCCCCACCGGGACCCCGGTCAGCCGGTGCGTCCGCCCGGCGGGGCATTGGTGGGACCGCCGGAGCCGGCGGCCAGGCGCCGGCGCTCCCGGCGCCTGAGCAGCAGCCGGGCAGCCACCGCCGCCGCCAGGATGCCGGCCACCACGGCCAGCGACCACAGACCGACCTCACGGAGGATCCGCTCGAACGACAGCCCGACGACGTAGCCGAGCACGGTGTAGCCGACGCCCCACACCACGGCGCCGGCAGCGTTGTAGAAGAAGAAGACCCGGTAGCGGAGCCCGCTCATGCCGGCCAGCCCCGGGATGAGCGCCCGGGCGAAGGCCACGAACCGACCCAGGAAGACCGCCGGTCCGCCGTACCGCTCGAGCAGGTCCACGGTCCGGCGCACCGCGGCGGCGCCCTCGAGCGGACGCCGCCCGAGGAGCCAGGGACCGGCCCGTCGGCCGAGCTCGAACCCGACCGAGTCGCCGACGATGGCGCACACCACCACCACGGACATCATGATCCCGAGGTTCACGGCGCCGAGGCCGGCGAGCACCCCGCCGATCACCACCGCCGTCTCGCCGGGGATGAAGAACCCGACGAGGAGCGCCGCCTCGGCGAAGGCGAGAAACCCGACCAGGGCGTAGGCGGGAGGACCGTGGAAGTGGAGCAGCCAGCCGGTCACGCCGCCGGGGTTGGTGCTGCTGCCGGTCGATGCGGCCGCCAGCAGGAGGGGGTGCACCGGCCACCCGCCCACGCCCGACTTCACCGGCCGGTCACGACCTGGCCCGGCGACCCCCGGCCGGCCGGATGTTCCCCCCGGTCCCCCTCACCGGGTCAACGTCACGCTCATCCAGGTCCGGCGCCGACAGGCGGGACAGGTCATCCACCGGTCGAAGACGCGCCGGGGCAGCCATGCCCCGAACGGGAGCTGCAGCAACAGGAAGTCGACCACACCGACCCTGGTGACCGATCCGCAGGAGGAACAGGCCACGGAGAAGATCCCGCGGGGCGGCACCGGCTCCGCGGCGGTGGCCACCGTCGAGGCGGGCGTCTCCTCGTCCCCCACGGGCGTCGCCGACGAGAAGAGGGCGTGCTTCCCCGCCGGCCGCGCGTGGCGCGGGGCGGCGTGCGCGCCGTGGTCCGCCTTGGGCGACGCGCCGACCCCGACGTCGTGCTCGCCGTCGGGAGCCGCCTCCGCCCCGACCGGCATCCAGAAGAGCGCCCGCTTCCCCAGCGGGTCCGGCCCCCCGGGCACTAGCCGGCGGTACCGGCGACCACGCTCGTCTCGAGCAACGTGGCGGCCAGGGCGCGGTAGGCCACGGCGCCGGGCGAGTTCGGCGCGTGCTGCAGGATCGACTTGCCCCGGGCGGGTGCCTCGGCGAACCGGATCGACTTCCGCACAGGGGGCTGCAGCACCGGGATCCCGTAGCGGGCCTCGACCTCCTCGATGATGTGCCGCGCGTGTTTCGTGCGGTCGTCGTACATGGTGGCGATGATCCCCCGTACGCCGAGCTGGCTGTTGGCGAAGGCCCGCACGTCCTCGATGGTCTCGAGCAGCTGGCCCACACCGCGGTGGGACAGCGCCTCGCACTGCAGCGGGATGAGCACGGCGTTGGCCGCGGTGAGCCCGTTGATGGTCAGCACCCCGAGCGACGGCGGGCAGTCGATCAGGACGAGGTCGTAGCGTTCGAGGACCGGTTCGAGCGCCCGCTCGAGGACGTGCTCGCGGCCGGTCCGGGTGAGCAGGTGGACCTCGGACCCGGCCAGGTCGATGGTGGCCGGTAGCACGTCGAGGAGGTCGACACCCGGCACCGGCAGCACGACCTCGGCCACGCTCGCCCGGCGGACGAAGACGTCGTGCAGCGACCGGTCGAGGGCATCGGGGTCGAAGCCGAGGGAGAAGGTGAGGCAGGACTGGGGATCGAGGTCGACGACCAGGGTGCGCCTCCCGAACTCGGCCGAGGCCACACCGAGGGACTGGACGGTGGTGGTCTTGGCCACTCCACCCTTCTGGTTGGCCACGGCCAGGACGTCGGTCACAGCCGGAGTCTACGCCTGCCCGTGCCGACCGCCACGACGGTCAGAAGCCGGCCATCCCCACGACGGGCTGGTTGAGGGATTTGCCGCCCATCGATCCGAGGAACGGTGCCGCGAAGCTGAAGACACCGCCGTCCGAGGCGGTGAACCGGTAGCCGCTTCCGTTCGACGCCTCCTCCATGCCCACGATCGGAGCGACCAGCGGGAGCGACCCGGTCGAGCCGTAGAAGGGCACACCGCCGAAGGAGAACACCCCCCCGTCGGCGGCCACCTCCCAGTAGCCGCCCGTGTTGGGATCGGTGGCGGCGCCCACCACCGGCCGGTTCAGCGGGTGGCCGCCCATGGAACCGTCGAACTGGGCGTCGCCGAAGGTGAAGATCCCGCCGTCGGCGGCTACCAGGCGGTACCCGAGGCCGTCGGCGGTGGCGGTGATGCCCACGATGGGCTGGTTGAGGCGCAGGCTGCCGGTCGAGCCGTAGAACTGGGCGTCGCCGAAGGCGAAGATCCCGCCGTCGGCGGCCACCTCCCAGTAGCCGCGGCCGTCCGGGGTGGCGGCCATGCCCACCACCGGGGCGTTGAGCCGCGCTCCGCCCATCGACCCGTAGAAACCCGCGCTCCCGAACGCGAAGATCCCGCCGTCGGCGGCCACCTCCCAGTAGCCGCCGCTGACCGGGGCCATGGTGATCCCGACCACCGGCGCGTTCAACCGCAGGCCGCCGGTGGAGCCGCAGAACGGTGCGCCCCCGAACGCGAAGATCCCCCCGTCGGCGGCGGCCAGGTCGTAACCGGGGTAGACGGCGGCGGGAACCGAGCACGGGGGGAGGGAGCCGTACGGCGTGGTGCCCCCGGCGTCGCCGGTGAGCTGAGCGTCGTGGTGGAACATGGGCCACGAACCGGGGCCGGCGGCCGCGGCGCCGTCCGAGGCGGTGACCTCGTAGTGGTCGATCTCACCCACGCCGCCGGGCGATTCGGGTGAGGCAGCGTAGCCGGCCAGGGTGATCCCGATCGAACCGTCGGGGTCGTCGGTGATCAGCGGTGAGTTCTGGAGCCCCAGGCTCGGGCTCAGCTCGGCGATCGTCGCCCCGGAGCGCCCGTCGAGGATCCAGGTGCCCGAGACGGTCGGCGCGATGACGTCGTCGTAGCCGGTGCCGAGGTCGGCGGTCACGACCGACCCGATGATCCGCTCGGGGAGCGTGGTCCGCCAGAGGGTCCGTCCGGTCGCACCGTCGAGGACATAGACGTTGGCGGCGCCGCCGGGGCCCTCATCCGTGCCCTCCACCACCTGCAACCCACCGTTGCCCATCACGTCCGAGAGGGCCGGTGAGGAGTAGGTGCCCCCGTCCAGGCTCACCGACCACTGGAGCTGGCAACGGTTGTTGTAGGCCTTGAGCGTGTCGGTGTCGGATGCGCCCGGGAAGAAGGTGCCGGTGCCGACCACGATGCCCGTCGCGCTCCCGCCGAGGAAGCCACCCACCGCCGGTGACGAGTCGACCACCTGCGTGGTGTCGACCCGGCAGATCAGGTTCCCCTGAGCGGTCAGGATCCGCAGGTGGCCGCCGGCCTCGTACTGCTGGCCCCGGGCGAACCCGGTGGACTGGTCGCCGCCAACCACGATCTCGTTCTGGCCGGTGCCGTAGAGGTCGGCGATGGCGGCGGTGGAATGGGTGCTGTCCGAATCGTAGAAGGGCCACCCGCCGAGGACGGCGCCGGTTCCGGCGTCGAGGGCGTAAGCCACCTGGCCGAGGCTGCCGGCGAAGGCGTCGGTACCGGTCTGGAGGCTGCCCACGGTCACGCCGGCCTGCACGCCGGTGGCCGGCGCCTGGTCCTGGGGTGGGTTCACCACCGGGGTGAACCACAGCTGCGCCCCGTTCGAGCCGTAGGCCTGGTAGCCGCCGGAGGTCGGGTCGGCGTCGTTCCCGGACCCGACGAGCACCTCCGGTCCGCCACCGGCCAGCGGGGCGATCGACGGTGTCGAGTCGATGGGACCGCTCTCGTCGGTGGTGGGCCACCCGCCGACCGGGGTCCCGTCGGCCAGGTGGTAGGCGTAGACGTCGCCCTTCCGGTCCCCCACCACCACGTCGGGCCGGCCGTCGAGATCGGCCGGGACCGGCGACGAGAGGGCGATCGGCTGCCCGGCGTCCGGCAGCGGCCCGGTGGACCAGGTTTCGCTGAAGTCGGAGGAGCTCAACCGGCTCGAGACGGCGCCCTCGGCTCGGCGGACGGACGCGGCACCGGCGGTCAGTGCGCCCGCCACCGTCGAGGCGGTGCCGGACACGGCCAGGACGACCAGCACGGCGGCCAGGCGGCCGGGTCTCCGCCGACCGGACCCGCCCCCGGGGGCGCTCCGGACGCGGGCTCGCGTGGGCAGCGATCCACGTGGTGCGATCGGGTCAGCGTACGCGGCAACGAGCCGTGGCGGCAACCCCGGGGAGGACGATCCACAGGAGGGCCGACCACCGGGTGCCGGCCCCGCCCCACGGCGCCGCACGCCAATTGTCCCGGTGGTGACGGTATCGCTACCATCACCGCGCACCCGGGTACGGGCCGAGCAGAGGACGGACACGAGTTGAATCCGGAAACCACCTCCTCCAGGCTCGTCCCGACCTCGCGGGTCCCGCCGTGGCTGGCGCCCCTGCTGCCCCCTCGGGCCCGGGCGTGGGCCAGGCGCCGCAACACCCGCGACCCCAAGCTGGCCGGCCCGGCCGACGTGCGGTGGTGCTACCGGTTGCTCCTCGGGCGCGAGCCCGACGAGCACGGTGAGCGCGGCTTCCTGGCGCTGGTCACCGACCACGCCGTGGCGCGGGACGACCTGGTGTCGTTCTTCGTCTCGTCTCCCGAGTTCCGGAGCCGTCTTGACACCGCCCACCGGGGCGCGGGGCGCACGCCCGTCGGCACCGCCGTCGACGACCTGACCATCTACGTGGACCCCGACGACGGCGCCATCGGATCGTTCCTCCGCCGGACGGGCACCTACGAGCCGGACGTCACCGCCGCCGTACGACACCACCTGCGTCCCGGTGACTGCTTCGTCGACGTCGGGGCCTCGTTCGGATACTTCTCGGCGTTGGCCGGCACGATCGTCGGGCCGACCGGTCGGGTGGTCGCCGTCGAACCCGGACCCCAGAACCAGTCGCTGCTGCTGCTCAACCTGGCAGCCAACGGCGTCCTCACCGCCGAGGTGCATCAGGCGGCCCTGAGCGACGCCGAGGGCGTCTTCCGGTACGGCCGGTCGGGGGCCAACGGCACGATCCTGCCCTTCGACGGCGACCCGACCCACGTGGGCAGCTACGACCTCGTCCGGGCCACGACCCTCGACCGGCTGGTCGGGTCGGCGCCGGTGGACATGGTCAAGATCGACGTCGAGGGGGCCGAGGGACGGGTCCTGCGGGGGGCGGGAGCCCTGCTCGGCGACCGGGCCCCGCTGCTCGTCTTCGAGTTCTCCCCACCCTCGCTCGAGGTCACGTCGGAGATGTCCGGCGGCGAGCTCCTGGAGCTCCTCCGCCGGCACGGCTACTCGTTCGACATCGTCGGGCACGATCCGGCCCGTCGGACGGCGAAGGCAGTCGGCGAGATCCTGGCCGCCTTCGACGCCACCGAGGGCGAGCACATCGACCTCATCGCCTGGTCCCGGTGACCGCCGCGACCAGCCCGCCGCGGCCCGGCTCCGATGGAGGTTCGCCACGCCGGGAGCGTCCGTCGCGTCAGCAGCCGTAGTGCCGGACGAGGCGCTGGTGGTCTCCACCGTCCGCCGTTCGCGGCCATCGGTGAGCCCGTCGGTGGAGAGACCGACCGCGCTGCCGACAGTCTTTCCCGATCGATCGACGGCGACGCGGTCGCCGGGGCGGGGGTCGGCATCGATGCCGACCATGAGCCCTCCCTTCAGTGATGCCACTGCCCTGCCCCGTCCGTCCACCCGGAAACCGGAGGGTACGCGACCGTTGCTCCCGATCGGTGCCGTAGGGTCCTCCCGTATGGTCACGCACCACCAGGATGCGGCGGCGGGCCCCGACCGCCGGTCGAGCTGATGCCCGACCCCCGCGTCTCCCGCCGGGGCCGTCCCGGGGCGGGGATCGGCTGTCTGGGTTCACTGGTGGTCGGCGTCGTCTACGTCCTCGGGGCGGTGCTGTTCATCGGGGCGCTCGTGCTGATCCTCGTGGCGGGGACCATCGCGTTCCTCGTCGCGCTGGTGGCCATCGGGGTCAACCTGTTGCTGGTGGCCCTCTCGCCCCGGTACCGGGCGCGGCGGGAGGCAAGAGGTGCGTTCCATCCGACGGCCTCGGTCATCGAGACCACCGCCAAAGTGATCGACACCGCCAAGCCGAAGCGCCGCCCGTGAGGGGGCACCCGGGCCGCCCGGTGCTGTGCGCCCCCGGCAGGAGTCGAACCCGCAACCTGATGGGTAGAAACCACCTGCTCTATCCAGTTGAGCTACAGGGGCCAGCCAGGGGAGGCTACCCGGCCGTCCGGACTCCCTTCGGCCTGTGCCACACTAGAGGCTCCTTGGTGGCCGTAGCTCAGTTGGCAGAGCGCCGGGATGTGGCCCCGGAGGTCGCGGGTTCGAGCCCCGTCGGTCACCCCACTACCGAGTACTCCTGGCCGGGCGACCGGCTAGGATGTCGGTCCGATACGCGCCTCTAGCTCAATTTGGCAGAGCAACGGACTCTTAATCCGCAGGTTCTGGGTTCGAGTCCCAGGGGGCGCACGAATCAGGCGCACGAACGGCGCACGAACGAGCGAAAGAGTGCGTCAACCACAGGACGCACCACCGGCTCGTG
>JBKQRT010000385.1:0-4265 GCA_052143895.1 Acidimicrobiales bacterium | reverse complement strand
CGTGGTTGAGATCGGCAAGCAGCTGCTGATTACCCGGGGTTCGCTGACCACTTTCTCCATCGCCAACGACGTGGCGAAGTACTTCGCCATCATTCCCGCTCTCTTCATCGCCACCTACCCGCAGTTGGCACCCCTCAACATCATGAAACTTCACAGTCCCCAGAGCGCCGTGCTGTCCGCGGTCATCTTTAACGCCCTGGTCATAGTGGCCCTCATCCCGTTGGCCCTGCGCGGGGTGCGATTCCGTCCCTCGTCGTCGGCATCGATCCTGCGTCGCAACGTCTGGATCTTCGGGGTAGGCGGAATCCTGGTGCCGTTCATCTTCATCAAGCTCATCGACCTCGTCCTGGTCGCTCTGCACGCCTACTAAATGGAGACCCACTGATGCTCGTCCATCTCCGCCGCTCGGTCATCATGGCCCTGATCTGGCTGGTCCTCCTGGGCTTCGTCTACGCCTTTGCCGGGACCGGCGTGGCCCAGCTCTTCTTCAAGCACCAAGCCGACGGGTCGATCGGCCCGCTCGGATCGCCTCTCATCGGTCAGAACTGGTCCCAGACCAAGTGCCCCGGGCACCCCCTGGGGAGCTGCGTGTTCCAGGGTCGCCCCGATAACGTCGGCCCCTACGCTGCCACGTTGAAGCCTGTCTCTTCGGGTGGGGACAATCCACTCGAGGCCAACAACATCTCCGGGCACCCGAGTGTCATGAACCCCGGCGAGTCCGCCGCCTTCAACCTCGGCCCCCGCTCCAAGGTGCTCCTGGAGAATACCGAGGCGCTGGTCGCCTACTGGCACAAGCTCGGTGTCAACCCGACACCCGACCTCGTCACCACCTCGGGCAGTGGCTACGACCCGGACATCACGCCAGCAGATGCCACAGCCGAGGTCCCCATGGTCTCACGGGCCACGGGACTCTCGCCGGCGACACTGGAGGCCCTGATTAGACAACAGACTCACGGTCAAGAGCTTGGGTTTCTCGGCAGCCAGTACATCATCGTGCTCCAGCTCAACGAGGCCCTCGCCAGACTTCGGTGAGTTGCACGGAGTTCACCACCGCCCTCGAGTGGGGTGGCCGCCCGGTCGCCCGGTCGATCGCCGACGCCGCACCACGGGCGAGAATCGTCGTCAGGGGCGAAATCGTTGAGGTTGGGGTGGACACGGTGGGGGCGGCGCCGACGTACCGCTGCCGACTGGACGATGGAAGCGGCCAAGTAGATCTGCTCTTCGTCGGCCGCCCATCGATTCCCGGGCTCCTCGCCGGCACCCGCTGCACTGTGGAGGGCACGGTCAGAGCCGAGGGGACTCAGCTCGTGGTCTGGAATCCCCTCTACCGGATCGACGATCCACCGAGGCATCCTCGAGATCCGCATGCTGACATCACCTGAGTGAGCGCCTCGAACGTGGAGGCGTCGTCGATTGTACCGAGGAGGACTGTCCGTGGCCATCGGATACCCTCTGTACGGAGAGTAAGTCGAACGTGAGATGGCCCCGGAACCACACATGGTCCTACCGAGAATGGCGCCAGACTCGGCTGTTCCCATCCTCTTTGCTGACATCGCGCAAGAATGCGGGCTCCCACCGGTTGCGGAACCCAATGGCCAGAGAGGTCGAACCGAAGTGAGACGCAGCCTGATCGGAACAGGCGCAGCCTTGGTCAGTATGGCGCTTCTCACGTTGGCGATGCTTCCGCTGCGGTCCCATCTGGGCATCGCCACGACGGCGCTCATTCTGATCGTGCCTGTCGTGATCGGCGTCGTCTACGGCGGACTGACCGCCGGCGTGTTCAGTGTGATTGCTGGCTTCTTGGTTTACGACTTCTTCTTCATCCCCCCCTATCGGACCCTGTGGGTCGGGGCGCCGCAGAATTGGGTCGCTCTCGGCGTGTACGCCGTGGTCATGTTGCCCGTCGCCAGTGTCGTTGCCGCGATGAACGCGTCGCGTGCCAAGGAACACCGGCAGAGCCTTGAAATTCGACGGCTCTTCCAACTCTCGGATCTCTTGGTCGAAGACCAACCCCTCGACGTGCTCTTGAGGGTCATCGTGACGGCATTGGCGGACGTGTTCGACTTCACCCAGGTAGCCCTGCTCCTCCCACGAAACGGCGAACTCCAAGTCGTGGCCAGCGCAGGGACACCCCTTACCGCGGCGCAGCGACGGCGCATCATCCCTGGACCAGGCGAGCTGACGAGTCTGGAGTCCCTTCAGGGGGGGAACGATGATCTTGTGACGCTGGCCTTGACTGCAGCGGGGCGGCCGGTGGGGCTCCTGGTCCTGTCGGGCGAAGGAGCGGCGACAGACGATCGTGAGCCTCTGCTCCTCTTTGCCAACCACGCAGCACTTGCGCTTGAGCGGGCACAACTGCGAGAGGCAGCGCTTCAGGCAAGCCTCACCGAGGCGGTGGCTCGCCTATCAAAGACCCTCGTCGCGGCCGTGTCCCACGATCTCCGGTCTCCTCTGGCGTCTATCAAAGCCGCTTCCTCCACGCTGACCGATTCGGAGGTCGACCTCACTCCGGAGACGTCCCGCAGGTTGGCCGGTCTGATCGACCTCCAGGCTGATCGGTTGGCCGAGCTCGTTCAGAACCTGCTCGACATGAGCCGGATTCAATCGGGCGTACTGACTCCGCGCTGCACGATTACCTCGGTGTCAGACCTCGTTCACGATGCTGCGGACAGTCTCGCCACCACCCTGCGCAACCATGAGGTTGCCATCGACATGGAGGACAATCTTCCACCCGTCGACATAGACATGGTGCTCATTGCACGCGTCCTTGCGAACTTCGTCGAGAATGCAGTCCGGTACGCGCCACCGGGCACGGTCATCACTATTCGGGCAGAGCGCGCGAAAGATGACGCCATCGAAGTATCAGTCATGGATCATGGCCCGGGAATCAGTCCAGAACAGCGCGCTGAGGTATTCGGCCTGCCGGCCCGTCGTGATGGCGACGCGGGTGCAGGCCTCGGCCTCACAATCGCACGGACCTTTGTCGAGGCCCACGGACAGCAGATCTGGGTGGAGGACGCCCCCGACGGAGGAGCGAGGTTCTGCTTCACGCTGCCGATAGCGAACGCACTAGGCGAGGAGTCGAAGGTTGTCGCAGATTCTCGTCGTTGACGACGATCGTGACTTGCTCAATGCCTGCACGGTCGGCCTTGAAGCCCTCGGCCACGAAGTCCAGACGGCGGTGAACGGGAGTGAGGGTCTTGCCGCGGTAGCGGTGAGTCCGCCAGACGTGATGATTCTCGATCTTGGCTTGCCCGATCTGGATGGAGTAGAGGTGTGTAGGCGGGTCAGGACTTGGACGGATCTGCCCATCATCGTCCTTTCTGCCGATGGAACCGAGGACCGTAAGGTCGAAGCACTAGATACTGGCGCCGACGATTACATGACGAAGCCTTTCGGCATGCGCGAGCTAAACGCCAGGCTGAGAACAGCGCTCCGTCATCGTCCAAGCGCAGATGATCAACCGACTGAGGTTGATGTTGGATTGCTGCACATGGATCTCGTCCATCACGAAGCGACCTATGACGGTCAGCCACTCGACCTCGCTCCAAAGGAGTTCGACTTCCTTGCGTACCTTTCACGATATGTCGGCAAGGTCTGTACTCGCCGCATGATCCTCGAGAACGTCTGGGGTCCCGGATACGAAAGAGAGCAGCACTACCTGAAGGTGTACGCATACCGCATCAGACGCAAGCTCGGCGACGAGCGGGGGCAATTCTTGCAGAGTGACCCGTCAGTTGGCTACCGGCTTGCACCGCCCGACCTCGGTCCATAAAGGCGGAAGGCTTGGAATAGTCGATGGAAATGAGCGGACACCTTGGGATTGTTCGATAGGCCGGTGCGGCTCACGTGGACAAAGGAGAAGAGCTGAACTGGGTGCCCCAATCGGGCCGTTCCCCGGCAGGGCACAGTTGCAAGCAACAGGGCCGATCCAGCGCTCCTCGGCGGATTGAACATTGGCGTTCCGTCGTCTGCCGGTAACAGGCACCGCCGCGGCAGGGCCGGTGATGTCGGCTCGCTCGCCTAGGAATGTGATCGTCGCCAAGAGGACGCGAGTGCCATTCGCTGTGCATTGTGAGAGCGTGTCGATCGGACCTGGGTACCGTTCCGTGGACACGCCCCAACTCTGTCCGAGCGTGTCTTTACGTGTCTTTACCGTGCAGGAACGGGAGGGATCGTGAGGGAGCCTGAGGGGATCGCAACGCCGCCACCAGCAATCTCCTCGGAAAGGGCCTGGTCAAAACACTGAGAGCCACACTTTCGCA
>JBKQRT010000384.1:0-7999 GCA_052143895.1 Acidimicrobiales bacterium | reverse complement strand
GATGGCGGACGGAGGGTCTGCGTACGGGATCTCGCACCGAGCGGCGAGCACCTCGACGCCCGTGGCTGTGGCTACAACGGCGTGGCCGGCCTCATGGACAGCGACTCGTATCCGGTCACCACCCACTACGCCAGCCGAGCTGGTTTCTGTACGCCGGACTGGGGCAGGCCCAGCGTCCACCGCCGACCAGGCGCGGCATGGTGCCGTACTTGGGCGGCTTCGCCCGAACCTTGCGGGCCGGCTTGGCCTCGACGACCAGTCGCTTGGGCGGTTCGCGCACCTCCTCGATGGCGATCCTGGCGCGCATCACGGCCGCTGCGGCGGTCGCGATGATGCCGAGGTTGCCGTCCCGGATGGTGGTGGTCTGCCGGCCTGCGAGCGGCCTGCGGGTGGATGTGTGGATCATCTCCGCTCGAATCTGGCCGGGGTCGAGCTGGACATCAGCACCGTCGAAGTCGAGGCTCAAACCTCGGACGGATGCTGCCTCCATGACTTGGTCGACCGGGACACCCCTTTTGAGGGCGCCCTCAAGGCGGGCGATTGCGGTTTGGCGGTTCATTCGCTCAATCTCCTGATCTCGGTGTCGATTTCTGCCAGGCGGTCCTCGAAGGGACGGGCCTCGTCGTACAGGGGTTGCAGGCGAGCCCGGACCTCGTCGGCTTCCGCTTCGAGGCTGGCGATCAGCGGTGCGTTCGCCTCACGACGGCGGATGGCGGCCAGGGTGTCGGCGATACGCTCCCGGCGGGCAAGCAGGTTGCTCCTCTTGGCCTCGGCCACGTCTGCGTTTCGGCGCCTGGCGTCGACCGCTTCCTTGCCCGAACCGGGCGGCTCGACCGCTGCCCGGCAGAGGTCCCCTTCGGCCCCGACGAGGTCGGCGTCGACCTGGACGAGTGCCGCGGCCAGTTGGTCGGGGTCAAGCCAGAATCGGCGCTCGGACTCGGCGGCCTGGCGTTCGGCTTCGGCCTGTGCCTCCCGTCGATCCTGATCCTCCTGCCAGCGACGCTTGTCGGCGTCGAGCTTGTTCCGGGTCATGTCGCTCAACTTCGGCGCAACGATCGGCAGCGGCGTCGTGATGGGCATTCCGTGGGCGTCGAGGGCCCGGGCCCGCTCGGCTTGCTCAAGTGCTTCGAGGCGGGTGGCGAGGTCCGTGTCGGTGGTCATCGGGCCGGCCTCGTTTCTTTGATCAGCCCGGCGATGCCCTCGCGGCGGCTTGCCTGGTGGTTCATGCTGGCGCCACCGACATCGAGGGCCAGCTGGGCGAGGAGCTCCTCGAGCCGGGCGACGCGTTGCTCGGTGGTCAGGGTGGTGGTGGTGTCAGGCATTGGTGATGGTCCTTTCTGGATTGGTGATGCTGAGAGCGGGCAGGCCGTGAAGCCGCCTGTAGCGGGTGGTGCCGGCGGTAACGTCGGCGTCGGCGGGGTCGACGACGGTGACGGTGCGCACGGCTCCGAGGAACGAGTCACGACCGCTGACGAGGTTCGACAGTTCCTGTTGGCTGGCGCAGGGGAGGCGCTGAGCCGCTTCGTATGCCTGCTCGATGAGGTTGGCGACCTCGTCGGGCGTGCTGTAGGTGGATTGGGTCATGGGGTGCTCCTACGGGTCGTGTAGGTGCCGTTCTTGTCGGGTACGTTCTCGGCGCCGAGGGTGCATACCTCCGGGCCGGGGTACGAGTGCCACCAACGGGACCAGCACCGGATGGCGCCGGGCTTGCAGGTGTGCGACTTACTCATCGGAGATTTCCTCTCTTTCGGGGACCGGTGACGGTGGCCGCGAACTGCCGGTTACAGCGGGCGTGCCAGGGCCGGGGCTCAAGTGCTTTGTTGTCCTGCGGGTGGCCGAGGTCCCACGGGGTGCCGGGGTCGATGTAGCGACCGCACCGGCCACAGATGACCTCGCCACGTTCGACGGCCAGCTTCCACTGCTTGCGGAGCCGCCGATGTCTCTGCCCATAGCCCCTAGCGGCTGACGACTTGGGGTGCTTCCGTTCCGCCGAGCTGCGGGAATGACGGGCAAGGCTCGCGGCACGACAGCGATCGCACAGGACGCGACGGCTTGCGGGTGTAGGCGCCCCGCAGTTGGCACACAGGCGCTCCGGCCGGGACCGTGGTGGGCGTGGCGCGGAACGGGCCGCCAACCTGTCGGATTCGCACACTGCGCAGCGCTCTCGGATCCCGCCACGAGGTCCAAGGGGGACATCGGCACCGCAGTCGCAGCACATGGTGGTGTTGGTCGCCACGTCGGCGCTCCTTGGTCGGGTTGCGGCTTAAATGAACTCGGAGGGGGGAGGGTGTCTGGGCGGGTCCCGACATAAGTCCTGGTCACAGTTCTGCCTCCCCCGGTACCCCCCTGCCGGGAACCCCCCGATCGGGACGGGGAGAGAAGGATTCGGCAGTACCGCCGGCACTGAGACCGGTCGTGTGTGTCCAAAGTGGTGAGACCTGGTGGTCGAGGCCTACTTCCCTGGTTGCTTCACTATGCGGGCACGGCGCCGACGACGGTAAGCCGCCTTGCTCCGTTTGGCTCGACGGTCGAGGACTCGTCGTGCCTGTGCACCGTGCTTACGAGGCACTGTGATCCTCCTGGTTGGGGCAGGTGACGAGCCACACGCACTTCATGTGGCTGCAATCACGGCGAGCCGGGCAACTGCAGGACCAGCGACCGTCGTGGAGTCCAACGTCGTAAACGCCACCATCGCCACGGACTACGGCAGTGACCCGTTCGGGAGTGCACCACTTGACATGAACACGGTGTTCAGTGAGCAGTCGATTTCGCTTGTCTTCGATCGTCTCGGTCACGGCGTGTCCTCGGTCGCAGGTTGCCAATCGGTCCACCGGTTGCGGCGGTTGGGGCAACGGTGGCGAACCTCGGTGGCGATGGCTGCGACGTGACGCCGGCATCCCGGGCATGTCCAGGTCTTCCGCATCAGTTGGTCCTAGCTGAACGCGACCGCAGGAACGGGCACCAGTCGTCGTGGTGGACGTTCATCACGTAGACGCCCGGTGCTTGCACCTCGACGGTCTGGAAGGCGGCGCATCGGTCACAGCCACCCGGAATCGGTCGTTCCTCGGTCTGCGCGAAGAGGTCATCGAGGTTCATCGGACGTCCCCGATCTGGTGCGTACAAATGGTGCGTACGCCCCTAGGGGTGTGTACGTACGTACGCACCATCCCCTTAGCGGGGTCGCTCCGGTGCGTATGTGGTGCGTATACGCACCATTTCGGCAGGTCAGAAGTCATTTTCGACCTCGGTGCGTACATGGTGCGTACGAGATGAGCGCCACTGGTGGCTGTTGGGCAGCGCGCCGGGCGTTTTCTCGGCCATTCCGACACAGCCGAGGTCCCGGAGAGCCTTCTGAATGGTGACGAGCTTGAGCGGCGGTCCGCCGCTCTTATCCCTCGCCAGCGCGTCTCCGATCTGGTGCGTCGACTGCCACTCGCTCCCGAGAACCGCTACCACACGGACCGCGGCGGGAGTCAGGCCGGCAAGGTCGGCGTCGTGGTCGGTGTCGCCGAGTCCGAGCGCCTCGACCGAGTAGTGAAGCGCCGACGTGAGGTCTTCGGGATCATCGGCCCAGACACGACGCCGAATCTTGACGGTGCGCTCGGCGATCTCGTCGCCTTGGAAGTCAAGCTCGAGGTTGACCGTGGTGGCGAGGCTCACCGGATCGGTCTGGCGACTGATCACGGCGGCGGAGATGAGCACTCGGCCCCATGCGTCAGGGCCGGCACCCGACATCCGTTTCGCCCCACGTCCTTCGCCGGTCTTGTTCCAATGGTGGACGATGAGCAACGCCGACCCGTACCGCTGGCAGATGGCCTGCGCGCCCTCCAGATGCGCGCCCATCTCGTAGAGGTCCGAGCCACGGGCGCCACGGGCCGCCAGGTATAGCGGGTCGATGATGACCAGCCGTGGGCGATGCTCGGCGATCTCGGCTTCCACCAGCAACATGGCGGCGTCACTGGTCAGGTGCGGCGCCCGCAGACAGACCCGAATGGCAAGTCCGGCCGGGTCGATGCCTCGCGATTCGCAAACGGCGCGGAACCTTCGGGCGATCTTGCGCTCCCCGCCTTCACCTGCGAAGAGCAGCACCGAACCGGGCGCGTCAATCGCGAAGATGCCGAGCCATGGCGTGCCCGATGCGACCGACACGGCCAGGTCGGTGACTGCCCAGGTCTTGCCGGCCTTGAACTCTGCGGCGAGCATCCCGTGGTCACCTTCGGCCATCACGCCGCGGATCAGGTAGGCCGGCGCCGGTGCATCGGCGACCCTGGCGAGAATCGTGGCGAGGTCATCGACAGCCAGCACGCCGGCCGACAGATCAACGAGTTGCTCGCGTGCAACTCGTTGATCTGCGTCTCGCTCCTCCGGTGGCACCCATGGCGGCGCATCGTCTACTGCGAGGGTCTCAGGCGGCATGACGACGCCACCACCCGACTGTCGGGACCTTGCCGACCGTGATCATCGCCGCCAGCTCCTCGACGGACTCCGGGGACAACGAACGCCGGGCCCGGGCGCTGTGGCTGTTCCCCTGGATGGCGGCGGCGAGGTCCCGCAGGATGAGCGGGTCGCGGGTCGGGGCGATGGTGACGGTCGGCTCGGCGATGATCACGGCGCCTCACCGCCCCGGAGCGCGTCTGCGTGCAGGTACCGCTCTAACCGTGGAACGGACACTCTCCACCGTGCGCCGATCTGAATGGCCGGCTCGAACTGGCCAGACCTCGCCAGTCGGTAGAGGGTGTCGGGGTGAAGACCGACCCGCCTGGCTGCTTCGGGCACGGAGATGAGGTCCGGCTTCATCGGGTCCTCCCGGTCATGCGCTCCTCGATGTAAGCCTCAAGGGATGTGCGTGGCACGTAGGGCCGGCTCCGCACGTAGACCACGTGGATGCGGCCGGCTGCCATCTCGCGCTTGAACGTCGACCTCGAAATGCCGACCTGGCGGTGAGCGTCCTCGATGGACAAGAGTGCAGGTGCGTTGGTGGTCATTTGCTTCTACCTCCGGGCGCGCAAAGGGCGCCGCGAGGGCGCCCAGGTTCGGTGTTGTGGGGTGGTGCGGGGTACTGCGTCAAGCGGGAAGGCTTGGCCTACCGGGGTGGGTCACGTCAGGGCCAAAGAGAACCCCCCGGGCCGGGTGGCTCACGGGGGTCGGTTGGTGAAGGGTGGCGGCGGGATCAGCCGCTAAAAGTCATACCTACAGTTTACGAAACGGGCTCGCTGATTGTCCGATAACCGCAGGTCGGCGGGCAGTTGACACTGTTGACAATGCCCTATTTGTCGGTGTTGACGGACCGGGCGAAGGCACGATGCCCAATGGGAGCCGGCCGGGTGGCTACCGGGGGTTGTCATCAGAGGGGGTGCATCACTCCCCGTCTAACAATCTAAGTTAGCAGGTGTAGGAGAGCGGGGCAAACCCCGGCGATGTCACGAGACTTGGGTGCGGAAGGTGAACGGTGAGCCTTTCTTTCAGATTCCCATGCGAGTGCGCGTGCTCGTCCATAACCGCAGGTCGGCGGGCAGTTGACACTGTTGACAATGCTCTATTTGTCGGTGTTGACACTCTTGCCATGTCGAAGTTGCTCGAATGTCGAGCCTTTCTTTCAGCTTCCCATGCGGAGTATCTTGGACCCATATAACCGCAGGTCAGATAGGTGGTAACACTGGTAACACCTCACGATTCCGGGGTGGTGTCGCCCGATCAGGGCCGGCAGATCGAACACGTCACCGGGTCGAGCTCGTGGACGCAGAGCACGGATTCATCCACCGGGACCCTGGTCGCTTTTGGCCGGTCGGCCTTCGCCGCCCGAGTGACGCGAGGTGACGAATCACCGGCATCACTCGGCGCGGCGACCTTCGCCTTCCCGGTCGCCTTCTCTATGCGGTTGAGTTGGGTCATGACCTCGATGGCCGAGGTCTCCATGTCCTTGATTCCGTCCACCAGCGGTCGGAGCCCGCCGTGGGGCTTCATGTAGCCCATGTCGGTCAGGGCCTTGAGGAAGACGTCCCGTTGGTCACCCTGTGGCAGCGGCCATCCGGCCTCCTCCATCGCCCTGAGCATCGGATTCCGCTGCCGGAACGCCGCGGCCTCTTCGCTGTCGAATCGAGCAGACTCCAACTTCGGCCCCCAACGAGTGGCCTCGACCTCGACCCGTTCACCAGCGGCGGTGATCTCTTCAGAAAGCCTCACGATCTCGCGCCATGCGGCGAGCTGCGGGTCCTTGTCCCGGTGACCACCGATTCGAGCAGCTGCGGCCTCCGAGGGGCGGTCGGAGATGTCGCCACCAGCGACCCGTTCCTGGAGCCGCGAGCTGCTGGCGTAGCCGTCGCGCTCGTTCGAGATCCCAGCCCGGCGCTCAAGCTCGGTCCATCTCTCTGGGGTCAGGCGGGCGCTCATCTCGTCCAATGCCTCGGCACCCTTGAGGAGATCCGCCATTCTGGGAGCGGCCTTAGCCCGACGGGCGTTGGTCCTGAGGATGTCATCGAGCGGCCGTTCATCCTGCCCCGGGTGATCCGCCGGCCACTTCCTGCATTTCCAACAGAGGAGATACCTGCCTTCGCGGGGACTCTCGCATTCTGTTCGCTGGCACTTCCGGCTGGTCGTCACTGAAAGTCCCTTCGGTGAGCCTGGGGTCGACGGTACCCCACGGATGCGCCGGTGGTGGTCATCCGAGGGTCAGCGCGGCACCGAGGATCGCTGAGGCATCCCGGTCACGCTCAGGTAGGGCGTGGGCGTATAGGTCCAACGTCATCGTCGCCCTAGCGTGCCCGTGGCGGTCGGCCACGGTCCGCACGTCGACACCCGCGGCGATCAGGGTCGTGACCGAGAAGTGCCGAAGGTCGTGGAACCGGAACGGCCACCGCTCCCCCGGTGCCAGATCCGCATGATTCGCCTTCGGCTTCGACTCCCGTAGGCGTTCAAGGGCCGGGCGCTGCATCTCCCGACACACCTTGTTGAAGCCATGGGACAGGGTGTCGGGGTTGGCTGGCGAGGCTCCGTTGGCGTTGTAGGACAGGACGTAGGGGTCGTCCACCAGTGGGGATTCCGCCCGCTCCGAGAGGTCGAGCATGTACCCCCATCGGCGCTTGAGCACCTCCACCGCTATGGGGTCGAGGGCGATGTCCCGCGACGCGTGCGTCTTGGTCGGACCCACGTGCTGGGTGTTGTTCGCGACGGTCAGGGACTTTGAGATTCGGACACGTCCGGTCACCAGGTCCAGGTCCGACCACTTCAGTGCGATCAGTTCGCCACGCCGGGCGCCGGTCAGTGCAGCGAGCGCAATGGCCGACGCGATCACCGGGTCCATTCTCTCGGCCGTCTTCACCAGCTGCGACAGTTGCTCGGGGGTCGGAACCTTCATCGTGGGCCGCGGAACCCGTGGAGGTGTGGCCCGGGCCGTGGGTGCGACGTCGATGTAGCCCCACTTGACGGCCTGCCGTAGGGCGGCGCTCAGGATGCAGTGGTACTTGTGCACCGTGGCCGGCGAGAGGCCGTCGTCCAGCCATGCCCGGTACGTCGAGTCGAGCAGAGCAGCATCGAGCTTGCTCAGCCGGACGTCGCCGAGGGCCGGCCGGATGCGCTTCTCGATCTTCCGTTCGTTCTCCTGGAGGGTCCGGGGGCGCTGGCTGGTCCTCCCTGCTTCGAGCCACTGGTCGAGCAGTTGGCCCACGGTGGCGGTGGTCGGCTTGAACTTGCCGGCATCGACGTCGGCCACCAGGGCGCCCAATGCCTTAGCCGCGGCGCGCTCCCCACCTACGAACGTCCGAGTCGCCTGCTTCGGCTTGCCGGTGATCGGGTCACGTCCCGCGAATGCCCTCAGTTCCCAGTGTCCAGGTGACCGCTCACGCATGGTCCCCGGCCGGCTCTTGCTCGCAGTGTTCGCCATGCCCTACAGCCTACCGCATGTAGGGCATTTGTAGGGCGGACCCTCTGGCCTCGGTGCCATTTATGGCCCCTGACCTGGTGGGCGCTAGAGGACTCGAACCTCCGACCTCAGCCGTGTGAA
>JBKQRT010000383.1:0-4708 GCA_052143895.1 Acidimicrobiales bacterium | reverse complement strand
GAAGACGATCCAGGCGTCCCTGGCCCGAGCGTTTTTTTACCTTGGGCCAGCGGTCGTTGACCCACTGCTCGATGGCCTCGTCGTCCCGCTCTGCGGCCTGGCGGGCCGGCCGTTGTCGGCTCCAGCCCATCCGGCGGAGGACCTTCCCGACGTGTCCCGGGTGGTACGTCACCCCGGTGGTCTCCTCGATCACCTCGGCGATCCGGGCCAGCGTCCACAGGTCGGTCGGATACCCATTGGCCTTGGGACCCTTTTCGAGGGCTCGTTCCACCTTGGCCAGGTCGGCGGCGGTCACTTTGCGAGGACGACCGGGCTCCGTGCGTTTCAGGGCCTGTTTCCCCCCGACCGTCCACAGCTTGTGCCAGTCGGAGACCGTCTGGTGGGAGACATCGAGTTCACGGCCGATGTCGGCCTGGGACATCCTCTTTGCGAACAGGTCGGCAGCCCGCATCCGGGTGGCCTCCATGGCCGCGAAATCTCGCACTCGACGTGGACGGACTCGGGGTGGTGCCTTGTTCGTGTTCGCTGCACCGGCTGCTGAAGTGGAAGTGCGCATGCACCAATTATTCCACTCCACGTAAGGCTAGCGGGGTATTAGGCGAACCTCTTTAGGCGTGGCGGACTGGCCTACGGAGGAGACAATCTGATGAGATCGAAGGTATTACGGGGATGCTCGGCGCTTGTAGTTGCGATCGGTCTGGCCACCGTCGTCCAGATAGCCACTTTCGGAAGTGCATCTGCGACACCCAAGCCGAAGACTTTTGAGATCACCAAGGTGACCCCTAATCCGACCGACCTGGTGGTGACAACGATACCCGGATCAGCTCGGAAGACCATCAAGGTCAAGTGGAAGGGTACGGCGGTGTTCCCGATCAAAGTCAACACTATTCCTGCGCCGGGATGCGGCACCGCTACGTTCACCTGTAACCCGAGTTCGGTGACCGTCGCCTCAGGTGGTCACACGCTCAAGCTGGTGAATGCGGCGGGTTGCACCATTAACGCGGGATCATCGCCTGGGTCGGCCGGTGGAACGATTTACTTCCAACTCGTGGATGCCCACGGTCGGACTACCGCTGAGTTTCCGACGACCTATTTGTGCACCTGGTCTTAACTTTCATTCTCGCAGTCTGTGTGGTTCGACCTCGCATTCTCGCGAGGCCGAACCACAACGTGTTGCCTTTCGTGGCGGAGTTGCCACGGGGCTCGGCACTGAATCGCGGAGCGTGACACATACCGCTTGCCCTTACCGTTGATGAACTGGCTCCGTCTGACCACCCGCTCCCTGCACTTCGTTGGCGTATCCGACCCCGGAATGGACGAACCGGAAGCATTGACCGGGCTGGATGGAGAAGGCCTCGGCGTTGTGGGCCATCAGGTAGGACCGAGCCACGATGTCTTCGGCGGGTCGAACTGGTCGCTGTTCGATATCGAGCACGACTTCCGCCCATCGACGACGTGCCGCCACTCGCCGTCGCCCAAGTACTCGATCGATGCCCGACACTGAACGCACTTGGCACGCTTCGGCGTCGAGTTCACTTGCTCCGATCCCTCCGCTGGCCACGCTGTCACATCTAAGAGGCTACGCCAGACGGTGGGTTCAGCCCGGCAGACGCCACGGTCCATCCACTCCGGCCGGCCGATGAGCTGCGCCAGGGTCGGGAGTTCGGGCGCACGGGGGTCCATCAGGTCGGAGACGAACGCGGCGTGCGCGTCGGGGTCAGGGTGCGATGACAAGGTGCCTCCGTTCGGTGGGATCCGTGGCCGACCGCCTGGGCCATGCGGACCCGGCGTTGACGCTGAGGGTCTACACCCACGACACCGAGGACCAGGCCATAGCGGCGGCCGCTTCGCTGGAGGCAGGCATCGCCGGCTGAGGTGTCGGGCCCGAATATCGAGGCGCCGCCTCGACCCGTCCCCCGGACCCAGCCGCTACAGCATTTCACGGATAGATGCAGAGCGCCCGGGAAGATGAGGAGGGCGGATTGCGGAATCGGCACCACCCCGACCCGAGCGGGGAAACCGTACCTGCGGGTAACGTCCGCGATCCATCTAGCGCCACGCGCGAGAATGTCGCCCGTGACAGGGAACGATTCGGAAGCGGTACAAGAGGCCATCCGGGAACTTCTACAGGCCCACAAGGACCTGCAGAGGGCGTCGAAGAAGAATGCGGTACACCTCAATCGGTCCCTCAAGAGGATCGAGGGAGGGGGAGCCGTTCGGGTCATCGATGCCGCTACTCCGCCCAGCGCGCTTAGGCAGGAGATGAACGATGCATTGGCGGCACTTGAGCACAGTCGGCACCAGCTCCGGCTCGCAGCGATGGCCAAATGTCTCGCCCACGGGATTTCGATCGGCCAGCTGGGCCGGGCTTGGGGGATCTCCCGGCAGCTCGCGCATCGGTACGCGAGAGAGGCCCGGGCAAGGGGCTACCGGACTCGCGAGTCAAACTGACCCACTACCGCCGCGTCACACCCTGTCGGTAGGTTCCGGACCGGTCACCACCGAGGCGACCAGACGCCAGATAGGAGCCGTCCCCATGCAGAGCGACGTGCGGAGCATCGGCCTCGCCGGCGCCAAGAAGGGGCCGTTCATCGCGTGATGGCCACCGCGGCCGCCGTGGCCATCGAGGCGGGTATCGCGGGCTGACGTCCTCAGGTGCCCGGACCGGGAGCCGGCGGCGGAACCGACTCGACCGGCCCAGGCGGGGCACCGTAGGCCTGTCACCGCCCGTTGTCGCAAGTCGGCGGTCGGTGGACGTGCGGTCCAGGTATCGGCTAGCGCCGCTTGCCCATCAGCCCGAAGTCGCGGAGAAGGTGGTTCGTGTAGCCGTTCGTCGTCCGGTAGACCTTCCGGCGGACCACCCGCTTGCCGTAGGAGCCCGGGCCTGGCGGTGACTCAAGGTCGCTGGCGGAACGGTGTCGGCCGATAGTGCGAGGTCGAGGGGTGCCGGGAGCATCTGACCGACCTTGAGCAGACCGAATGAACGATCGCTACCATTCCGCCGTCACCACGACCTCGAGAGGAAGGTGGCCGAAGGATGTTCGGGCGGGGCAAGCAGGCAGCGACCAATACACACCTGAAAGCCGTCGAGGTGCTGCTGATCTCGGACGAGGGCTCGTTCTCGGGGGATGACGATACTGAAATCAAGATCCGAGGTTTCGACCTACAGTCCGGGGACGGGGCGCCGATTCGCTGCACTGACTCCGGGCCGGCCTGCCCGGGCGCCTTCCATTTCCGTCTTGCCGGCGCCACCCATCATCCTGGCGTGAAGGTGCTGGACGGCGACAAGCTCTCCCCGGTGCTCGTTCGGCATCAACCCGACAATCCGCACGATCGCAACGCGCTCGAGGTGGTATCTCAGAAGTCCGGTCAGGTGGTGGGCTTCGTATCGGCAACCCTGGCGCCGGCCATGCTGCCGTACCTGACTCGGACGACGAAGGGCACCGGGTCGAACGGCGTGGCCCTCAAGACATTCCACAAGGGGCGTGCTGTCGTGGGCGCCGAGCTTCTGATTGTCGCAAACGGCTATCAGTTGAGCGCCCGAAGCGCCTGAGCCCCGTAAACAGCGGGCGTGGGGGTCAGCACTGAGCGGGCGTCGCTGCACGGGCCGGGAGCTGTCCCGGATCCGGAGCGGGTAGGAGGCCCAACCTGACAGAGATAGGACGAACCGCTCCGGACCCGGGAGGACTGGTATCGGCAGAATCGGGGTCGGAGCTTTAGTACCCCGGCCGGGAGCTGGCGGCGGGTCCAGCTCGACCAGCCCGCTTGTAACGGCTGCCCAGCCTTGTGCCCAGGTTCACGAAGCCGCACGCCGGCGTCACAGCCATAGGGCATCATGGTGGAGCGAGGGGATGCGTGAAGAAGGAGGGTTGCCGTGGCCCAGAACGACATCCAGCCGCTGCTCGGTCAGGTCCATCAGTGGTGGAGCGAACAGCATCTCCACGCACAGGATGGCCTGTCTTGCCTGCTGAGGAACCCGTGTGGCGACGGGTGCGACTGGCGGGAGGGCCGCAGCGTCGAGCAGATGGCCTACGAGCTGCGCCCGTACCTCAAGGCGGACGCGGTCCGGGCCGCCGGCCTGCTCCGACAGCCGGACGCACAGGTGGCGAGGCAGGTAGCCGTTCTACTCCTGCCGACGCCGAGCCTCCTCGGTTGGAACGTCGTCGTGGACGTCATCGAGCTGGCCGGTGCCCAGACCGTCGCCGAGCAAGACTGGGCACTAGCAGGATTGGCTGTCGCCGGGGTGAGCCTCCTGCTCGTTGTGTTCGTCATGAGCAACCGAAGATCGTGAGCCGCCCGAGGGTGTTCGTGACGCCAGACGCAGGGCGAAGTCGATCCGGATCCGGGCCACACTCGACGAGAGGCGGATCAGCGATACCGACGACTACCTCTATGGCCGGGGCCGCTGGGCACCAGCCGGTGATCTGTACGCGCCCACGGAGTAGCGCCCGACTTCCACAGCATCCCCAGACCGGCCCCGGATTCGCCCGGGGTCGTGTCGCGTTCGAAGGGTGTCCCCGGGCCGGGCACTCTGGAACCCGACCCGGGGACGACGTGACGAGGGTCAGTTCCTCGAACTTGTCACCCAGAATGGCGCCAAACCGACTGCCCTTCAGGTGGTGAGGAACTGACCCTCGTCACGTCGTCCCCGGGTCGGGTTCCAGAGTGCCCGGCCCGGGGACACCCTTCGAACGCGACACGACCCCGG
>JBKQRT010000382.1:0-8872 GCA_052143895.1 Acidimicrobiales bacterium | reverse complement strand
GCCCGCCGCGAAGATCACCGGCAGCACCGGGAGGATGCAGGGTGAGATCCCCGTGACCAGGCCTCCAAGGAACCCGATCAGAACGAGGGTGATCACACGGTCAGCTTTCCACGTCGACCGATGCGGTCGGCGTCAGCTGTCGGGTAGCTCGGGCGGGCGGTGGGTGGCCGGCGGGCGGTGGGCAACGGGCGACCGGCGTCGGACGCTGGACGTGCCCCGCGCCACCCCCCCACCCGATCCTGCCTCGTGGATGAGGGCCCGCTCCGCGCCCCGGCATGCCGAAGCGAGCGGTCGAGACTGCAAACATGGTGCCTCACGCCCTACCGTCCCGCTCGCGCCGCCAGCGTTACACCGGGCCTGCCGGGCCCCCGGGCGCGAGCGGCGCTCAGCCGGGTGGGGCGTCGATCCCGAGCCGCATCCGGTCCCGCTCCACACGATGCACGAACCGCTCGAGCTGGAGCTTGACTGCCAAAGGTCCAGCGCTTCCCGGCGTGGTCCGACGTGTCACCGCCACTCCGGGCTGGAGCAGCGCCGCCGCCTCCGCGCCGAGCGCCGGATGGGCCTCGACGAGCTCCTCGAGCGGGACCCGCCGCTCGATCGAGTCGTGCACCAGTCCACCGACCACCACGTGCGCCTGTCGGAACGGCATCCCCTGCTGGACCAGCCACTCGGCCAGGTCGATGGCGGCGACCTCCGATCCGTTCGCGGCTTCCTGCATCCGGTCGATCTCGAAACGCACCGTCGACACCAGGCCCGACAGAGCTGCCAGGGCGAGGTGGGTCTGGCCCACTGAATCGAAGAGAGGCTCCTTGTCCTCCTGCAGGTCCCGGTTGTAGGACAGCGGCAGACCCTTGAGCGTGACCAGCAGCCCGGTGAGGTTGCCGATGAGCCGTCCCGACTTGCCCCGGGCCAGCTCGGCCACATCTGGGTTCTTCTTCTGCGGGAGCATGGAGCTCCCAGTGGCGAACGCATCGTCGAGCACGGCGAACCCGAACTCCTCCGTGGACCAGATGACCAGCTCCTCGCCGATCCGCGACAGGTGCACACCGAGCAGGGCCAGATCGAAGAGCGCTTCGGCCACGAAGTCCCTGTCGGACACCGCGTCGAGCGAGTTCTCGAACCTGGCGGCAAAGCCGAGCTCCTCGGCGACCCCATCCGGGTCGAGCGGCAGGGACGACCCCGCAAGGGCCCCGGCACCGAGTGGCGAGACGTCCAACCGGTCGACCGTGTCGATCAGCCGGTCCACGTCCCGCGACAGCGCCCAGGCGTGGGCCAGAAGATGGTGGGCCAGCAGTACCGGCTGGGCGCGCTGCATGTGCGTGTAGCCCGGAAGGTAGGCGTCGCCCGCCTCCTTCGCCCGGGTGAGAAGCACCTCTTGGAATCCGACGATCTCCGAGGCCACCGCCCGCAGCTCCCGCTTGGCGTACAGCCGGAGGTCGGTGGCGATCTGGTCGTTGCGGCTCCGGCCCGTGTGGAGCTTCGCACCGACGTCGCCGGCGAGCTCGGTGACACGTCGCTCGACCGAGGTGTGGATGTCCTCATCATCCGGGACGAAGGTGAACGTGCCCTCGACCAGCTCCTGCTCCACCTGGTCGAGCGCCCCGAGCAGCTCGATCACTTCGTCGTCGGTGACGAGGCCGCTGCGGCCGAGACCCCGGACGTGGGCACGTGATCCCTCGAGGTCGTCGAGGGCCAGCTGCCGGTCGTAGTGCAGGCTCGTGGAGTACTCCATGACTACGTCTGCGGTGCCGCCACTGAGACGGCCGTGCCACAGGGTCATCAGGATCGCTCGCCGGACACGCTGTCGGAGGGCTCGGCGGCGCCGGGCTCCGGAGCTGTGCCGGCACGTTCCTGGACCGCGGACCAGGTTGCGACGCCCAATCCCCAGAGCCGGACGAAGCCCTCGGCATCCTGGTGCCGGAACGTGTCGGTGACGTCGTAGGTAGCCAGACCGTGATCGTAGAGACTGACCGGGCTGCGACGTCCGACCACCCAGCACCGACCGGCGTCGAGTCGCAGGCGCACCTCCCCCGTCACGTGACGCTGCGATTCGCGGATGAAGGCGTCGAGTGCCTGCTTGAGCGGTGAGAACCAGAGGCCGTCGTAGACCAATTCGGACCATCGGGGCTCGATGCGGGCCTTCTCGTGCTGGAGGTCGCGTTCGAGCGTCAAGTCCTCGAGGTCGGCGTGGGCCATCAGGAGGGCGAGTGCGCCCGGGCACTCGTAGATCTCGCGGCTCTTGATACCGACCCGCCGGTTCTCGACCATGTCCAGGCGCCCGAACCCGAACGAGCCGACCGTCCGGTTGAGTTGGGCGATCAGCGTCAGCGGGTCGAGCTTCTGCCCGTCGACGGACACCGGAACGCCCGACTCGAAGCCGATGATCACCTCGACGGGCTCCGTGGCCGTCGGTCGGGTCATCGTGAACACGTCCTCCGGGGGCCTGTTCCACGGGTCCTCGATCTCCCCGCACTCAATGGCTTTCCCCCACAGGTTCTCGTCGATCGAGTACAGCTTCTCCTTCGTTACCGACAACGGGATGTCCCACTTGGCCGCGTATTCGATGCTGTCCTCGCGGGTGAGCCCCCACTGACGAGCCGGCGCAATCACGTCGAGATCGGGGGCCAGCGCCCTCGTGCCGACTTCGAAGCGCACCTGGTCGTTGCCCTTGCCCGTGCAGCCGTGGGCTACGGCGCCGGCGCCGTGCCTGCGGGCCTCGCCCACGAGGTGCTTCACGATGACCGGTCGCGACAGGGCCGACACCAGCGGATACTTGCCTTCGTACCTGGCGTTGGCCAGCAGCGCCGGTACGCAGAAGTCCTCGGCCATCTCGGCCCGGGCGTCCACGACGATCGCCTCGGCCGCCCCGGCAGCCAGGGCCCGGCTGCGGATCGCGTCCCAGTCCTCACCACCGGACTCGGAGGCCTGGCCCACATCGACGGCCACCGCGATCACCTCGACCCCCCGGTTCTCCATCAGCCAACGGACGGCAATCGACGTGTCCAGTCCACCGCTGTAGGCCAGCACCACTCGCTGCGTCATCATCATCTCCTTGCCTGGGGTGTCTTCGAATTGGGCCGTCCCGCGGCCGACGTCGGCTCCTGCCCGACGGACCAGCGGGGCTCGATCCCGGCCAGGGCGACCAGGCGGTCGCCGACGGCGGCGCCACCGGACGCCTCCGAGGCCACTACGAGCACGGTGTCGTCGCCGGCCACCGTCCCGATGATCCCGGGAAAGCCGCTGCGGTCGAGGGCCGAGCCTACGACATGGGCAGAGCCGGGCGGGGTGCGGAGGACGATCAGGTTCCCCGACCGGTCCGCTTCGACCACCCACTCTCCGAGGACCCGTCTGAGGTGGTCCTCTGGCGCAACCTGCTGGGACGGAAGCTCGGGCAGTGCGTAGGCGGTCTCGCCGCCGGGCAACCGGACCTTCACCGCGCCGAGCTCCTCGAGGTCGCGGGAGACGGTCGTCTGGGTGGCCTCGATCCCGTCGGCGGCGAGCAGCTCCACCAGGTGCGCCTGGCTACCCACCGCCTTCGTCTCCAGCAGCTTCGTGATCCGGTGCTGTCGCTGATGCTTCGTCACGACAACCCCCGGCGGGAACGGCCATCGGTGGGTGCCGCGCCGAACACAGCGACCAGTCGGGCGAGAATCCTGTCGAGCAACCCCGTCGCCCGTTCGATGTCCGCTTCGGACACGAGCAGCGAGGGGGCGAACCTGAGGACGTCGGGGCGTGGTGCGTTGATCACCAGGCCAGCCCCGAGGGCCTCCGTGCACGCCAGGACAGCGAAGTCATTGGCCAGAACGGCAGCCAGCAGGAGCCCTTCACCTCGGACGGTGACGACGCCGGGCAACCGCTCCAGGCGCTGTCGCAGGTACGACCCGCGGCGCCGCGCCCGCGCCGGGACGTCCTCGGACTCCATGACCGCCAGCGTCGCACGCGCGGCCGACATGGCCAGAGGCTGGCCTCCGAAGGTACTGCCGTGGTCGCCCGGCCTGAACGCCGCCGCCACCTCCGCCCGGGCCCAACAGGCCCCGACCGGCATGCCGTTGCCGAGCGCTTTGGCCATCGTGACCACGTCGGGTTCCACTCCGAGGTGCTGGAAACCGAACCAGCGCCCGGTGCGCCCCAGGCCGGTCTGGACCTCGTCCACCATCAGGAGGATGTTCCGGTCGGTACAGAGCTTTCGCAGTCCCACGAGGTAGTCCGAGGACGGAACCACCACCCCGGCCTCCCCCATGATCGGCTCGACCAGGACCGCCGCCACCCGGTCAGGATCGCAGGCGGCATCCATGGCGGCGAGGTCGTCGAACGGCACGTGGTCGAACCCGTCGGGGAGCGGGACGAACGCAGCCTGCTTCTCCGGTTGACCGGTGGCGGCCAGGGTCGCCAGCGTCCGGCCGTGGAAGGCGTCCCAGGTGCTGACGACGGCGAACCGGCCGGGATCGGCCCAGCGGCGCGCCAACTTGAGGGCGCATTCGTTGGCTTCGGCGCCCGAGTTGCCGAAGAAGACCTGACCGCCGGCCCGCTCGACGCCACCCCCGATGAGCCGGTCCAGCGTGGCCGCCACTTCGGGTCCGAGGGTGTTGCCGAACAGGTTCGACACATGGGACAGGGTCCGGGCCTGGTCGGCGACGGCCTCAGCCACCACAGGGTGGGCGTGTCCCAACGACGTCACCGCCAGCCCGGACAGGAAGTCGAGATACCACTTTCCCGCAATGTCGAACAGCATGCTGCCCTCGCCGCGCACGAAGGTGACCGGGGGCTCCGGGTAGGTGGCCATGAGTGCGGAGCGGTTGACCGTCGGCGTGGTCGACCCTGCCACCGGCGCTGGCGGCGGAAGTGCGCCGGTCATCCGTCGACCGCCACCATGGTCCCCACCCCTTCGTCGGTGAACAGCTCGAGGAGGAGGGCGTGCGGAGTGCGACCGTCGAGGATGTGGCCGCGACCGACGCCCGACCGCACCGCACGGGCGCACGCCTCGACTTTCGGGATCATCCCGCCACGGGCAGCTCCCGACGTGAGCAGCTGGTCGAGGTCGTCGGCCGTTGCCCGGTGGATCAGCGTCGCCGGATCCTCCGGCGACGATCGCAGCCCGGCCACATCGGTCAGGAAGACCAGCTTTTCCGCCTCGAGCGCCGCCGCCAGGGCGCCCGCCGCCGTATCCGCATTGATGTTGAAGGACTGACCCGACTGGTCCGTGCCGATGGTGGCGACCACCGGGATCAGGCCCTGCGCCAGTAGCTGATGGACGATCACAGGGTCGACCCGGACCACGTCCCCTACGTATCCGAGGGCCTCGGAGCGGGCCGTGGCGGTGATCAGGTTGGCATCCTCACCTGACAACCCCACGGCCAACGCCCCGTGGACGTTGATGGAGCTCACGATGTCCCGGTTGACCTTCCCCACCAGCACCATGCGCACCAGGTCGATGGTGTCGGCATCGGTCACCCGGAACCCGTCCTGGAATTCGGTCTCCTTGCCCACTCGCTTCATCAGCGCGCCGATCTGGGGTCCGCCTCCGTGCACAACAACCGGGAGCATGCCCACCGACCGCATCAGGACGATGTCCTCGGCGAACGACGCCAACGCCTCCGCTTCGTCGACCGCCGCGTGACCGGGCTTGGCGCTCAGGACGTTTCCCCCGTACTTGACCACGACGACCTTGCCCCAGAACCGACGGATGTACGGAAGGGACTCCACCAGCACCGACGCCTTGTCGCCGGGAGTGAGGACATGGGTCTCCCCGGATGGTCGCCCCTCGGGCGCGGCGGTGGGTTCGGACACCGTCACGACGTGTTCCGGTTCTCGTCGATGTACCCGTGGCCCAGGTCAACACCCATGACCACACCGTTGCCGTCAGCGATCCCGAGCTCGCAGTGGATCTCGACCAGCCCACCGGCCAAATGCCTGGCCACGGCGTCGGCATCGTGGGCTGCAGCGACCCCGTCTCGGCACACGACGATCCCGCCGTAGGCGATGGCCAGCCGGTCCATGTCGAACGCGATGCCGGCCGACCCGAGGTCGCTCGCCACGCGGCCCCAGTAGGGATCTTCGCCGTTGAGGGAGCACTTGACCAACAGAGAGTCAGCGACCTTCCGAGCGGCCGCATGTGCCTCTCCGTCCGACCTGGCCCCGGTGACCTGTACCTGGACGATCTTGGACGCGCCCTCCGCGTCGGACGCCATCTGGCCAGCCAACGTGGCGCACACATCGGTGACCGCGTCCACCACGACGTTCGGGTCGGCGACTCCGGATCGTCCCGATGCCATGAGGATCACGGTGTCGTTCGTCGAGGTGCAGCCGTCGATCGTCATCGAGTTGAACGAGTCCCTCACCGCGATCCTCAGAAGGTCGGCCAGCGGTCCCGGCTCGACTGCGGCGTCCGTGGTCAGGAAGGCCAACATGGTTGCCATGTTGGGGGCCAGCATCCCCGCCCCCTTGGCCATGCCGGCGACGGTGAAGCCACCGTTGGCGACCAGGGCCTCCTTGCGGCCCGAGTCAGTGGTCAGGATTCCGGTGGCCGCGTCCTCGGCACTCTGGGCGGACCCGGACCGGATGGAGACAAGTGTCGGGATGCCGGCCTCGACCGAACCCATCGGCAGAGGGACCCCGATGAGCCCCGTCGAGCACACCAGGACCTCCTCGGCGGGAACGCCGAGCCCGGCGGCCGTCAGCTCGCACATCCGTTCCGCATGCGCCCGCCCGGGTGCACCCGTCGCCGCATTGGCGTTCCCACTGCTCACGATCACGGCTGCAGCCCGCCCCCCGCTAGCACCCAGGTGATCACGACTGACGCGTACCGGCGCAGCAGTGGCCAGATTGGTGGTGAACGTGGCCGCGGTGGGAACGGCGACGCCGTCGTCGGTGGCCAGCAGCGCGAGGTCGAGGGCGCCGGACGACTTGATGCCGGCCGCGAGGCCCGAGGCCACGAATCCGCCGGGCGTGGTGATGCTCACGGGTAGACCCCTGTGATCGGCAGACCGCTGCCCTCAGGGAGGCCCAGGGACAGGTTGGCGCACTGGATCGCCTGACCGGCGGCCCCCTTGACCAAGTTGTCGATGGCGACGAGGACCACCACCCATCCGGTCCGTTCGTCGACCCGGGCGGTGATATGGACACAGTTGGATCCGCTCGTCGCCTTCGTCGACGGGGGTTCGTCGGTCACGATGACGAACGGCTCACTGTCATAGCGGTGGTGGAGGAGCTCCATTGCCCGCTGGGTGGTGAGCCCGTCGCCACGTTCGTCGCCGGGCCGGCGGGTGGGCCTGGCGTAGCAGGTGGCCAGGATCCCCCGGACCATCGGTGCGAGGTGGGGGGTGAAGAGCACCGCGGCACCGAGGCTCTGTTCCATCTCCGCGGTGTGGCGATGGTCGAGCAAACCGTAGGCGGTGAAGTCCTCGTCCACCGAGCCGAATTGGAGGTGTTCCACTGCCGCCCGACCGGCGCCGGAGACCCCGCTGGCAGCGTCGACGATGAACGCGGGCACATCGCCGCCGGTCGATCCGGGGTGCGAGCCCGGTCCCCCCAGACCGTTTCCGTCACGCGAGGGCTCGGGCACCTGCACGGCGCCGGTGTCGACGAACGGGGCGAGGCCGAGGATGGCTGCCGTGGGGTAGCAGCCGGGGGCGGCGATCAGACGCGCACTGTGCAGCTCGTCACGGTGAAGCTCCGGCAAGCCGTAGACGAATTGATCGAGCAGCGCCGGGACCGTGTGGGGCTCGCCGTACCAGATCGGGTAGAGGGAGGGATCGTGAAGGCGGAAATCGGCGGCCAGGTCGATGATCGCGCCGACCCGGTCGACGAGCTGAGGAACCAGATGCTGGGACTGACCGTGGGGGAGGGCCAGGAACACCAGGTCGAGACCGTCGAGCCCCGAAACATCGGTGGCCGAGTAGGCGAGGTCGGGGTAGGCCGCCGACAATGACGGGGTGTGGTGGGCCACGGTGTCCCCTGTGTGACCACCCGCCGTGGCGACCGTGACGTCGAGGTCGGGATGCCCGGCGCAGAGGCGCAGGAGCTCGACACCGGCGTAGCCGGAGGCGCCGACGATGCCGACCTTCATGGCTTGTCTTTCACGTTGTGTGCTCCGTGACGATCGGCGGCGTGCTGGTGGCCAATTGCTATATTGCAAGTATATTCATACATACGCATTGTTATGCAAGCCGCGGAGCCGCAGACCGCCGCTTCGGCGACAACCTTGACCGGTCGTCAGATCCATCAGTACCGTCGGGGTGGCGCGCCAGTGGTTCCCGGATCGTCGATCGCCGGGGCGCATCCGTCCGAACGACCTCCACATCTCCGACCAGGTGGAGAGTCACGTGTTGCCTCCAGACGAGACACCCGGCTCGGGTGCTCAACCATTGACCCCCGAGAGCGTCCGATCCTTTCAGCCTGACACGCTCACCGAAGCCCTGCTTCACTTCCTTCCGGAATTCATGTCCGACTACCGGGAGCTGGTGGAGGAACGCGACGACGACCCGGGTGAACCGATCATCCTCATGAAGTTGGCAGATTTCGTAGGAACGCGCCTCGAGTCGAGTGCGTCAGCGTGCTCTGAATTGCAGAGAGCGCTCAAGGTCGTCGAAACCATGCTCACTGCCCTTGCCGACGATGCAATCGGCCAAGAGCTGGTCGGGCTGGCCTTCTTCGACAGCTTCTCTTTCGACGAGCGATCGCTCCTCAGTCGATGGCTCGGCCCGCGATCGCGAGTGCTCCTCGAACTACTTGATTCACTTCCGTCCGATTGAGCCCCCCGGCCCCTACTCCCGACGTCGGTCACGGACCCGGTGCCACTCGGCACGGGCCTCGGGGGTGTCGATCGGGAGGTCTCGCTCCCGGCCGTTGGGTGGGAGCGGGTCCGGGGGTGGGT
>JBKQRT010000381.1:0-16611 GCA_052143895.1 Acidimicrobiales bacterium | reverse complement strand
GGTACCACCAACCACGTTCCCGGTAAGGTCTTCCTCGGTGCTGCGAGCAGCGCACCCACCCCGACCGGGCGACGTGAGCCCGTTCAGGCTCTCGACCGTGGTCTGGCCGCTCGTGGCCCAGGTCAGTGTCCCACTTGTCAGGCTCAACGACGACGCACTCCTGTTCGTCGGGGATGCCGGTGCGCATCTCGAGATGGTCACGGCGCCGGTCTCTGTCCCGCTCAACTTGCTGCATGCAACGAGCAGAACATACGTGAATCGGCCTGCGACGCTCGTCGAGCCGGTGCCGCCGGCCGAGGTCACAGTGACGTCGACGGTGTCCGGCTCCTCCGCCGGCGGCGACACGGCCGTAATCGACGTGTCACTGTCTACCGTGAAGGCTGCCGCCACTCCGCCGAACTGTACGGAAGTGGCCGCTGCAAGGTTCGCGCCGGTGACGGTCACTTTCGCCCCACCTTGGACCGTGCCGAGGCCGGGGCTCACGGCCCAAACGACCGGGGCGGCCACAAAGGTGAACTGATCGCTCAGGTCCGCCGAGGTCGTGCCACCGGCCGTGGTGACGGTCACGTCCACCGTGCCCGCGCTGGCCACGGGCGATACCGCCGTGATCGACGAATCGCCATTGAACGTGAAGCTCGCCGTCGCTGTCGCGCCGAAGTCCACCGCGGTTACGCCGGTGAACCCTGTCCCGGTGATCGTCACACTCGTGCCGCCGGCAGCCGGTCCCGACGTCACGGACAGTGCGGTGACTCTCGGCACCGGGACGAACGTGGGTGCGAGGTTCAAGTAGGCGGTATTCAACACGTTGTAGACCTCATTGCCGTACGCGTCGAATGCCGACAAGGTCGGATCGACGGTCGGAGAGGTCGAGAGCGCGGCATAGGACACCACGGCGCTGGTGAAGTCCCACGTCACGCCGACCCACGCCGAATAGGTGCTGGGGTGGCTCCCTCGACCGCCCGAACTGCAGCTGGTCTGGAGGTACACGTCGCCCACCGGATAGCCGCTCGTCGCATCGAATCCCGTCGCATAGGCACTCTCCTGGATACCACCACACGAGTGCCCGAGCACCGAAAAGGCCATCGATTCGGGCAGTGGCACCGAAATCGGTACTGCCGCACCGGCCACCCCGACGCTCCCCATTCCGGCCATCCCCAGGGCCATCACCGCCGCAGCGACCAGACCGACTGACCACCTTCGGAGCATCTTCCCCCTTCCCGCCATCCTGGATGCCATGAACCCGCAACGCCCTTCCGAGTGCCAGCGCCACATCCATACCGTGAGATGAGCGAGAATTCAGGGGCCGGGCAGCCTGTCGTGCCCGCCCGAAGCCAGGAGAAAACCCCAGCTGAATGGCCTGGATGGGGCCTCCCGGCGTGGACAGCGTGATAGTGGTGAACAATCCTGACGATTGCGTGAAGCGAGTGAGACCTCGCGGGGCTGATGTGCGGGAGTACCGCCATCGAACGTGGGTCGCCGAGGGCGACCCCCGCCCACCCCGCGGAGCCCCTCGGCGGAATGCGGAGTTCTCACCTGTACGTGGGGTGGGGCTGTTCATGGGAGAGCATGGAATGACAGGATGGCGAGGAGTGCGATGAGCTCGAGACTTGCAACCGACGCCGAAGTCAGCACCTGGCGCGATGAGGGCTGGGTCCTCCTGGAGGGCCTCATCGGGATGGAGGAGATCGACGCGGCCTCCGACGACATCCGAGTGCTCTTCCCGAGCATCGACGAGTACTACGCCGACCCCGAAGGTGTGACGGCGCGCCGGAGGGGTCGACCGTTGGAACCCAAGGAGGACTTCGACTGGCCGGAAGACGGTCCTGGGTTCCGGAGTGAGCAGCAGCGGTGGATGGGGTCCTTCCCTTTCGAGGGATCAGGCATCCTCAACCGTCTGTGCGTCCATCCGTCCCTGATCGACTTCGCCGAGCGCGCCACCGAATCGACCGAACTTCGTCTCTACCAGGCGCATGCCAGCGCCAAGTACGCCGGGCTGACCAACTACGAGCAGCCGATGCACACGGACCGCAATCACTCGTGGCTGCCGGCAGTCGGCCAGCCGCCGTGGTGGAACCTCACCGGCTTCCTCTACCTGTCCGACGTCACCCAGGACGAGAACCCCACCAGGCTGGTCTCGGTTCGGGACTCAGCTGCCATCGACTCTCCGTACCCGGTGATCCTGCCGCAGATGGACCGCGACCTCTACGCCGCTGAGCGGTCTGCACCCGGCGTACGCGGCTCATACCTCGCCTACCGTTCGGACGTCTGGCACCGCGGCGCCCCATTTGGCACACCGAGGAGGGCCCGCTTCACTCTGGGGCTGGCCTTCAAACGCGCGGGGCAGGATTGGATCGGCTACGACACCCAGCAGTCCCGGTCGACCGGTGCCGCATGGACCCATTTCGTCGAGCGTTCGACGCCACGCGAGCTCGCGCTGTTCGGCTTCCCGGGGCCGGGACATCCGATCTGGAGCGAGTCGCTCCTCGTCGAGACCGCTCGGCGCTACCCGAAGTTGGACCTCGCTCCCTGGCGGGACGAACTCAGCGCGGCCGGCGGTTGAGTCGACACGACATGGAAGGGATTCGCACAGTCGACGGGCAAGGTCTGGCAACAGGGCCATTGGAGCAATGTCATATTCCCGAGGCCAAGCCCGCCTTTTGAACTGGGGGAACTCCGAAGAACACGGCCTGTAGGTGTGCGGGATTCGCACTGATCCGGCCGCTGCCACCACTTCGGTCCACTCAACCGGCCGCCGCCGAACCCGGAATCCCTCACGGTGACGGCCACGTGGTGAGCCCCAGTTCAGAATGAACCGCCACGGGTTTCACGGGACCTCCAGGTTTCCCGGGGCAGCTCACAGGAGCGTCGGAGTAACCTATTGTCCGCCGAGGACGCAGAGCGGTCTTCCCCTTCGAGGCCGCCTCGTCCAATAGGATCGCCATGGTGCAACATCGACTGATCGGTCTCGTGGGATTGGTCATCGTCTGCGCCCAGGTGCTTCTGGGCTCGGCTACTGCCGATGCGGCTCCTCCCGCAGTACGGACCGACTTTGTCAATTCCGAGCTTCCCTGGCACTCGGCCGTCGTGGACTCGCAGGGGAAGCTGCTCGCCTGGAACAAGCCACAACAGAACCTTGGCTATGACGAGGTGCTCCGACTCGGCTGGAATTTCATCGAGCACAAGGTCCCCAATCAATCGGGAACCAAGCTCAAGACCTATCTCGTCAATTCAGTCTTCAATGGCGAGACCCTCCAAGGTGCGTACTGGCAGAACAACCCGGCAATGACATTCGGGTCGTTCGTCGACTCGGCCCTGGCCTGGTACCCGTATTCCGGGGATCAGCACGCGATTGGGACCGTGGACGTCATGCTCAACTACGTATTGGCCCATGGCACCACACCTGCGAACTGGAGCTGGGCGAGCGTGCCGTTCCCCACTGGTTGTGGCAATCAACCCGGCTACGGACGATGTCTGTCCGATATGCCGAAGGATTTCTACGGCGGGATCGAGCCCGACAAAGTCGGGGAGCTCGGCATTGGGTACGCCCTGTTCTATGAGATGACGGGTAATAGGAAGTACCTCGACGCCGCCATCCATTGCGCCAATGCTCTTGCCATGCATGTCCGAGCTGGTGACGATACCCACACCCCATGGGCCTTCCGAGTCGACGGGAGAACCGGTGCCACGCTCGACGACGAGAGTTTCGGAGGGATCGTTGTCTCTCCTCTGCGCCTCTTCGACGAGCTCATTCGAATTCGGAGAGGGGACGTCCCGGCGTACGTTCGGGCGCGCCGAATGGCGTGGCGGTGGCTGGCCTCACATCAGCTGAATCCCCGGAGCCCCACATATGACGATTGGAGCGGCTACTTCGAGGACGTCCCCAAGGACGTAACCAATGTCAATCAAGCCGCGCCGACCTATACCGCCCTTTACCTACTCAACCTCTCCGACCCCACAGCGGTCGATCCCGAGTGGAGGACCCAAGTGAGTCACCTCATCGAATGGGTCCAACAACACTTCGGGACCGGCCCATTCGACGGCGCGTGGGGGATCAATGAGCAAGGTCCGGCCAACGGAGGGCAATACCTGTGCTGCTCGCTGTCGGGCTTAGGCAGTGACACTGCTCGGTGGGCTGCGGTGAACGCGCTCTTTTTCGAGAAGACCGGAAGTGTCCCAGCGAAGGAGAACGCATTCCGCTCGCTCAACTATGCAACCTATTTTGCCGGCTCTGACGGCCGGATCTCATGTTGCGGGCAGAGCTTTGGGGCCATCCAATACTGGTTCAGCGACGGGTATTCGGACTACCTCCGCAGCTTCAACTGGGCAATGGCTGCGATTCCCGATCTCGCACCCGATGGTCAGAGCCATCTGCTGGGCTCGACGTCGGTCGTTCAGAGAGTCTCCTACGCCCATGATCGCATCACCTATCGCACATACGACGACGATGCAACCGAGGTCCTACGCTTGGCCTTCCGGCCAAGCTCGGTCACCTCCGGCGGTCAAGCCCTCAGCGATCGACGCACCCTCGTCGGTCAGAGCTACACCCTCCAGCGGCTGTCCGGCGGAGACTTCGTTCTGCGGCTCCGTCATGTCAATTCTGGCGAAGTGCAGATCACTGGCTGACGCCGGTTCGACCACTGGACGAGGAGCCTTCGGCAGCCAAGGGTGACGTTTGGCGGCTCGTTCGTTGCGGAGTGTGCGGTTCGCTCGGCCGTCGGCGGGTGCAACGCTACGAGGCGAGCACGACCGTGACGGTCTGCAGCACGATCTTGCCGTCACGGACCGCCAACGTGTCGCCGCCAAGCGCGATGCCGTCGGCACTCCACGTGACGTAATACGCCTCGCCCTCAACGTAGGCCGCGATCTGCTCGTAGCCAGGCAGCTGGCCTGCACCGGCAAGGAACGGCGAATGGCATCCTTTCCTATGAAGACTCCCCCGAGATTGACGATGAACACCGACTCGTCGGTGTAGTCCTCCGTCACCTCTTCGATGTCACCGGCCAGCGGCGCGGACATGTGGTGGTCGATGACGGCTTTGGACTCTTCGGTGGACATGGAGCCTCCCGTCAATCAGCGAGGAGAGCGATCCCACTCCTCAGCCGGAGGTGAACATAGCCCGCGATCCGAAATGCAACGGGCCCGAAATGGGTGGCCAGGTCCTTCGTCGAGCCCCAACCGAACCACCGGGGTTCCCGAGCAATGCTTCACTGCAGGAGGTCGATCGAGCTAACCGACCCAGTCAGAAGCACGGGGAGCGACATACCCCGAGCGCGGGCGATGTTGTGGCGCGGGCGATGTTGTGGAAGGGACCATGAGCGGTGGTTATGCGACGTTGTTCGAACCCCCCTTGTGGCTTTCTGAGCTGGGGAAACGTCCGAGTATCCCCCCGGGAATGCTCGTCGCCACCTGAAATCGGACCTCGTGCGTGTCAGCGTCACAGCTCTCTGGTCGGATGGGAGGCACCATCTGCCAATCTGAGCACTGAGCCCGAGACAGGATCGATCGCACGCACCGTTCACGGTCGCCGACGGAGGTGCTCTCGGCCGGCGTCGAACCACCGCCGGGTCCGACCGACGGGAGCGCCGAGGAAGGATCCCCTAGCCTGGCCGCGGCATGTTTGGACCCCGTACCCGGCCTACCCGGCAGCAGCGCCTCCTCCGGCGGTTCCTCCCGCTCGTCGTCGGCGTGGTCCTGTTGATCTGGATGGCGTCGTCTGTGCTCGCCGGGGGCGGGTCAATCGTCGTGACCGCCACCACCACCACGACCATCACGGCCCCGATAGCGACGACCACGACTACCACAACGGCACCGGCGGTGACCACGACGACCTCCGGGGCCGGGTCACTCCCACAGACGGCCGCCTTCCCGAGCAGCACGTCGTCGCAGTTCACGGCGGCGATGGGTGACCTCTTCGATGCCGTGGCTCACGGGACTCCGGCCACGGCCGCGGGCGCCTTCTTCCCGGAGGCCGCCTACGTGCAGCTCAAGTCGATCGGCGACGCCGCCGGGGACTACCAAGGTCGTCTGCTGGCCGAGTACGACCAGGACATCATGGCGGCCAACGCCGATCTCGGACCGGGTGCGCCGGCGGCCTCGCTGGTGTCGGTGGACGTGCCCATGCAGTACGCCCACTGGGTCCCCCCGGGCGAGTGCGAGAACTCCGTGGGTTACTTCGAGGTGGCCAACTCCCGGCTCGTCTACTCCCTCGGTGGCTCGACGCGGTCGTTCGGCATCGCCTCGCTGATCTCCTGGCGGGGTGAGTGGTACGTAGTGCACCTCGGGGCCATCCTCCGCTCGGGCTCCGCGGGGGAGGTGCTCGACCCCGTGTCGGGTCCGGGCCAGTCTGCCCCGTCCACCACCTGCTGAGCCCTCCATCGATGCCGGCCTGGGCCATCCAGCGCCGAAGCGTCGACTGAGAGATCGCGAAGTCCGTGGCTCCCTAAGGGATCGGGCGGCGTTGAGCAACCGCGACGTCACGCTTGAGCTCCGGTGGGAACTCCCTGGGCATGGTCCTATCCTTCCCGCGAGGGCATCCCTCGCGAAAGTGATGTCAACCAAACCGACAGCAGAACCGGCTGCTCGACGCCCCGGCTTCGGTCTGGAGTATCTGGAGTTGTTCGATGGACAGAGCGCTGGTGCAACCGTGCGTCGTGCCCCGCGCTTTGGGGCACGACACTACCCCAAGCCGTCCTCCGTGGTGGCCGAAACCCGCCTCTGACCTGGGAACATGTGGTGGAGATGATGGGACTCGAACCCACGACCCCCTGCTTGCAAAGCAGGTGCTCTAGCCAACTGAGCTACATCCCCGGGTGACGCTCCGCTGCGGGCCACCGCACCCACGAAACGATCGTACCGGCATTCGCAGGCGGGCCCGACGGTATCCCGCCGTTACAGCCCACCCGTAACCTGCGAGCGACGGATCGAACCAGCGTTCCGGCCGGACTGCCAGCGGCCCCGTGCTGATCACGGGGCCACGCCCAGTGCCGATCGCCCCAGGATGGGGCCGCCCCGTGACGTGCGCCGCCTCCATTGGCTGCGACACCGACCGCCGCACCCCTCTCGCCGAGTCGTACCCCGAAGCAGAGGCGCCGCGGGTCGACCGAGTCCTGACCGATGGAAGAGCCATGGCGCGTCACCGACCCCACATCAGAGGAACGACCATGCACGCGAAGAACCACCAAGGAGACCTGCTGGCGCGGATGACCGATGGCATCGCAGCCCTGACTGACTCGGAGCACTGGCGCCGACACCTCGACTGCCAGAGCCTCTTCCACCAGTACAGCTTCGGCAATGTCGTACTCATTTCCGCGCAGCGGCCCGATGCCCGCCGGGTGGCCGGCTTCCGGACGTGGAAGAAGGTCGGCCGGAGCGTCCGGAAGGGAGAGAAGGCCATCTGGATCGTGGCACCGATGGAGCGACAAGGAGGCAACGAGCGCGAGAGCGATGAGGAGCCGGTTATCCGCGGTTTCCGGTACGTACCGGTCTTCGACATCGCACAGACAGATGGCGACGAGCTGCCGGCGGTCTGCCACCGGCTGTCCGGCGACGATCCGTCGGCATCCTTTTCGGGTCTCGTCCGGGTGGCACGGTCCATCGGCTACACCGTTGCCTCGGAGCGGCTGCCCGATGGGACCAACGGTGACTGCGCCTTCGGACTCCGTCGGATCAGGGTCGAGGACCGCAATTCGCCGGCGCAGCGGGTCAAGACGCTGGCCCACGAGATCGCACACGCGCTGCTCCACGAAGGGCAGCACGATCGGGCGCTCGCCGAATTGGAGGCGGAATCGACCGCCTACGTCGTATGCCAATCCCTCGGGCTCGACACCGGCGCTTACTCCTTCGGCTACGTGGCCGTGTGGGCCGGTGGCGGCGACGCGGCCATTACCGGGATCCGATCCTCCTGCGCGTCGATCCAACGGGCCGCCTCGTTCATCCTCGAGGCTTTGGGGGGCGAACCGGGTGAGGGCGAACCGGCGGCAGCATGACGGTCCGAGGGGGAAGCTCCCCGGCCGACCCCACTCATCGGACGCCGGGCTTCCAGCCGATCCGCAGGTGATTCTGACCGCGGCTTTCACTAGGGTGAACGGGCGTGACCCGTCCCATCGGGGCACCGGCGATCACCCGATTCGACCAGCGTCTGACCGGCACCAACGGAGGAAGCATCATGCCCGTCTCGTCAAATATCACCGAGGCCCTTCTCGGGGTCGCGCAGCACGACTCGAGCGAGCTGGAGAACCTCTTCCAGGCCCGGCTCGACAACCTCGAGGCGTCCGGACTGGATCCCAAGACGTACGCACTGGCGAACATCGCCGCCCTGATCGCCGCCGACGCGGCGCCGGCGTCCTATGCCTTCCAGGTCGCCTTCGCCCTCGAGGCCGGCGTCACCCCCGAGGAGATCCTCGGTCTAATGGTCGCCCTCAACCCCACCGTCGGGAATGTCCGGATCGTCGCCGCGGCGGCGGAGATCGCCTTCGCCCTCGGTATCGACCTCGACGCCCTCCAGGACTAGGAGAACCCCATGCCATTCGTTCGCAGACGACCCTTGCTCAGGGCAGCCGCCGTCGGCGGCGTCGCCTACATGGGCGCCAAGGCCGGGACCAACAAGGCCATGCAGTCCCAGCAAGCACAACAGGGTGCACCGGCTGAAGCCGCTGCTGCGCCGACAGCCCCGCCGGCTCCAGCAGCACCGGCAGCAGCGGCCCCGGCGGGAGACGACACAATCTCCCGGCTCCAGGAGCTGGCCAACCTGCACGCCTCCGGTGTGCTCACCGACGACGAGTTCGCCGCGGCAAAGGCGAAGGTCCTCGCCTAACCAGCCGGCGCATGGCCCGCGTCCCGGGCCCGTTCGTACGACCGCTCGATCTCTTCCCAGGCGGCGTCGACACCGTCGAACCCTCGCACCTTGGTGAGCTTGTCCGGCTCGAGGTCCTTGTAGACGTCGAAGAAGTGGGCGATCTCATACGTGAGGTGGGCTGGGAGACCGTCGAGGTCCTTGACCTCGTCCCACATGGGGTCACCGCAGGCCACCGAGATGATCTTGGCGTCCGGACCCTTCTCGTCGGTCATCCAGAACACCCCGACCGGCCGGCACTCGACGAGGCAGCCCGGAAACGTGGGCTCGTCCAGTAGGACCAGGACGTCCAGCGGGTCGCCGTCCTCGGCCAGGGTCTCCGGGACGAAGCCGTAGTCAGCCGGATAGAACGTCGCCGAAAAGAGCCGCCGATCCAGCCGGATCACATGGCGCTCGTGGTCGTACTCGTACTTGTTGCGGCTGCCTCGTGGGATCTCGACGATGATCTCGATCGTGCGCTCGGTGGTCACGGCTTGGGCCTTTCCTCACTCCGGGACACCCATTGTCTCCCACCGCCAACCTGCTGGCGGACGGCTGCCCGGAAGGATGGACGCAGCCCGGCGAGCGGTGCCCCGCCGGCCCGCGGAGCCGGGGAGGGGCGAGCGCAGACGGTTGCTATCGTGGCCCAATGAGTGTGGAGGCGGTCCGAGGAGCGTCGGAAGGAGCGGAGGGTGACCCCGACTCGCGGTACTTCGCCCGCCAGCTGTCCGACCTCGACTTCAATGACCGCCTGCTCGATCTGGTGGCCGACGCCGCAATCCCGTTGCTCGAGCGGGTCAAGTTCCTGGTCCTGTTCAGCGAGAGGATCGACGAGTTCTTCCAGGTGCAGGTGGCCGGCCTCCGGCGTCAGGTGGTTGCCGGCATCAAGAGCCTGGCCCTCAATGGGAGCACACCCGACCAGCTGCTCTCCGACGTCCGGGCTTCCCTCGAACGCATGGTGCGCCGGCAGGAATCGCTCCTGCTGGACGAGCTGGCCCCTGCCCTCAGGAAGCAGGGGATCGAGCTCTGCGACTGGGACTCGCTCGGCGAGCGGGATCACGCCTACCTGCATGAGGTGTTCGAGCGTCTGATCCTGCCCGTGGTGACGCCGCTGACGGTCGACCCGAGTCATCCGTTCCCCTACATCTCCAACCTGTCCCTCAACCTCGGTGTCGAGGTCCGGAACCGCAACGACGACACCTCGCGGTTCGCCAGGGTCAAGGTGCCCCCGAACGTGGACCGGCTGCTCGCCCTTCCGGACGGGGACCGCTTCGTCCCCCTCGAGCAGACGCTTGTGGCGTTCATCGGCGAACTGTTCCCGGGGATGGACGTTGGGACGCCGTGCGTCTTCCGGGTGACCCGCGACGCCGACCTGGCCCTCGACGACGACGCCGCCGACGATCTGCTCCTTGCGCTGCAGGAGGAGCTCCGTCGCCGCCGGTTCCTTCCCGTGGTCCGTCTGGAGATCGATTCACGCACGTCGGAGGGGCCGGTCGAACGCCTGACGGAGGAGCTCGGGCTCGGCCCCGACGACGTCTACCGCTTTGCCGGACCGCTCGGCCTCGACTGCTTCTGGACCATCCACGGCCTCGATCGCCCCGAGCTGCACGACGAACCCTGGACGCCCCTGGTGCCGTACCCGCTGACCTCGGTGGAGCGTGAGGAGGACTCGAGCATCTTTTCCGTGCTCGCCCGCCAGGACGTGCTCGTGCACCATCCTTACGATTCGTTCTCCGCCTCGGTGGAGGAGCTGATGAACGAGGCGGCCGACGACCCGCACGTGCTCGCCATCAAGCAGTGCCTGTACCGCACCTCTGGTGACAGCCCGGTGGTGGCGGCGCTGGTCCGCGCCGCCGAGCATGGGAAGCAGGTGGCGGTGCTGGTCGAGGTCACCGCTCGGTTCGACGAGGAGGCGAACATCGGGTGGGCCCGAGCGCTCGAAGAGTCGGGTGCCCATGTCATCTACGGCCTCATGGGACTCAAGACCCACGCCAAGACCACCCTGGTCGTGCGCCAGGAGGGCGACGCCGTGCGGCTCTACTGCCACGTCGGCACCGGAAACTACAACCCGAAGACGGCCCGCATGTACGAGGACCTCGGCGTCCTGTCGTCGCGCCCTGAACTCGGGGCCGACCTGACCCGGTTCTTCAACTACATCACCGGCTTCAGCCAGCCCCCCCACTACCAGGAACTGGTGACCTCGCCAGGTGGGATCCGCGACCGGGTGGTCGACTGCATCGACGAGCAGGCCCTGGCCGGCACCGATGGCCGCATCGTGATCAAGGTGAACGGGCTTGACGACGTCGCCGTGATCGACGCCCTCTACCGTGCCTCGCAGGCCGGAGTGCCCATTGACCTCATCATCCGCGGCATCTGCTGTCTCCGCCCCGGCGTACCCGGGCTGTCCGAGACCATCCGGGTCCGGTCGATCGTCGGGAGGTTCCTCGAGCACTCCCGGATCCTCCGCTTCGGCGGACGGGCGAACGGCCCGGCCACCTACTACATCGGCTCCGCGGACCTCCGACGGCGGAACCTCGATCGGCGGGTCGAGGCGATGATCCCGGTGGCCGACCCCGACGCCGTGGTGCAGCTCGAGGAGATCCTCCAGCTCAACCTCGGGGATGACACGCAGTCGTGGTCGCTCGATCCCGACGGCAGCTGGCACCGGATTCCGATGGTGGCGGGGATGGGGGCGCAGCACGCACTCCAGGTGGCGGCCCTGGGTCGCAGCTCGCTGCTGGACGACCGCCGCTGAGTGCGCCTCCGTGGCCGGTCCCGTCGGCCGGCCACGGAGGCCGGTGCCCTGGGGCACCGCCGGTCCGAATGCAGGGTGCGGGCCGTAGTCTGGAACGGTGGCCGAAGAGAGGCGGAGCGAGATTCCGGAGGAACTCCGGGGCGCCCTGCTGAGCGAGAGCCGGCAGCGAGCCAGGCGGATGGCGTGGCTCTACGCCGCCGCCGGCGTCGCGCTCCTGCCGTGGATCGCCTATCTGGCCGTCACCTTGCCTCGGCGCGATCTCGATCTGCACTACCGGGCGGCCTGGGTGGGGTTCGACGTCCTGCTGGCGCTGGCCATCCTGCGCACGGCCTACATGGCGTTCAAGGTGGATCCCCGGGTCGAGTTCCCCGCTACCGCCACCGCGGTGCTGCTCTTCGTCGACGCTTGGTTCGATGTGACCACGTCTGGCGACCGCGCCCAGCTACTCGAGGCACTGGTGCTCGCCATCTGCTTCGAGATCCCGGGTGCGGTGTTCTCGCTCTACGTGGCCCGCCAGGTCAACCGGCGCGTGCTCGAGTACGCCCGGCTTCAAGAAGCAGGATCCGGCGAGTCTCCCGCCGGAGATCGCGATGGCCGATCCACCGACGGATCTGCGGCCCCGTCTCCGGATCGGCCGGACCGCAGCACCCCTGCACCGTCGGGGACCGAGGCTGACTGACCCCGATCGAAGCGTGAGTCAGAGCGTTACCTCGTCGATCCGGGAGAGCACGTCGTCGCTGAGTTTGGGCAGCACCTCCAGCGCGGCCAGGTTCTCGTGCACCTGCTCGACCCGGCTGGCCCCAGTGATCACCGACGAGACGTGCGGGTTCTTGGCGCACCAGGCGATGGACAGCTGCGCGAGGGTACAGTCGAGCTCGGCGGCGATGGCCTGTAGCGAGCGCACCTTCTCATTGCGTGCGGGGTCCGTGAGGAGGTTGCGCAGCCACTCGTAGCCTGGGAGGGTGGCCCGGGATCCGTCGGGTACCCCGTCGAGGTACTTCCCGGTGAGCAGGCCGGAACTCAGTGGGCTCCAGGTCGTGAGGCCGAGCCCGAGCCCGTCGTAGAGGGGGGCGTACTCCTGCTCCACCCGGTCCCGCCACAACAGGTTGTACTGGGGCTGCTCCACCACCGGCTTGTGCAGGTGATGGCGATCGGCGATGTCCCAGGCTTCGCGCAAGGCATCTGCCGACCACTCGGAGGTGCCCCAGTAGAGCGCCTTGCCGCTGGTGATGATGTCGGACATCGCCCATACCGTCTCCTCGATGGGCGTCTCGGGGTCCGGTCGGTGGCAGTAGACCAGATCGACGAAGTCCAGACCGAAGCGCTCCAGCGATCCGTCGATGGCCTGCAGGAGGTACTTGCGATTGAGGGTGTTTCGCATGTTGACCCCGGGATGGAGGCCCCAGAAGAGCTTGGTCGAGAGCACGTAGCTGTGGCGCGGCCATCCCAGGGAGGCGATCGCCTGGCCCATGATCCGCTCCGACTCACCGGCCGAGTACGCCTCGGCGTTGTCGAAGAAGTTCACCCCCGCGTCGTACGCGGCCGCCAGGCAGTCCTCGGCCAGGCTGCCGGCCAGCTGGGGCCCGAAGGTGACCCACGAGCCGAAGGACAGCACGCTGACCTTGAGCCCGGACCTTCCGAGGCGCCGGTATTCCATGTCCATGCTCTCTCCTTCTGATCCTCGTGCGACGAATCCTACGGCCCGGCTCGTCGGCGTCCGAACCTCACGAGGCCGGGCCGTCCACCGTGACCACCGTGCCGATCGGGGTCAACGGCCACACCTGGGCCGCATTGGCGATGGACATCTCGACGCAGCCGTTGCTCTGGGGGAAGCCGTAGCTCGCCCGCACGAAGCCGTGCAGGGCGTCCCCGCCGTTGAAGTAGCTGGCCCAGGGCACATTCGGGTCGTCGTACGTCGTGCCGTCCGGATTGGTGCCCTGCATGCGGGAACTCGTGACGTGCTCGAAGACCGGGTACGTGCCGTCGGTGGTGTCGGCGCCGGGGGCGCCGGTATTGACCGGTATGTTCGTCATCACCGGTGCCCCGGTCTCGTAGAGGGTGAGCGACTCGGGGAGCTGCTTGGACACGTAGACGTACGTGTAGGGATCGGCATTCGTCCGGTTGGAGCCGACGTCGGCCAGCAACGCCGTCCACACCTGCTTGCCGGCGAGGCCGTCGACGGGCAGCCCGTTCTGGTTCTCGAAGTTCATCACCGCTCCCTTGGTGATGACGTTCTCCGTTCCCTCGGTCCAGAGGGACGTCAGGGAGGCCGGCAGCCCCGGCCACCGCCAGGCGAACGCGCCGGGCTGGGCGGTGAGCTCCTCCGTCGGGGTCGCCACCGGGGCGCTCGGAGTGAACGAGAGCGGGAGGTAACCCAGCTGGCCGAGCAACTGCTGGAATCGCTCGGTGCTGGCCTGCGCAACCGTGAACGTCACCGTGACCGGGGCGGACAACCCGATGCCGCGGGAGGTCCGTGGACCAGCCTCGCCGGCTGGGATGGTCAAGGTCTCGGTGGAGGTGGGGATGAACGGGCCGGTTGCGGCAAACGAGAGGGTGGACGGGCCGGTCCTCGTCCACGTGCCGCCCACCGGTGGGTTGAAGGTCGGCATGCCCGATCCTCCGGACACCGGAGACGAGAAGCGGATGGAGACCGCTTGGTCGGAGGGAACGCCGGAGGTGCCGCTCGCGGGAGTCGTGGACACGACGGTGAGGGGGACGGACGTCGGAGGTGCGGCCCCCGGCGGCGGGGCCGGATGCCCACCGGCGTGGGTGTGCCTGCCGACGGCGAACGCGCCGAGGGCCACCACGACGACCGCCACGGCGACGCCGATGATCCACGCCGCTCGATGCCGCCGGGCCGGTGGCTTGAGGATCGTGTACTCGAACTCGGTCATCGCACCTCGAGGCGGGCGGCCCGTTCCGGTCGGATCCCGGCGCTGACCCCGGGGTGGGCGTCACCGTCGAGAGTAGCGAGTGCCGGCTCGCGTCGGTCCTCGCACCCCTGGGGCTGGGTTCCGGCCTCCGCGGACCTGCTCACGCCCTCATGGACACGAGCCACTCGATCAGCTGAGCGAACCGAAGGAGGTGCTTGTCCCCGACGAAATTCTCGAGGACGTGCTGCCGGGCATGCTCGCCGAGCCGGACGATCTCGTCGGGCTCGGCGAGGAGCTCGGCCACCGTGCTGCCGAACGCGGTGAGCGCCGTCGGGTCGTCGAGCAAGATGCCCGTTCCTGGGATGATCTGCTGCGCAATACCGCCGACGTTGGACGCGACCAGGGCGCGCGATTTCCACATTCCTTCGGCGACGGTCAACCCGAACCCCTCGACCAAGCTCTTCTGGACCACGATGGTGGCCTGGCGTTGCAGCGCATTGACCATCGCCGCGTTCTCATCGACGTCGTCCATCGGCAGCGTGACCAGTCGCACGCGTCGTCGGCCGTGGTCGGGCAGGCGCTCCCAGGCATCGAGGCATTCGGCGAACACCTGAAAACCCTCAGGATCGTCGGCGACGTCGGCTATCGAGGGGCCGACCAGCGCCAGTTGGGCGTCCGTCGTTCCGAGCACGACCTCGGCGAACCCCTGCAGCACGCCCTGCATGTCCTTCAGGTGGTCCCAGCGGGACACCTGCACCACCAGAGGAACCTCGGGGGTGAGCGGGCTCCCTTCGGAGACGATCGACGCCTTTCGTTCCACCGTGCCGAGCCTGCCGTCGCGGCGGGTGAAGGTCGCCGCGGTCGTATCGCCGTTCTGCTCGAACAGACCGATCCGGCATAGCGTGCGGTGGACGTCTTCGTGGGACATCTCCTGGTTCTTGGGGGAGAACGGATCGATCGAGGGTGGGATGACCCGGACCCGCGACCCGTCCATCCAGGAGGGTGCGTACTGCGCCAGGGAGAAGATGAACGCCTTGCAAGGTGCCAGGTGCGGTCGCAGGAACGACCAGGCCTGCTCGGTCCACTGGTTCGTCCCTTCGCGACCCACATGACACCTCCAGACGACGTGGGCACCCGCGGCGGCGAGGGCGGCGGCCATGCCCGCGGTCTGCGGGTCGTGGAGGAGCACGACGTCGTCCTTGCGGATGCGTCCGAGGGCGCTGGCGAAATTGGCGTCGATGACCCGCCGGTAGTGGCGCGCTTCGTCCTGGCCGAGGTCGCCGTCGTCGCCGGCAGCACCGTGCAGTCGGTTGTGGAGTCGCTTCGTGATGGAGAAGAACTCCGGATCGCCGGAGATGACCAACCAACGGATGTCGATGCCGGTGTCCTGGATGTAGCCGACCAGGACCTGGAGCATCTCGGCCACCCCGCCACCCGCCGCTGTCGAGCTCAGGTTCCAGACCGTCCGACCGTCGAGACGCTGCCGGACGTTGAGGGCGGCCCGGTGTAGCTCAGCTTGGCGATCGGGGCCGATGAGCGGTTCCAGCCTCGACATCGAAAGGACGGGGACGTCGACGTCGCGCATCGACAGCTCGACCCCGGGAGTTTGGGGCGGGATCACGGCTGTGATTGTCGCAGACGCAGGTCGCTCGCGGGGAGACAGGTCCTCGTCCCGAGCGGGCGTCCGGGTCGGAGATCCGACCGACGGGACTTCGAACCTTGCGTATACACCGTAGATGTAGAGCGTATGTCTACAGCGTATACCGTCGCTTGCGAGACACCACGGCCGACCGATCATCGTGCCGATGGCTGCCACCTCCCGGCGCCGGCAGGGTTCCGGCCGGCCGAGTGAGCTGAGAACGACGCCTCAGCCGTGGCAGGGGGAGTTGTTCGTCCACTGACCGGCAGACTCCGATGGATTGCGCTCGCACCGATTGCGCTCGCGGGGTGCACACCAAATGGAGCCGCAAGGCAGATAGGACGGGTGAGCCGCCCGAGGCCGCGGCTGGCGTTGGACTGCGCCTTCGTTGGTCGGGCTGCCCGGATTTGAACCGGGGACCTCTGCGTCCCGAACGCAGCGCGCTAACCAAGCTGCGCCACAGCCCGTCCGCCCCCCGAGGGGAGCAGCCCGCCACACTACCGCGGCGTCAGCC
>JBKQRT010000380.1:0-8264 GCA_052143895.1 Acidimicrobiales bacterium | reverse complement strand
GACGTGACTTTCTTTGAGTTCTTATTGAGCTCGTCGACCACGGTCTCGACCGCTAGGTCGATGCCGCGCTTGAGGTCCATCGGGTTCATGCCGGCGGCTACCGCCTTGGCGCCTTCGCGCACGATCGCCTGGGCGAGCACGGTCGCCGTGGTGGTGCCGTCACCGGCGAGATCGCTCGTCTTGGAAGCGACCTCCTTGACCAGCTGGGCGCCCATGTTCTCGAAGACGTCATCGAGCTCCACCTCTCGGGCGATGGACACACCGTCGTTGGTGATGGTGGGGGCTCCGAACTTCTTCTCGATGACCACGTTGCGGCCCTTCGGGCCGAGCGTCACCTTGACCGTGTCGGCCAGCTTGTTCACGCCGGTCTCGAGGCTGCGGCGGGCCGCCTCGTCGAACTTGAGGATCTTCGGCATTACTTGACCACCTTGGCCAGCACGTCACGGCTCGAGAGGATGAGGAGGTCCTCGCCGTCGGCGGTGATCTCCGTGCCGCCGTACTTGGAGTAGACGACGGTGTCGCCCACGGCGATGTCGAGGGGGATGAGCTCGCCACTGGCCTCGGCGCGCCGCCCCGGACCGACGGCCAGGACCTCGCCCTGCTGGGGCTTCTCCTTGGCCGTGTCGGGGATGACCAGGCCGGAGGCGGTGGTCTCCTCGGACTCGTTGGGGCGGACGACGATGCGGTCGTCAAGCGGGTGCAGACTCATGTTCGGGCCTCCTGTGGCACGCGTTAGCAGTCGAAGGTTGAGAGTGCCAACGATAGCGATCTCCGCGGCGTTTGGCAACCGCACCCGCCGAGTGCCAGGCGGGCGGGCAGGCGGGCGGGCTCAGACCGCCGGCACCAGCCGGAGGTTCGGGTCGGCCCCGAGCCCCAGGGAGCTGGCCGGGCCGTGCCGGAGGCGCCACCACCCGGCGGCGGCCACCATGGCCGCGTTGTCGGTGCACAGGGCCCGGCTCGGGAGGAACGCCCCGATGCCGTCCACCGCGCAGACCTCCTCGACCCGTCGGCGCAGCAACGAGTTGGCGGCCACGCCGCCGGCCAGGCACAGGGCGGTGGCCCCGACCTCGGCCGCCGCCCGGCGGGCTCGGGCCACCAGGACGTCGACCACCGCCTGGCGGAACGAGGCGGCCACGTCCGCGGTCGACGACTCGGGGTGCTTGCGGACGGTGTTGACGACCGACGTCTTGAGCCCGCTGAACGAGAAGTCGTACCCGTCGCCCGGCAGCGACCGAGGGAAGGCGAAGGCGTCGGGGTCGCCCTCCTCGGCCACCCGGTCGATGGGCGGGCCGCCGGGATAGCCCAGGCCGAGGAAGCGGGCCACCTTGTCGAAGGCCTCCCCGGCGGCGTCGTCGATGGTCCCCCCGAGCAGCCGGTAGCGACCCGGTGCGGTGACCTCGACCAGGAGGGTGTGGCCACCCGACACCAGGAGCACCACCAGCGGCCAGCCGAGGTCGGGCTGTTCCAGGAGCGAGGCGAAGAGGTGGGCCTCCAGGTGGTTGACCCCGATGAGGGGCACGCCCCAGGCCAGCGAGAGCGCCTTGGCCTCGGCCACGCCGACCAGTAGGGAGCCGATGAGCCCGGGTCCGTAGGTCACGGCCACCGCGTCGATGCCGGCGCCGAAGGTGTCCGAGCCGGCGGTGTCGAGGGCTTCGGCCAGAACCGGGGTGAGCAGCTCCACGTGGGCCCGACCGGCGAGCTCGGGCACGACACCCCCGTAGCGGGCGTGCAAGTCGATCTGGCTGCTCACCACCGAGGAGACGACGACCGACCCGCCGTCGACCACCGCCGCCGCCGTCTCGTCGCAGGAGGTCTCGATGCCGAGCACCCGGTGGACGTGTGCGTCGGGCATTGGCCAAGACTACCGAAGGCCGGTGGCGGCCGGTCGGCCGGCGTCACCGGCGCGAGGTGACGACGAGCCGGTCGGCCAGCGCCGTTTCGATGGCGGTCAGCCGCTCGCCGTAGGCGTCCGAGTCGATGTCGCGCGCCCACATGACGAGGGCGTCCTCACCGGTCTCGGGGTAGTAGTTCGGGCGCACGCCGACCGGCGCCAGCCCGAACCGGGCGTAGAGGGCGAGGGCCGGGTCGTTGCCGACCCGCACCTCGAGGGTCAGGTGCCGGGAGCCCCGCGACAGCCCGGTCCGGACCAGGTCGGCCAGCAGCGCGGCGCCGAGGCCCCGCCCCTGCCAACGCGGGTCGACGGCGATGTTGTTCACGTGGGACTCGTCGTCGATGAACATCTGACCGGCGTACCCGACGATCTCGCGTCCCGCCCACGCCGCCCGGTAGGCGCGGGTCCGGCGCTGGGACAGCTCCTCCACGAACAGGCGGTGCGACCACGGCTGGGCGAAGACCGCCTCCTCGATACGGAGCACCCCCGGGAGGTCCGCGACCCGGAGCGGGGCGATCACCACCTCCGCCGGGAGTGCCGCCCGCCGGGTGCCGTCGCCCGGGCCGGCGCCGGTCGGGCCCGTCGCGCTCACGGCCGGCCCGGGGCAGCCGGCGTGCGCTGCTCCCAGTTGATGCGGGCGTCCGCCGGGCGCCGGTAGTCGGGCACCAGCGCCACCGGGGACACGGGGCGGGTCCCGGTCCCGAGCCGCCGGGCAGCCAGTTCGGCCAGCACCAGCGGCGAGGGCGCCGACAGCTCGTCGGCCAGGTCCAGGTCGAGCGTGCGGTGCGGTGCGAGCAGGGACAGGTAGCGGACGGCCCCGTCGCCGACGACCACTACCGTGCCGGCCTCCTCGGCGAGGGCGACCAGCCAGTCGAGGAGGGCCTCGGGGGCAAGGGGCACGGGCCGGTCGTCACGCACCGCCGCCGGGTCCACCGGAAGCGCCCCGTCGGCCGGGGGTCCGGCGCGGTCGAACCGGTAGGCCGACGCGAACACCTCGCCGCGCCGGGCGTCGACCACCGACACCACGGCCAGCCCCGGGGCCGGATGGGCCCGTTCGGCGGCCGCGGCGGCCAGGACGTCGAGGCTGCCCACGCCGAGGACCCCGACGCCCAGCGCCTGGGCCAACGCCTTGGCCGTGGCCACCCCGACCCGTAGCCCGGTGAAGAGCCCCGGGCCGACGTCGACGGCGATCCGGTCGATGTCGGTGACGGCGCAGCCCGAGACGGCGCACACCTCCTCGATGGCCGGCGCCAGCAGCTCGGCATGGGCGCGCCCGCCGGCGTGGCTGCGCTCGGCCCGGGCGCCGTCGTCGCGGATCAGGGCCGCCCCGACCAGGTCGGTGGCCGACTCGATGGCCAGGAGGGTCATCCGGCGTCCTGCCACGCGGCCAGCGCCGCCTCGAGGGCGGCCCAGCGGCCCGCCCAGGCCGGACTGTCGGTGGTGATGGAGATCGACCGGTGCTCCACGTCCTCGGGCTCGACGTCGAGGCGCACCTCGAGGGACCCCTCGCCGAGGACCGGCTCGGCCACGTCGCCCCACTCGACCAGGGCCACCCCGCCGTCCTCCACCAACTCGCCGAGCCCGAGGTCGACGATCTCCTGCAGGTGGCCGAGCCGGTAGACGTCGGCGTGCAGGAGGGTGCGGACCGGGGCGGCACCGGCACCGGCATCGTACTGGCGGACCAGGGTGAACGTTGGGCTGGTGATCGGCTCCTCGATGCCCAGGCCGACCCCGAACCCCTGGGCGAAAGTGGTCTTGCCAGCACCGAGGTCCCCGGACAGCAACAGGACGTCCCCGGGGACGCAGAGGGGCGCCAGGGCCCGGGCCAGCGCCCGGGTCTGCCCGGGTGACGAGGTCCGGAGCACCAGGGTGCGGAACCCGGTCACCCGCCCCAACCGAGGAGCTGCTTGGCCCGGACCAGGTCGGCACGCATCTCGGCCACCACCGTCCCCCCGGAGCGGAGGGCGGCCGCCGGGTGGTAGGTCGGGACGAGCTGCCATTCCCCCATCGGGTAGGACCGGCCACGCACCTTGGTGATCCCCTGGTCGGTCTGGAGCAGCAGCCGGGTGGCGAAGTTGCCCAGGGTCACCACCACGCTCGGCCGGATCAACTCGAGCTGCGCGGTCAGGTAGGGGCGGCAGGCGGCGATCTCCTCGGGCCGGGGGTCCCGGTTGTCCGGCGGCCGGCACTTGACCACGTTGGCGATGTAGCAGCGGTCACGCCCGACGCCCAGCTCCTCGAGGAGCAGGCGGTCCAGCAGGCGGCCCGAGCGGCCGACGAAGGGCTCCCCCTGGAGGTCCTCGTCGCGACCAGGGGCCTCGCCGACGAACATGAGGTCGGCGTCGGGATCGCCCACCCCGAACACCACCTGGGTACGACCGGCCGAGAGCGGGCACCGGGTGCAACCGGCCGCTTCACCAGCGAGTCGGGCCAGTTCGGTCGCCGGTGCCACCGCCGCATGGTACTGCCCGTCCCGGGGCCGCCGGTCGGCCCGGTCGGTCCCTCACCCCCGGGGGCCGGTCCCGGCCGGGCCCACCGGCGCGCCGGTGGGCAGCCGGGGGACCCGCGGCCCGATGTCGCAGAGGACCTCGTAGCCGATGGTGCCGAACAGGTCGGCCCACTCGGCGACGGTGATCTCGTCGTCACCCTGCCGACCGAGCAGGACCACCTCGTCCCCGACCTCCACCGGCGACGTCCCCACCGGTCCGCAGTCGACCACGATCTGGTCCATGGTGACCATGCCGGCCAGGGGCCGGCGGATCCCGCGGATGAGCACCTCGCCGCCCTCGAGGAAGAGCCGGCGCGGCACCCCGTCGGCGTACCCGACGGGGGCGGTGGCCACGGTGGACCGGTGGGCCAGCGGCCGGAGGCGACCGTACGAGGGCCGCTCGCCGGCGTTGAGGTCCCGGACGTAGGTGACCCGGGTCTTGAACGAGAGCACGGGGCGGAGCCGCTGACCGGCGGCGGCGGTCAGCTGCTCGTCGAGCGCCCGGGTGGGGGCCACGCCGTAGAGGGAGATCCCGCACCGCACCAGGTCCCGTCGGGCCGCCGGGACGGTGATGGTGCCGGCCGTGTTGGCCACGTGGACCATCGGGGGCCGATGGCCGGCGGCGGCCAGGGTGGCCAGGACGGCGTCGAACCGCTCGACCTGGAGCGCGGTGAAAGCATGGTCCTCGGCGGCGGACCCGTCAGCCACCGCCAGGTGAGTCCATACGGCCCCGAGCCGGAGGTTGGGGTCGGCGTCGATGGCCGCGGCCAACCTGGCGGCGTCGGCGGCGTCGGCCCCGACCCGGTGCATGCCGGTGTCGACCTTGAGGTGGACGTCGAGCGGCGCGAACCCCCACTCGCCCACCACCCGGCTCAGGGCGCCGAGTCCGGCCCGGGTGTAGACGGTCGGGACCAGGCCCCGGGCCACCGCCTCGGCGGCCGCCTCCAGCGGGGGCTCCGACAACAGGAGGATCGGTGCCCCGATGCCGGCCTCCCGCAGCGTCACCCCCTCTTCGACCAACGCGACGGCCAGCCACGTGGCGCCGCCCTCGAGGGTGGCCCGGGCCATCGGCACGCTCCCGTGGCCGTAGCCGTCGGCCTTCACCACCGCGCAGAGAGCGGCGGGGGACGCCAGGCGGCAGAGGAGGCCGGCGTTGTGCCGCACAGCGTCGAGATCGATGTCGGCCCAGGCCGGGCGCCAGCGCTCAGCCACGGACGGCGCCACCCGGGCGACCGGAGGGGTCCGACAGGCGGCCGAGCACATCGGAGACGAGGTCGGGGAGATCGCCGGCCACCAGGCCTTGTGGCCGACCGGCCGCCCCGGCCCGACCATGCACGTGGGCGGCCAAGGCCGCCGCCTCGTGCGGTGGCACGCCCCGCGAAACCAGGGCGGCGATGACCCCGGAAAGGACGTCCCCGGTGCCGGCCGTCGCCAGTGCGGTGGTGGCGGCCATGGCCAGCAGCACGCGGCCCCCGGACCCGGCGACGGCGGTGGTGGGGCCCTTCAGCAGGGCCACCGCCCCCGAGGCCTCGGCCAGCCGTCGGGCGGCGGCGATCCGGTCGGGGCCCGGGTCGGAACCGACCAGCCGGGCGAACTCGCCGTCGTGCGGGGTGAGGACCACCGCCGACCGGGCGCTGCCGAGTGACCCGCCGCCCAGCCGACCGAGGGCGAACAAGCCGTCGGCGTCCACCACCACCGGGGCGGGCGACCGGTCGACCAGCCGGGCCACGTCGGCGGCCGTGGCCGGATCGCGTCCCAGGCCGGGCCCGACCACCACAGCGCCGCACCGCCTCGCGACCTCGAGGGCCGCGTCCGACCAGCCGCCGGCCGGGAGGGACACGCTGACCGCTTCCGTGGCCGGGGACGCAGACAGCTCGGCCCCGGGCACGCCGAGCCGCACCATCCCGGCGCCGGCGCGGTAGGCGGCGCGGGCGCACATGCCGGCGGCCCCGGTCATGCCCGGCGATCCGGCCACCACCAGGACGGCCGCCGACCACTTGTTGCCGTCGGGTCGACGGGCCGGGAGCAGCGAGGTCACGTCGCCGTCCTCCAGGAGGTGGGCGGCGGGGTCTCCCGGGGGCAGGCCGATGTCCGCCACCGTCACGTCGCCGGCCAGTCGGCGTCCGTCGGCCTGCACCAGACCGGGCTTGCGGGCGACGAACGTCACCGTGCGGGTGGCCGGCATCGCGACACCGGACACCTCGCCGGTGTCGCCCTGCACACCGGACGGGATGTCGACGGCCAGGACCGGCGTCCCCGGCTCGATGGACGGGGCGCGGTACTCGCCTCGGAAGCCGGTGCCGTAGGCGGCGTCGACCACGAGGTCGGCCGGTCCGAGGGCGTCGGCCGTGCCGGCGACGACCACCCGCACCGTCGCCCCGCGCCGGGCCAGGAGACCGGCGGCCACCCGGCCATCGGCCCCATTGTTGCCACGCCCGGCCACCACCACCACCCGGCGCCCGTAGGCCCCGCCCAGCAGGTCGAGGGCGGCGATGGCCACCGCCGTCCCGGCCCGGGCGACCAGCACGTCGAGGGCGGTCGTCGCCTGGGCGGCGGCGTCGACGGCCTGCATCTCGGAGACGGTCAGTACCGGTTCCATCCGCCCGACGCTACGACGTCGGCGGGGCGGCGTGGGTCGGTGCCGCCCCCGGGGCCCCTTCGGCCAGGACCACCGCCATGGCCACACGGTCGGTGTGGGTGAGGGAGAGGTGCCACCGGACGACGCCGGCCTCGAGCGAGCGGGCACGGGCCGAGCCGCGCAGCACCAGCCGGGGGGCGTCGAGCCCGGTCCGCTCCACCTCCGCCTCGCAGAAGGCGAAGGCGCCCAGGCCGACGCCGAGCGCCTTCATCGTGGCCTCCTTGGCCGCGAAGCGGGTGGCCAGCCGCGGCAGCGGATCCGCCGCCGCGTCGGCGTACTCCCGTTCGGCCGCCGTGAACAGCCGCTCCGCCAGGTGCCGTCGACGACCGAGGACCCGCCGGAACCGGTCGAGGTCAACGGCATCGATGCCGACCCCCACCACCGACCCGGATACCGCACGCCACCCGGAGGCCCCGGCCCCGGCCGCCGGACCGGCGCCGGTCCCGATGATGCCGCCCATGATCCGAGAGGCTACCGCCCGGTGCCGGGCGCGCCTGGTCCAATGGACGGCTGCCCGACGGATGGCTGCCCGACGCGGCCGTCAGCCGTTGGTGGTGGCGGCCGCCCGGAGCTCGTAGCGCACCAGTGCACCGAGCCGTTGGGCGATGGCCTCGGCCACGCCGTCGCCACCGGCCTCCACCATGACCCGCACCAGGGGCTCGGTGCCGCTCGGGCGCAACAGCACCCGCCCGGTTTCGCCGAGGCGCTCCTCCTCCTCGGCGACGGCCGACCAGACGGCCTCGGCCCCCTCCAGCAGCCCGGTGTTGGGGACCGGCACGTTGACCAGCACCTGGGGAACGCGGGCCACCAAGCCATCCAGCAGCACGGCCAGCGGGGCGCCCGACCGGACGACCAGGTCGGCCAGCACCAGGCCGGTGAGCAGCCCGTCGCCGGTGGTGGCCAGCCTCCGGAAGATGATGTGCCCGGACTGCTCGCCGCCAAGGGCGAGCCCGTCCTTGTCCAGGGCGGCCAGCACGTAGCGGTCGCCGACCGGGGTCTCCTTCACGATGATCCCCCGGTCCTGCATGGCCATCCGGAACCCGAGGTTGGTCATCACCGTGACCACCACGGTGTTGCCGGCCAGCTGGCCGCGCTCGGCCAGGTCCAGGGCGAACAGGGCGATGAGCTCGTCCCCGTTGGCCATCGCCCCGTCGGGGCCGATGGCCAGCAGACGGTCGGCGTCCCCGTCGAGGGCCAGTCCGAGATCGGCATGGTGTTCGACCACCGCACTGGCCAGCGTCCCTGTC
>JBKQRT010000379.1:0-14429 GCA_052143895.1 Acidimicrobiales bacterium | reverse complement strand
CCGCTCCGCTGTCCGAACGGGACGCCCTCAAGGCCGTGGAGCCGGCCCGGCGCTTGGTCGAGCGAGCCACCCAGCTAGCTTCTTCTCAGAGCCCGAGAGGAGAATCGAACTCCTGACCTACGCATTACGAGTGCGTTGCTCTACCGACTGAGCTACCCAGGCGCGGACAGACACGCTATCGGACTGGCACAGGGTGCTCAGTCGACCAGCTCGGACAGCTCCACCATCAACGCGTCCATGACCAGCAACTCGTTCGCATTGCGTCCGAGGGCGATGGAGGCCTCGCGGATCGACTCCACCTGGCGCACCGCCCGACGCCCCTCGGCGGCGCCGCCCGGTGAGGCGGCCGCCTCGCCCTCGGTGGCGGCCACGAGTCGGTCCCGGTAGACCTCGGCCAGGGTGGCCAGGCCGAACCGCAGGTCGTCGGTCCGCCACCGCCGCTCCTCTCGCTTGTGGCCCTCCTCGACCTGGCGTCGGCCCGGTATGGCCCGGGCCCCGACCGCCTCGGCCTCTTCGGCGAGCGCAGCGAGCTCCTGGGCGTGCTGCTCCCGGAGCGGCACCAGGGCGCGCTCGGCCGACTCGAGCAGCTTCGAGGCAACCATGGCAGCCGCTGCGCCCGTGCCGTCGAGATGGTGCGGCACCGAGCGCCACTCCTCCTGACGGGCCACGAAGTCGGCGTCGCCCACCAGCAGACGGGCGCGGTCGAGCCGGCCGCCGGAGGCCCGGGCCACCGAGTCGGCGTGCTCGGGCTCGACACCACGCGCTACCAGCCACGCCGCCACCGCCCCAGGGGACACCGGGTCGAAGGCCACCTGGACGCAGCGGCTGACGATGGTGGTGAGGCTGGGGGGCAGGTCGTCGGCCACCAGGACGAAGACGGTCGACGGTGGTGGTTCCTCCACCGTCTTCAACAGCGCCGGCGCTGAGTCGCGGGCCAGGTGGACGTCGGTGACCAACAGGACCTGGCGCGCCGCCACCAACGGCCGCCGATGGGCCCTCGTCACGATGGTCTGGGCGTCACCGACGCTGAGCGAGGCCCCTGAGCGCTCCACGACCACCAGGTCGGGATGGGTCCCGGCCAGGGCCCGGCGGCAGGCGTTGCAGGTCCCGCAGCCCCCTGCCGGGCAGAGCAGCGCCGCAGCCAGCGCCCGAGCGCCGGCACGCTTCCCCGATCCGGGTGGCCCGTGCATCAGGTACGCGTGTACCGGCCTGCGGGCGGCGGCGGCCAGCTGCGCCACCGCACGCGGCTGTCCCACCACTTCGTCGAAGAGCTCTGGCACCGGATTCGAAGCGCTACCGGCCATCGTCCAGCTCCCGACCGAAAACGCCCTGGAGGCCCGCCCACACCGTGTCGGCCACCGCGTCGACCGGGCCGGTGCCGTCGACGACCACCCACGGGGTCGCGGCCTCGTCGGCCAAGCGCCGGTACGCGTCGGCCACCCGCTGTTGGAAGGCCGTGCCCTGCGCCTCGAACCGGTCCTCGTCCGAGCCGGAGCGACGCGAGGCCGCCACCTCGACAGGCACGGCGATGAGGAAGGTGACGTCGGGCTCGAGACCGGCGGTGGCCCACTGGACGAGCAGGTCGAGGCCCGCCCGGTCCAGGCCGCGTCCGAATCCCTGATAGGCGATGGTCGACGCCGAGTACCGGTCGGTCACCACCCAGGAGCCCGCCGCCAACGCCGGTCGCACCACCTCGTCGAGGTGCTGGGCCCGGTCGGCTGCCATCAACAGCGCCTCGGTGCGTTCGCACACCTGGGCGCGTTCCCGGTCGAGCAGCAACGAGCGCAAGGACACCCCGAGCGGGGTCGCCCCGGGCTCGAAGGTGAGGACGGCCCCCAGGCGTCGGGCGAGCAGCTCGGCCTGGGTCGACTTGCCACAACCGTCGATCCCCTCGAATGCGATCAGGTGACCACGCCCGGCGTCGTCCACCCCGGGCTACTGACCCTCGTTGCTCGAGGATCCCGCCACCGTCGTCGCCGCCTTCTTGGCCGCCGCCTTCTTCTTGGCCGGGGCCTTCTTGGCCGCCGCCTTCTTCCGGGTGGAGGGTCCGGCGGCGCGGCGCTCGGCCAGCAGTTCTGACGCCCGCTCGACGGTCAGGCTCTCGACGTCGTCACCACGGCGCAAGGACGCGTTGGTTGTGCCGTCGGTGACATACGGGCCGAACCGGCCGTCCTTGACCACCATGGTCAGCCCGCTGTCGGGATCCGTCCCCATTTCGCGCAGCGGGCCCTTGGCCGTGCGGCCGCCCCGGGTCTTCGGCTGGGCGAACAGCGCCAGCGCCTCGTCCACGGTGACGGTCAGGATCTGATCCTCGGTGAGGAGGCTCCGTGTGTCGCTGCCCTTCTTGAGGTACGGCCCGAACTTGCCGTTGTGGGCGACGATCTCCTCGCCGGTGGCCGGATCGGCGCCGACCACCCGCGGGATCCGCAGGAGCTCGAGTGCCTGCTCGAACGTGATCGTGGCCGGCGACATCGAGGCGAACAGGGACGCCGTCCGGGGCTTGGGGGCACCGTCGGCCACCTCCCCCAGCTGTACGTAGGGGCCGAACCGGCCGGCGCGGACCTGTAGCGGCAGTCCGGTCTCGGGGTCCTGGCCGAGCACCCGGTCGGACGAGGGCGCCTCGAGCAGTTGTTCGGCACGCTCGACGGTCAGCTCGTCGGGCGCAAGGTCCTCGGGGATGGACACCCGGTCGTCGCCGTGCTGCAGGTACGGGCCGTACCGCCCCACCCGGGCCACGATCTCCCGGCCGTCCGAGCCGACCCCGATCGGAATCGAATTGATCTCCCGGGCGTCGATCTCGCCCAGGTAGGTGCTGACCTCACGCTTCAGACCGAGCCCTCGAACGTGACCGGCCACCGGCGCAGGTTCGGCGCCGTTGCCATTGCCGTTGCCGTTCGTGTGTCCGCTGCCGTTGGTGTGCGCGATGGCCCCGTTGGTGGCTTGCTTGGAGCCATCACCCGTGCCGGCGGTGCCGAAGTAGAACCGGGTCAGCCACGGCAGGGACTCCTCGTTGCCGGCGGCGATGGCGTCGAGGTCGTCCTCCATCGAAGCGGTGAACCCGTAGTCGACCAGGTCGGCGAAGTACCGCTCGAGCAGGCCGACCACCGCGAAGGCGGTGAACGACGGCACCAGGGCGGTGCCCTTCTTCCAGACGTAGCCGCGGTCCAGGATGGTGGCGATGACGCTGGCGTAGGTCGACGGACGGCCTACGCCGAGCTCCTCCATGGCCTTGACCAACGAGGCCTCGGTGTACCGGGCGGGGGGCTGGGTGGCGTGCGATCCGGGTTCGAGGTCGCTCACCGCCACCGGCTCTCCCTCGGCCATGGGGGGCAGGTGCACCTCCCGGTCGGCCAGCTCGGCCTCGGGATCGTCCTCCCCTTCCACGTAGGCCCGGAGGTATCCCGGGAATTGGATGACCTTTCCCGAGGCGGCGAACTCGGCCTCGCGGCCGGCGACGCCCTCGGGCCCCACCGCGGTCCCGGCCAGCCGGACCTGTGCGCTCGTCCCGGTGGCATCGGCCATCTGGGACGCGACGGTCCGCTTCCAGATCAGGTCGTAGAGGCGGAACTCGTCCCCCGACAACGAGCGCGCCGCCTCGTCCGGGGTCCGGAAGGACTCGCCGGCCGGCCGGATCGCCTCGTGCGCCTCCTGGGCGTTCTTGACCTTCCGCTCGTACCGCCTCGGCTGGGCGGGCACGTACTCGGCGCCGTAGAGGGCGGAGGCCTGTGCCCGGGCGGCGTCGAGCGCCTGGCTCGACAGGGTGGTGGAGTCGGTGCGCATGTAGGTGATCCACCCGTCCTCGTAGAGGCGCTGGGCCACCTGCATGGCGCGCTTGGAGCCGAACCGGAGCTTGCGGCCAGCCTCTTGCTGGAGTGTCGACGTCATGAACGGTGGTGCGGGCGACCGGCGGAACGGCTTGTGGGTGACCGACCTGACGGCGAAGGGGGCGTCGGCCAGTCCGGCGGCCAGCGCCCGGGCCTCGGGTTCGGCCAGCACCACCACCGATTCGGGGGAGGTGAGGGCGCCGGTCTCGTCGAAATCGCGACCCGAGGCGAGGGCCACCCCGTCGACCGCCACGAGCGACGCGGCGAACGACCGCGGCGTCCCCTCGGCCGGCGGCGCGGCACCGGCCGAGCCATCGGTCGTGGTGAAGGTGGCGTCGATGCCCCACCACCCGGCCGACCGGAAGGTCATCCGGGCCCGCTCCCGCTCCACCACCATCCGGGTGGCCACGCTCTGGACCCGGCCAGCCGACAGCCGGGGCATGATCTTCTTCCACAGTACCGGGGACACCTCGTAGCCGTAGAGACGGTCGAGGATCCGGCGGGCCTCCTGGGCGTCCACCAGGCGTCGGTCGAGGTCACGCCACTCGTTGACCGCCCGCTCGATGGCCGGCCGGGTGATCTCGTGGAACACCATTCGCTTGACCGGCACCCGGGGGGCCAGCACCTCGAGGAGGTGCCAGGCGATGGATTCCCCTTCGCGGTCCTCGTCCGACGCCAGGTACACCTCGCTGGCCTGCTTGACCAGCTGTTTCAACTTCGCCACCTGGGATTTCTTCTCCGAAGAGACCACGTAGAGCGGCTTGAACCCGTTGTCGACGTCGACTCCCAGTCGGGACCACGCCTCCCCCTTGTAGGCGGCCGGCACTTCGTCGGCCCGGCGGGGCAGGTCCCGGATGTGGCCGATGGAGGACTCGACCACGTACCCCGGACCGAGCAGCCGGGCGATGGTCTTGGCCTTGGCCGGCGACTCGACGATGACCAGCGGTTTTGCACCGCCGCCGGCACGCGTGCCCCCATGGGCACCGTCTCCGGCGTCGGTTTCCGTGGGCGTCTCCGTCAGGTCGGTCGGTGGCATGGCTGTGGCCACAGGGTGAACGCTGGGATGACGTCCTGTCAACCCCGTCCCTCGGACAGCCGGGCGTGTCTACCCCGCTGACCTGCTGGTTCAGGCGTGTGGGCCCTGTACGGCCACCGTAGCCGCCTCGTCCAGGGCAGCGACCTCGCCGGGCGGGAGCTCCGCGTCCATCGACTCGGTCTTCCGCTTCGAGAAGGCGATGGCCACGAGCAGGATCACCAGGGAGACGCCGGCGATGGCCAGGCGGGCACCGGTGTGGTGCCGGAGGGTGATGACGGCGGGGAGGATGAGCAGCGACACCAGGTTCATGACCTTGATGAGGGGGTTGAGCGCCGGTCCGGCGGTGTCCTTGAACGGGTCGCCGATGGTGTCGCCGATGACGGCGGCCTTGTGGGCCTCGGAGCCCTTGCCCCCCTCATGGCCATCCTCGATGAACTTCTTGGCGTTGTCCCAGGCGCCGCCGGAGTTGGACAGGAAGTTGGCCATCAGTTGACCGGTGAGGATGGCCCCGACCAGGAACGCACCCAGGGCGTAGTAGTTGATGCCGAAACCGACGATGACCGGGCTCAACACGGCGAGCAGGGCCGGGGTGGCCAGCTCCCGCTGCGAGGCGGTGGTGCAGATGGCGATGACCTTCCCGTACTCGGGCTTCTCCGTGTAGTCCATGATGCCCGGGTGCTCGCGGAACTGGCGGCGGACCTCCTGGACCACGGTGCCGGCCGATCGACCGACGGCCCGGATGGCCAGCGCGGAGAAGATGAAGGCGATCGATCCCCCGATGAGGACGCCGATGAAGACGGTCGGGTGGGACACGTTGATCGACGTCTGCGGCAGGTCGAACAGCCAGTTGGTCGGCGCGCCGAGCGGGGCGTGCAGGCCCAGCTGTGAGCCGATGGTCTCGATGAACGAGGCGAACAGGGCCACGGAGGCGATGACCGCCGAGCCGATGGCCACACCCTTCGTGACCGCTTTGGTGGTGTTCCCCACCGCGTCGAGGCTTACCATGACCCGCTCGGCGTCGCCGGTGAACTCCCCGGACATCTCTGCTACCCCGGCGGCGTTGTCCGATACCGGCCCGAAGCTGTCCTCGGAGACGATCATGCCGGCCGTGGACAGCAGGCCGATGCCGGTGAGCGCCACCAGGTACAACGTGAGCTGGATGTTGCCCCCACCGAGGCCGATGGACACGGCGATGGCGAGCACGATGGCGAGGATGGCCCACACCGACGACTCGAGGCCCAGGGCCAGGCCCGACAGGGTGAGCGTCGCCGGTCCGGTCCGGGCCGTCTCGGCCACCTCCCGGACCGGGCCGCGCTCGGTGGAGGTGAAGTGCTCGGTGATCTGGCTGGCCACCAGCATGAGGACCACGCCGGTGAGCACGGCGTAGAACGCCTTCCAGTAGTGGAGGTAGGCCCCGGCCACCACGGCCGAGCCGGCGATGGTGAGGACGGCCGCCGTCCAGACCCCCCGGTTGATCGGGGCCATGGCGTTCTTGTCGCTCCTGCCCGCCCGCACCACGAACACCCCGACGATGGTGGCGAGGATGCCGATGGCCGGGATGGCGATGGGGAAGATGACTGTCTTGGCCGCCGCCCCGCTCCGTCCGATCGAATCGAAGGCGGTCACGCCCAGGATGATGGCGGCGATGATGGTGATGACGTACGACTCGAACAGGTCGGCGGCCATACCGGCGCAGTCGCCCACGTTGTCTCCCACGTTGTCGGCGATGGTGGCGGCGTTGCGAGGGTCGTCCTCGGGAATGCCGGCCTCCACCTTGCCCACCAGGTCGGCGCCCACGTCGGCCGCCTTGGTGAAGATGCCGCCGCCCACCCGCATGAACAGGGCCAGCAGCGAGGCGCCGAACCCGAACCCGATCAGCACCGAGGTGGCGGTGTTCTGGAAGATCAGCACGATGACCGTGGCCCCCAGCAGACCGAGGCCGACGCAGAGCAGTCCGGTGATGGCGCCGGTTCGGTAGGCCACCTTGAGGGCCGGGGCCATCTTGCCCTCGCGGGCGGCGGCCGCGGTGCGCACGTTGCCCCGTACGGCCAGGCTCATCCCGATGAAGCCGGTGAGGCCTGAGCACAGGGCCCCGGCCAGGAAGCAGATCACCCGGTAGATGCCGGCCTGGGCGAAGGTGAGGTCGGTGACCGTGTAGCGCACGACGTGGATCGCCCCGCCGGTGATCACGAGGTGGGTCACCGTGTGGGTGACCTTGGTCGCGGTGAAGAAGATGAGCACGGCCAGGGGGACGATGATGATCCCGATGGTCTTGAACTGTCGGGCCAGAAAGGCCTCGGCGCCCTCCTGGATGGCCTTGGCGATGTCCTTCATCGAGGCGGTGCCCTGATCAGCGGCGAGCACGCCCCGGACCAGCAACAGGGCCACCACGATGGAAGCAATGGCACAGAGGAGCGCGAAGTACAGCCAGGTCTTCTCGGAGGTCTGGAGAGAGAAGACCTGGTAACCCCCTTCAGCCAGGAGGTGGGTCATCGGTGAGGCTCCCTTCGGTTCACTGCATGGTCATGGACGGACTGGGTGCGGTCGACTGCCCGCCGGCCGCTGTGACCGCGGCCCGTCGCAGACGCCGGGATGCCGATCTCCCCCTGCGAAGCCACGGCCACCGGGCCGTGCGCCGAGGCGCGCCATGCTGGCACACCGATTGCGGCAACGGGGCCAGAAGATACCGACAAAACGGTCGGTTGGGCAAGGAGGAGGATCGGGCGGGATCCCGTAGGCGTGACCGTCCACACGGTCAGGTGGGCTCGACCCCGGCCTCGGGACCGGCGATGAGCTCGTAGTCGGGGTTGAGGATCGCCTGGCGCCGTGCCCAGTCGCCGACCATCCCCTCCACCACCAGCCGGGCGCCGGGCTGGATCCCGGGGATCCGCCGTCGCCCCTGGAACACGAGGAGGAGCTTGCCGGAGTCGTCGGCCAGAACGCACTCGAGGTTGGCCGTCCCTGCCCGCGGCTGGACCCGGACGGACCGCACCTGGCCGGCGACCCGCACCCGGTTCCGCCACTGGGCCTCGCCGATGGGGATGGTGCCCCGGGCACGCTCGCCGAAGGCGGCGCGGTGGAAGGTGGCCCGGGCGGCGGCCTCCCGGTCGGCCGCACGGTCGGCGGACCGGGCCCCGCGCCCGGGTCGGGCCGTTCCGGGCGCGACCGTCTTGCGGCGCCACTCGCGCCGTTTCGAGAACCATCCGCCGGTCAGCTGGTAGGGCACCACGGTGGCGTTGACGTGATTGAGCTGGCCGACCGCGGCGGCGATGTGATCGGCGGTGGCGTCGTGGAGCACCCGTTGCCACCCGGCGGCGAACCCGCGTCGGGGCAGCAGGATGGTGAGCTCGGTCTGCTGGTCGGCCACGGTCTCGGCAGCCAGTTCCAACGCCGCCCGGGTCAGCCTCCGGTCCTCGCACGCCTCGATGTCGAGGGGGAGCTGGGTGAGACCCAGCCGCCGCCACTCGGCCTCGAGCGCCTCCGACGCCTGCTGATCCAGGGCGAAGTGGACGGCACGGAGCTCGTCCGGGTGGAGCGTGCGCGCGTACTGGAGGGCACGGGCCGTCGCCATGTCGAGCCGGTCGACGAGCACCACCACCACGTGGCGGTTGAGCACGGGTGCCTCGGCCGCCTCGGACGCCCCCTGCTCGAGCTGTTCCTCCTCGCTGGCGTACTGACGGTGCAGGCGGATCAGCCCGTAGAACATCAGCGGGCCGACGAAGACCACGACCCAGGCCCCTTCGCGGAACTTCACGATGGCGAAGATGAGGACCACGATGAGGGACAGGAACGCGGAGAAGCCGTTGACCCCGACATGACGCTTCCAGTGGACCGAGCGCTCGTCCCAGAAGTGCTTCACCATGCCCGAGCCGGCCATGGTGAAGCCGGTGAACACCCCGATGGCGTACAGGGCGACGAGGGCGTTGAGATCGGCCCCGGTCGCGATGATGAGCAGCAGGGCGACCACGGTCAGGACGATGATCCCGTTGGAAAAGGCCAGACGGTGGCCGCGCCGGGTCAGCTGCTTGGGCAGGTAGGCGTCGCTGGCCACGTAGCTGGCCAGGAAGGGGAAGCCGTTGAAGCTCGTGTTGCCCCCCGTGTACAGGATGAGCACGGTGGCGAACTGGACGAGGTAGAACATGGTCCTGCCGAACGCCCCGTTCCCGAGGACGATCTTCACCTCCTGGGAGACGACGGTGGGCGACCCTCCGTTGTAGGGGACGGCATGGGTCCAGTGGGCCAGCAGGGTGACGCCGAGCACGAGGAAGGCCAGCACGCTGCTCATCACCACCAGCGTCTGACGGGCGTGGCGGGAGGCCGGCTGCCGGAACGTGGCCACCCCGTTGGAGATGGCCTCCAGGCCGGTCAGGGACGACCCCCCGTTGGCGAAGGACCGCAGGATGACGATGAACGTCGCGCCGTAGAGCAACCCGGACCCCGAGTGGCCGAGGCAGAGGGTCCCGGAGGCGTGGCAGGACGGGTTGTACGGGATGGTCTGGGCGTGGAGATCGCCCAGCGCCTGCTTGATGTAGCCGGAGACCACCACGAAGGCCAGGCTGAAGATGAAGAAGTAGGTCGGGAAGGCGAAGAAACGGCCGGCCTCCTTGATGCCGCGGAGGTTGCCGTAGAGCAGCAGCAGGACGACGCCCACGGTGATCGGGACCGTCCAGTAGGTCAGGCGCGGGAACGCGCTCGTCAGCGCATCGGTTCCGGCCGCGGTCTGTACGGCGACGGTCACCGTGTAGTCGATGAGCAGGGCGACGGCGGCGATCTGGGCGATCTTCGGCCCGAAGTTCTCCCTGGCCACCACGTAGGCCCCGCCGGCCTGGGTGTAGAGCTTGATGACGTCGAGGTACGACAGGGTGACGAAGAACAGGACGCCGAGGATGGCCATGGTGATGGGGACCACCAGGGCGAACGCGGCCAGTCCCACGAACGGGACCAGCTGGTTGAGCATCTCCTCGGTGCCGTAGGCCGACGAGGAGATGCAGTCCGGGGCCAGGACGCCGAGGGCGGACGGACGTCCGAGGCGCTCGCCCGTCAACTGCTCGTTGACCAGAGGGCGGCCCAGCAGCTTGTTCTTCAGCCGGTAGCGGAGGGTCTCGGGGAGGTTGATCCTGACCACGGCCGACGCCACGGGCGCCCTGGGGCTGGCCGGGGGCCGCACCGGGGCCGGGGGCGAGACCGTCACGTCTGGTCCGGACCCCGTTCCGGGCTCGGTGCCGGACCCGGATGCCGCCGGCGCGGCCGGATCCCCGGCTCCGGTCACCGATGGGTCCACCCCCTCAGTAAATCACGGGGACCAGGCACTCCCGAACCCAGCCCGGAGGGCGGGGCGCAGGTGGGAGGGGGCCGTCGAACCGGGGGCGAGTTGTGAACCGGTGACGATGCGTGTTGCATGGTTCAGGTGCACATCGTCATCGTCGGTTGCGGCCGGGTCGGATCGGGCCTCGGCGCCGGACTGGTGGAGCAGGGCCATTCGGTGGCCATCATCGACCGCAACGCCAAGGCGTTCCGCCGGCTGCCGGCGGACTGGGCCGGGACCACGATCGTCGGGTCGGGCTTCGACCGCGGCGACCTCGACCGGGCGCGTGCCGGTGAGGCGGACTCGCTGGCCGCGGTCACGAGCGGCGACAACACGAACATCCTGACCGCCCGCATCGCCCGCGAGACGTACCAGATCCCGAACGTGGTGGCCCGCATCTACGACCCCCGCCGGGCCCAGATCTACCTCCGCCTGGGGATCCCCACCGTCGCCACCGTGTCGTGGACCATCGACCAGGTCCGCCGGCGCCTGGTGCCCGCCGACGTCGAATCCGAATGGTCGGATCCGACCGGTACCCTCTCGCTCGTGGAACGGGAGCTGCCCGAGCGCTGGGCCGGCAAACGGCTGGCCGACCTGTCCGTGCCCGGCGACGTCACCGTGGTGGCGGTGACCCGGGCCGGCGTCGCCCGGCTGGACCTCGGGGACCTGGTGGGGCAGGACGGGGACGTCGTCCACCTGATGGTGACCGACGCCGCGCTCGATCGGCTCAACGCCCGGCTGGGCGGGACGCGCTCCGGCGGGCAGCTCAGCGCCCCGGACGGCACGCCGCCGGGCAGCATGGCGGCGGCGGCCGACGGTCCCGTGCGCGGTGACGTGCCCGCCGGAGGCCGGTCATGAAGGTGGCCATCGCCGGAGCCGGCAGCGTGGGGACGGCCATCGCCTCGGACCTGCATGCCGGCGGGCACGACGTCCTGCTCATCGAGCGCGATCCGGACCTGGTGGCCCGCATCCGCGACGACCTCGACATCACCTGGGTGGTGGCCGACGCCTGTGAGGTCGCCTCCCTTGATTCCGCCGGCCTCTCCACCGTGGACGTGGTGGTGGCGGCCACGGGAGACGACGAGGACAATCTCGTCGTCTCGCTGCTGGCCAAGCAGGAGTTCGCCGTGCCCCGGGTCGTGGCGCGGGTCAACCACCCGAAGAACCAGTGGCTGTTCAACGAGAGCTGGGGGGTCGACGTCTCGGTGTCCACGCCCCAGCTGCTCACCGCGCTGGTCGAAGAGGCCGTCTCGGTGGGCAGCCTGGTCCGGCTGCTCCGCTTCGAGGGCGGCAACGCCCACTTGGTCGAGGTCACCCTGGCCGAGGACTCGCCGGCTGCCGGCGTCTCCCTGGCCGACCTCGGGGTGCCGAGGGAGGCCACCGTGGTCGCCGTCGTGCGCGACGACCGCCTGATCGTGCCCCGGGGCGACACCCGCCTGGCCGTCGGCGACGAGGTCCTGGTGCTGGTCACTGCCGACGCCGAGGACGCGGTGCAGCGCCTGCTCGTGGGACGCTGAGCACATGCGGGCTGCCTTCTTCGACCTGGACAAGACGGTGATCGCCAAGGCGTCGATCGCCGCCTTCGGCCGGCCCTTCTACCGCGGCGGCCTCATCAACCGCCGCCTGGTGGCCCGGGCCCTGGTCTCCCAGATCATCTACCTCCACCTGGGGGCGAGCGAGCAGAAGCTGGCCCGCATGCGCGAATCGATCCTGATGCTGACCAAGGGGTGGGACTCGGAGCAGATCCGGGAGATCGTGCGGGAGACGCTCGAGGAGACGGTCGAACCGATCATCTACGCCGAGGCGCTCGACCTCATCGAGGCGCACCGGGCGGCCGGGCACAAGGTCTACCTGGTGTCGGCCTCCCCCGAGGAGATCGTCCAACCGCTGGCCGAGCACCTCGGGGTCGACGGTGCCATCGCCAGCCGGACCGTGGTGGACGAGGACGGGCGGTACGCGGGCGAGATGGAGTTCTACTCCTATGGGCCGTTCAAGGCCGAGGCCATGCGGGAACTGGCCGAGGCGGAAGGGCTCGACCTGGCGGAGTCGTCGGCCTACTCGGACTCGTACACCGACCTGCCCATGCTGGAGGCGGTGGGACACCCGGTCGTGGTCAACCCCGACCGCGTGCTCGCCCGGGTGGCCCGCGAACGCGACTGGGAGGTCATGCAGTTCACCAAGCCGGTCCGCCTACGCGACCGGGTCAGCGTCCCGAGCCTGCCCATCACGGCCACGGCCGCCGGTCTCACCGCCGCCGCGTCCGTCGGTGCGCTCGTCGCCTGGCGGCTGTCCCGTCGTCCACCGTCGTAAGGCCGGCGCCGACGTGCTCGGTCCGCCCCGCCGGAACCGAGCGGGCGGGGCGTGCCGGAGTAGGTGGCTCAGGAGGGGCGCAGCCGCTTGGCGGCGACGACGCCCAGAGCAACGATGATGGCGAGGATCAGGAGCTTCTTCATGGAGGTCGATCGTACCCGCTCCGGCCCGGCGCTGCCGACGGGTCCCGCCCGGCCGCATGGCGCGGCCCGGCGATCGGGCCTAGACCGTCAGAAGATCCCGCGCCCCGGTGTCCGACGACGGGTGGCGGAGCTTCGACATGGCCCTCGCCTCGATCTGGCGGATCCGCTCGCGGGTGAGGTTGAAGTGCTCACCGACCTCCTCGAGGGTGCGCGGCTCGCCCCGGTCGAGCCCGAATCGGAGCCGGAGGATCTCCCGCTCCCGCTCGTCCAGCGGGGAGAGCAAGCGGCCGATCTCCTCGGGCAGCAACGACACCGCCGCAACCTCGAAGGGGGACTCCGCCGACCGGTCCTCCACCACGTCGCCGAGTTCGGCGTCGCCGTCCTCGCGGAGCGGCTCCGACAGCGAAAGCGGTTCGGCGCGGAACCGCAGTGCCTCGACCAACTTGTCCTCGGGCATCTCCACTTCGGCACCCAGTTCGGCCAGCGTGGCGGGGCGTCCGTACTTGAGCTCGAGGCGGGCCTGTGCCTTCTGCACGCGGGCCAGGGTGTCGCCGGCGTGCACGGGCAGGCGGATGGTGCGCCCCGTGTTGGCGATGCCCCGGGTGATCGCCTGGCGGATCCACCAGGTGGCGTACGTCGAGAATTTGAACCCCTTGCGCCAGTCGAACTTCTCGACGGCATGCATGAGGCCGAGGTTGCCTTCCTGGATGAGGTCGAGGAGCGGCAGCCCGGATGCCTGGTACTTCTTGGCGATCGACACCACCAACCGGAGGTTCGACTGCACGAACGTCTGCTGCGCGCCCTCACCCTGCAACGTGGTGCGCCGGAGCTCCCGCTTCTTCGCCGGGCTCAGTCCCTTCGGCGCCGCCGCCAGCTGGGCGTCCGCCTCGCGACCGGCCTCGATGGCCTGCGCCAGCCGCACTTCGTCGTCCTTGGTCAACAGGGGGTACTGCCCGATGTCGGTCAAATAGAGCCGCACCAGGTCTTCGTCGTCTCGTTCGAGGCGCTCCTTTGCCAACTTCACCGGGTCCTTCGTTTTCCCCAACACAGTCGGGGGACGGCCGGCCGTTGGCAGAGCCACCGTAGAACCGGTACTCGCTGATTCGGGCCTGGCGCTTTCGGGTGCAACGATTGCTGCTCTCGAAGTTTACCGGACGCGTCAACCCCTCCATGCGTCATACGTGCGACGCGCCGGCCGCCGGGTCAGCCCCCCGGGACCGACGCGGGCAGGCCCACGAGCCCCGAGCCGGCCCCGGCGGCCACGACCGCGGACTCCAGCCGCTCGAGGAATTCGTAGACGGCGGCGACGTCATGGGGCCGGGTGACCAGGCGCTCGACCAGGCGTTCCCCGGCTCTCCAGTCCTCGATCTCGTCGTTGAGGACCAGCCGGAGGGCCCTCGCCACCGGGCCGTCGGCCGCGGCGCCGGTCGCGCCGAGATGGCGCTCGTAAGTGGTCACCAGTCGCGGCAGCACCACACGGTACAGGGCGGCCAGCCTGGGCAGGGCGCCGGGGCGTCCGTACCCCTCCTCGTCGGCCGGGGGCCACGACGAGCCCGGCACGTCGGTGGCCAGCACCTCACCGGCCAACGCGGCGAAGAGGGCCGCGCTCGAATTCGACGGCGCCGTGACCGTGTCGGGTTCGAACCCGCTGCGGACCGGTAGCCGCTCGGCCCAGAGCTCGGCGTGCCAGGCGTGGCGCATGCTCTGCGCGTCGAGGTGGACCGTGACCGCGGCGAGCGGCAATTCGGCGGCCCATTCGCCGAGCAACCGGAAGAGGGTGGTCTCGATCCACCGGTACTCGCCGATCAGCG
>JBKQRT010000378.1:0-32413 GCA_052143895.1 Acidimicrobiales bacterium | reverse complement strand
GTTCGACCTTGGGGGCGAGCCTGGCCAGCTCTTCGCGGACGGGCACCAGCTCCCACCGGCTGTCCGGTGCCCCCTTCGGACGCCCCAAGTGCGTGCACGCAGTGACGGAGGCGCCCCTGGCCAGCAGCTCATTCAGGGTTGGGAGGGCGGCCCGGATCCGGAAGTCGTCCGTCACCACCGCCGCCTCCCCTACGCAGGGCCGGAGGGGGACGTTGAAGTCGACTCTGACCAGCACGCTGGCGCCGTCGAGGTCGGGCAGGTCGTCCAGGAGCGGCAGGCCGTCCAGCAGTGGGTTCTCGCGGTTCTGGCTCATCCCTCTCTTCCCCCTTTCTGCTCGTCCATCGCCACCCGGCCCGTCAGGCGCCGGCACCACCCACCACCAGCGAGAGGTCGACGAGCCGGTTGGCGTATCCCCACTCGTTGTCGTACCAACCTTGGACCTTGACCAGCGTGATGCCCGAGGCGGATGGCATCACCATGGTCAGCCCGGCGTCGAAGGTGCACGATGCCGGGCTGCCCACGATGTCGGACGACACGATCGGGTCTTCGGTGTACACGAGAACCTTGGACAGCGGGCCGGCCGCGGCCGCCTCGGCGAACGCCGCGTTGACCTGTTCGACGGTGACCGCCCCGGCGATCACGGCGGTGAAGTCGGTGATCGAGCCGTCAGAGACCGGGACCCGGAAGGCGCTGCCGTCCAGACGTCCCTTCATCGACGGGAGGACGAGTCCGGTCGCCCGTGCCGCGCCGGTCGACGCCGGCACGATGTTGACCGGTGCGCTCCTGGCGCGGCGCAGATCCTTGTGCGGGAGATCCAGCAGGTTCTGGTCGTTGGTGAAGGCATGGACGGTGGTCATCAGGCCGCTCTCGACACCGAAGGCCTCGTCGAGCACCTTCACCATGGGGGCGAAGCAGTTCGTGGTGCAGGACGCATTGGACACCACGAAGTCCTTGTCCTTGTCGAACTCGGAGTCGTTGACGCCGATCACGAAGGTGGCGTCTACATCGGAGGCGGGGGCCGAGATGATGACCCGGGAGGCTCCAGCCTCGAGGTGGGCCGCGGCCGAGCTCCGGCTGGTGAACAGCCCGGTCGACTCGACGACCAGGTCGACACCGAGCTTGTCCCACGGCAGCGCCTTCGGATCTCGCTCGGCGAGCACGGCGATCGGGCCGGTGTCGAGGACGAGTGACGAGTCCTCCACCGTCACCTCACCGTCGAACCGTCCGTGCGTGGAGTCGTAACGGAGGAGATGGGCGAGCGTCTCGGCCGAGGTCAGGTCGTTGACGGCCACCACCTCGACGTCCGCCCCCATGGAACGGGCCGCACGGAGAAAGTTGCGGCCGATGCGCCCGAATCCGTTGATCCCGATCCGTACCGTCATTGTCGTTGTCCCTCGCTGTTCACTGTTCCGTGCACTCCAACCGTACGCCGCAGCATGCTGCGGTGCTCCCCGGACGGACGGAGACCGGCGACAACGCTAGGGCATTCGGAGGGCACAGGGCGCTATCCGAGCAGATCCGAGAGGGCCGCCGCCAGTCGGACCGGGTCGTGGGCCAGCCCGTTCGCCCGGGCCAGGTGACGGTCGGCAACCGGCACCTCGGGGGTTCCCGCCGCCAATGTCGAGGTGTCGCAGAGCACGACGTCGACCGAAACACCGTGTCTGACCAGCGCTTCCACGTGCATACCGACGTCGAAGCCCTCCGTCTCGGGAACCTGGGGCCGAAGGTTGCAGACGTAGATCTTTCGGGCAGCCGATCGGTTGATGCCGTCCCGGACGTCCGGTACCGCGATCGCCGCCAGCACGCTGGTGAAGAGCGAACCCGGACCCAGCACGATCTGGTCCGCCTGTTCGAGGGCCTCGATCGCTCCGGCCGGTGCCTTTGGGTCCGCCGGGACCAGCGAGACCCTGCGGATGTGGTCGGTGGCCATGACCGCGACCTGGCCGGCCACGTTGCCGGCGTCGCACTCGGCCTTGAGGACGACGGGCTCGACGGTGGCGGGCAGCACCCGTCCCCGGACACCGAGGAGACGGCACGCCTCGTCGAGGGCGACGACGGGGTCGTCGGCTCCCTCGAACATCCCGGCCAGGATCAGGTTGCCCAGCGAATGACCAGCCAGTTCCTCGTCGGCGAAGCGGAGCTCGAAGGCCGACGCCAGGAGGGAGCCGGGCTCCGCCATCGCCACCAGGCACTTCCGGAGATCGCCCGGAGGGATGATGTGCAGGAGCTCTCGCAGGCGCCCGGACGAGCCACCGTCGTCGGCCACCGACACGATGGCGGTGACCTGGTCGGTGTAGGTGCGCACGGCGCGGAGCGTGGCCGCCAGCCCGTGTCCCCCCCCGACGGCGACGACCCTGGCGGGCCGGCTCGGGTCGCGGCCGCGGCCCGGGCGACTCATCGCTCGAGGTCCCGGTGGAACACGGTGGTGGGGAACCCGTTGCCGTCGAGGCGCCGGGCGAGCTCCTCGGCCAGGACCACCGACCGGTGGCGCCCACCGGTGCAGCCCATGGCTACCGTCAGGTAGGACTTCCCTTCCCGGACATAGGCCGGGATGAGCATGGTGAGCAGGTCGTCGAGCTTGTCGAGGAACGCAGCGGTCTCCGGTCGCTCCAGCACGTACGCACGGACCTGGGGCTCGAGGCCGCTGTGGTTGCGCAGCGTCTCGTCCCAGTACGGATTGGGCAGGAAGCGGCAGTCGAACATGAGATCGACGTCGAGCGGGACCCCGTGCTTGAAGCCGAAGGAGAGGATGGAAGTGCGCATCGTGCCACCGGGCTCCTCGCTGCTGAACACCTCCATGAGGCGGGTCCGGAGTTGATTGGTGTTGAGCTCGCCGGTGTCTATGACCAGGTCGGCACGGTCGCGGAGCGCGCTCAGCAGGAGCCGCTCGTCCGCGATCGAGTCGACCACCCCCCGAGCGGCCTGGGGATGCCGTCGTCGGGTCCCCTCGAACCGCCGGATGAGGACGTCGTCCGCCGCGTCGAGGAACAGGATGCGCACCCGGTTCCGGCCGGCGACGAGGGCGTCCACCGCCGGCAGGACGTCCTCGAGGTCCCCCCCGCCCCGTCCGACCACGAACGCCACGCGTTCCATCTCCGAGCCCGTGCCGTCCACCAGCTCCGAGACCTTGGCGATCAGTGCGGAGGGCATGTTGTCGATGACGAACCAGCCGAGATCCTCGAGCGTGGCCGCCGCGGTCGAACGCCCAGCGCCGGACATGCCGGTCACCACCAGGTACTCGCTCATCGGTCCACGCTCTCGCGCCTCTCGGTCGGTCGGTCGGGAGTCAGGGGGGTGTGCAGGCGGTCGAAGACGGCCGTGCCCACGTCGGCCGGCAACCACGATACGCCGATCAGCTCCTCCTTCGTCGCCTTCCGCAGCCCCGACAGCCCGCCGAATTGCTCGATGAGCCGTGCCCGGCGCTTGGGTCCGAGCCCGTGGACCCCGTCGAGGGCCCCGAGGGTCATCCGCTTCCCTCGCAAGGTGCGGTGGTACGAGATGGCGAACCGGTGCGCCTCGTCCCGCAGCTGCTGGAGCAGGTACAGCCCCTCGGACTGGCGGGCCAGGCGGATCGGTTCGGGGCTACCGGGCCGATAGACCTCCTCGAAGCTCTTGGCCAGTGAGGCGACGGGGATCCGTTCCTCGAGCCCCATCCTCTCCAGCACCCGCACGCCGACGTTGAGCTGGCCGAGCCCGCCGTCGAGGAGCAGGAGCTGGGGCGGATAGGCAAACCGGCGGCGGGCCGGGGTCCGTTGGTGCGCCCCGTCCCGCTCGGATCCCCCCTGGTCACCGGCGGACAGCTCGTCGTCGGCCAGCAGGGCGGTCAGGCGGCGGGTCAGCACCTCCTCCATGGCCGCGTAGTCGTCGTTGCCGGCCACGGTGGACACCCGGAAGTGGCGGTACTCGCTCTTCTTCGCCAGCCCGTCCTCGAACACCACCATCGAGCCGACGTAGTCGGTGCCCTGGAGGTGGCTCATGTCGTAGCACTCGATGCGCAGCGGCGCGTGGGGCAATCCGAGCTCCTGCTGGAGGGACTCGAGTGCCCGGGCCCGAGCGTTGTGGTCGGACGTGCGGTGCAACCGGTGACGCACGAACGAGTCGCGCGCGTTGTGTTCGACGGTCTCCAGCAACGCACGCTTCGGGCCCCGCAGCGGCACCCGCAGCACCACCGGCCTACCTCGCCGCTCGGCGAGGTACTGGTCGACCACGTCGGGCTCCGCCGGCATGGTCGGTACCAGCACCTGACGAGGCACTCCCGATGCCGGGTCGGCGAAGATGTCGACCAGGATCCGCTCAACGAGCTCGGCCGGCGAGAGGTCCTCGACCTTGTCGACGAACATCGCCGACCGCCCGACGACCTTGCCCGACCTGACGTGGAACACCTGGACCGCGGCCTCGAGCTCGTCCTCGACCAGGCCGATCACGTCCAGGTCCTCGGGGCGCTCGAGCTCCATTTGGCGCACGGCGTCAGCCGCCCGCACCGCTTCGAGCTTGTCCCGGAGCACGGAAGCCCGTTCGAACTCGAGTGCGGCCGACGCCTGCCGCATGGCCTCCTCGAGGCCCTTCTCGAGCGGGCCGGTGTCGCCGCTCAGGAAGGCCATCAGGTCGATCACCAGTTGCGCGTACTCGTCGTGGTCGACGGCGTTCACGCACGGTCCCGAGCACCGTTCGATGTGGTACAAGAGGCAGGGGCGACCGAGCTGCTGGTGGCGCCGGAACTTGGTGTCCGAGCAGGTCCGGACCGGAAACGTCCGGAGCAGCAAGTCGAGGGTCTCGCGGATGGCCCCCACGTTCGGGTAGGGGCCGAAGTACCGCACGCCGCTTCGCTTCCGGCCCCGCACGACGGCGGGACGCGGCCACTCGTCCTCGACCGTGACCGCTAGCCACGGGTAGCTCTTGTCGTCCTTGAGCCGCACGTTGAACCGCGGCTGGTACTGCTGGATCAGGCTGTGCTCCAGCACCAGCGCCTCGGCCTCGCTGTCGACCACCATCCACTCCACCCGGTCGGCGTGGGCGACCATCTGGGCGGTCCGGGGCGGCAGGCCGGCCGGGTCCTGGAAGTATGAATTGAGCCGCTGGCGGAGCGACTTGGCCTTACCCACATAGAGCACCCGGCCGTCCTTGTCGAGGAACTGGTAGGAGCCGGGGCGGTCGGGTATCGAGCCGGGAAGGGGACGGGTCACCACGCCACCAGTGTGCCGTGCGCGCCGCCCGGTCCAGTCCACCGCACCGGGTGGCGCCGGAAGTAATAGACTGGGATTACGCCGGCCTGGTTTCCGGCGACATCTACCGCTCCGGGGCCGACATCCCCGCGGATGGGCGACCAGGCTGTCCCCGCCGGCCACATACCGGAGCGCCTCCACAGGAGGTCACACCCATCATGCTCCGGCTCCAGACCCCGCTCCCCGATCGCTACACGACGGTGGCGCCCGACCAGTTGTCCGAATGGATCCGGGCGGCCAAGGCCGAGCTCGGGTCGAGACTGATCATCCTCGGGCACCACTACCAACGCGACGAGGTCATGGCCTGGGCGGATGCCCGGGGCGACTCATTCGGACTGTCCCGCATCGCCGCTGACCAGGCGGACGCCCAGTACGTGGTCTTCTGCGGGGTCCACTTCATGGCGGAGTCCGCCGATATCCTGACCGGACCCGACCAGCAGGTCATGCTCCCCGACCTCAACGCTGGCTGCTCGATGGCCGACATGGCCGACATCGACGCCGTCGAGGAGGCGTGGGAAACGCTGGCGGAGGTGACCGACATCGACCGGGTGATCCCCGTCACGTACATGAACTCCTCGGCGTCGTTGAAGGCGTTCGTGGGGCGGCACGGCGGCGTGGTCTGCACCTCCTCGAATGCCCGGGCCGTGCTGACCTGGGCCCTCGGCACCGGTGCCGGTGCGCGGGCCCGGGCGGACCAGGTGCTGTTCTTCCCCGACCAGCACCTCGGCAGGAACACCGGCTTCGACCTCGGCTACGCGGCCGAGGACATGGCGGTCTGGAACCCGCGGCTCGAGCGGGGTGGCTTGGACGACCGGACCCTCAAGTCGACCTCCCTCCTGCTGTGGAAGGGTCACTGCTCGGTCCACCAGCGGTTCCGGCCGGCCCACATCGATGCGTTCCGGCAGGAGCACCCCGACGGCATCGTGGTGGTCCATCCTGAGTGCGCCCACGACGTCGTGGAGGCCGCCGACCGGGTCGGCTCCACCGACTTCATCGTCCGGGCCGTCGCCGAGGCGCCACCCGGGGCCGTGATCGGCGTGGGCACGGAGATCCATCTGGTCAAGCGGCTCGACGACGAGACGCCGGACAAGACGGTCGTCTCCCTCGACCCCCTGGTGTGCCCGTGTTCGACGATGTTCCGCATCGACGCCGCCCACCTGGCCTGGGTCCTGGAGGGTCTCGTGGCCGGCGAGGTCCGCAACCGGATCGTGGTGGACGAGGACACGGCCGCCTGGGCGAGGGTCGCCCTCGAGCGGATGTTGGCGACCGTCTGAGTCCGCCGGCGGGTCGCCTGACGGCTACGTGGCGGCGGTGGCCCGCGCACGACCGGCTGGCCGCGTGACCGTTCCTGAGGCCTTCGTGGCCGACGCCTTCTTGGCCACGGCCGTGGCGTTGCCCTTGGTGGTCGAGGTCGACCGCTTCTTCTTCGACCGGGCGGGCCGCGCCGGCCGACGTGGCGGACCGTCCCGGTCGACCCCGAGCAGCGGCGCCAGGACCTCGCCGGTGTAGCTGCCCGGCGCCGCGGCCACGTCCTCGGGCGTGCCCACCGCCACGATCGACCCACCCAGGTCCCCACCCTCGGGCCCCAGGTCGACGATCCAGTCGGCGCTCTTGACGACGTCGAGGTTGTGCTCGATGACGATGACCGTGTTGCCCTGGTCGACCAGGCGGCTGAGGACGTCGAGCAGCTTGCGCACGTCGTCGAAGTGGAGGCCGGTGGTCGGCTCGTCGAGGACGTAGAGGGTGTGCCCGGTCGAGCGCCGGCTGAGCTCTGAGGCGAGCTTGACCCGCTGGGCCTCGCCGCCGGACAGCGTCGGGGCCGGCTGGCCGAGCCGGATGTACCCGAGTCCGACGTCGACCAGCGTCTGGAGATGGCGGGCGATGGGTGGCTGGTGGGCGAAGAAGGCCAGCGCCTCCTCACACGAGAGGTCGAGCACGTCGGCGATGGTCTTGCCTCGGAAGGTGACCTCCAGGGTGTCCCGGTTGTACCGGGCCCCGTGGCAGACCTCGCAGGGGACGTAGATGTCGGGCAGGAAGTGCATCTCGATCCGGATGGTCCCGTCGCCCGAGCACGCTTCGCATCGGCCGCCCTTCACGTTGAAGGAGAACCGCCCCGGCAGGTAGCCGCGGACCTTCGCCTCCTGGGTCTGGCTGAACAGTCGGCGGATGTGGTCGAACACCCCGGTGTAGGTGGCCGGGTTCGATCGGGGCGTCCGACCGATGGGCGCCTGGTCGACGTCCACCACCTTGTCCACGTTGGCCACACCCCGGATGGTGCGGTGCCGCCCGGGCAGCGCCTTCGAACGGTGGACCTGCTTGGACAGGGAACGGAGCAGGATGTCGTTGACCAGGGTGGACTTGCCCGATCCCGATACGCCGGTCACGGCCACCAGGCGGCCGAGTGGGAATTCGACGTCGACGTCGTGCAGGTTGTGCTCGGTCGCCCCCTCGACGATCAACGACTCGCCGCTGCCCGGCCGTCGAACGGCCGGGACCGGGATGGAGCGGGCCCCGGAGATGTACTGGCCGGTGAGGGAGGCCGGGTTCTCCTCCAGTCCACCGGGCCCGGACACCGGGCCGGAATGGACGATCCTGCCCCCGTGCTCCCCTGCCCCGGGACCCACGTCGACCACATGGTCGGCCACCCGGATGGTCTCCTCGTCGTGTTCGACGACGATGACGGTGTTGCCCAGGTCGCGGAGGCGCTGCAGGGTGGCGATCAACCGTTGGTTGTCCCGCTGGTGGAGACCGATCGAGGGTTCGTCGAGCACGTAGAGCACCCCCACCAGGCCGCTCCCGATCTGGCTGGCCAGACGGATTCGCTGGGCCTCCCCCCCGGACAGGGTGGCGGCCGAGCGGGCGAGGGTGAGGTAGTCGAGGCCCACGTCGAGGAGGAACTGCATCCGCTCGTGCACCTCACGGAACACCCGGTCGGCGATGAGGTGGTCGCGGTCGGACAGGTCGAGGGATGCCACCACGTCCACCGCCGTGCCGATGGACAGCGAGCACAGGGCGAAGATGTTGTACCCGCCGACGGTGACGGCCAGGGACTCCGGACGGAGCCGAGCCCCGCCACACTCCGGGCAGGGCACCTCCCGCAGGTAGCCCTCGAGGTTTTCGCGGAGGAAGTCGGACTCGGCCTCGGCATGGCGCCGCTCCAGCCAGGGGACGATCCCCTCGTACGTGGTGTGGAACGACCGCTGCCGCCCGTACCGGTTCCGGTACTTGAGATGGACCTGCCGGGTACCGGCGCCGTACAGCATCAGCTTCCTGTCGGCCTTCCGGAGTTCCTCCCACGGCACGTCGAGCGAGAAGCCGCCCAGATCGGCGGCGGCGGCCACGAGGCGGCCGAAGTACTCGCTGCGGGCCCCCGCCCACGGTGCCAGCGCCCCGTCGGCCAGTGACTTGGTCGGGTCCGGCACCACCAGGTCGGGATCGACCTCGAACCGGGTGCCGAGACCGGTACAGGCCGGGCACGCCCCGTAGGGCGAGTTGAAGGAGAAGTTCCGCGGTGACGGATCCTCGAAGCTCAGGCCGTCGAAGGTGCAGGCCAGGTGCTGGCTGAACGTGATCGCCTCCTGCTCGGAGCCGTCGGGGTCGACCACCACCACCTCGGCCACCCCATCGGCCAGGGAGAGTGCTGTCTCCAGCGACTCCGTGAGCCGCCGCCGGATGTCGTCCCGCCGGACCAACCGGTCCACCACCACCTCGATGGTGTGCTGCTCGTAGCGGGCCAGGTCGAGCTCGCCACGGTCGGCCAGTTCGATCGTGTCGCCGTCCACGCGCACCCGGGCGAACCCCTGCTTGGCCAGGTCGTCCAGCAGGGCCCCGTACTCACCCTTCCGCCCCCGCACCACCGGCGCCAGCACCAGAAACCGGGTGCCCTCCTCGAGGGCCAGGATCCGGTCCACGATCTGCTGGGGGCTCTGCCGGACGACCGGGCGCCCGCACTTCGGGCAGTGGGGCTTGCCGATCCGGGCGTAGAGCAGCCGGAGATAGTCGTACACCTCGGTGACCGTCCCCACCGTCGACCGAGGGTTCCGGGACGCGGACTTCTGGTCGATGGAGATGGCCGGCGACAGGCCCTCGATGAAGTCGACGTCGGGTTTGTCCATCTGCCCGAGGAATTGGCGGGCATAGGCGGACAGCGACTCCACGTAGCGCCGCTGCCCCTCCGCGTAGATGGTGTCGAAGGCCAGGGACGACTTTCCGGAGCCGGACAGTCCGGTGAACACGATGAGCCGGTCGCGGGGGAGGTCGAGCGAGACGTCCTGGAGGTTGTGCTCGCGCGCGCCCCTCACCACCAGTCGATCAGCCATCCGGTGAGGATACCGGCGCCGTGGGCCGGCTCCGACGGGTGGCGGCGGGCATCAGGCCCCAGCCCGGGCGTCGACGTCGGCGGTCTCGCCCGGCAGGACGGCCGAGCCGTCGACCGGGTCTCGCACGAGCAGCGAGCGCAGCTCGGAGATCTCGTCGCGGAGCAGGGCAGCCTCCTCGAACCGAAGCTCCTCGGCGGCCCGGTTCATCTCCGCGTCGAGCCGGTGGATGAGGCTGGACAGCTGGTCGGCGTCGGGGCCGGTGGCCTCGGCCAGCTCGGCGGCCAGGGCCCGGGGGTCGACCCCGCCGGTCCGTCGGCGCTGGGCGCGTGTGGCCGCACCCCGGCTGTTCGGGCCGGCGGAGATGGCCGCCGAGCCGAACCCTTCGCCCCGCACTCGTTCGAGGATGTCGGTGACCGACTTGGTGATGGTCTGGGGATCGATGCCGTGTGCCTCGTTGTAGGCGATCTGGCGCGCACGTCGCCGCTGGGTCTCGCCGATGGCAGTGGTCATCGAGGCAGTGATCGTGTCTGCGTACATCACCACCCGCCCGTTGACGTTGCGGGCGGCGCGGCCCATGGTCTGGATCAGCGAGGAGGCCGACCGCAGAAAGCCCTCCTTGTCGGCGTCGAGGATGGCCACGAGGGCCACCTCGGGGAGATCGAGGCCTTCGCGGAGCAGATTGATCCCCACCAGGACGTCGAACACCCCGAGGCGCAATTCGCGGAGGATCTCGATCCGCGCCATGGTGTCGACGTCCGAATGGAGGTACTGGACGCGGACGCCCTGCTCGGAGAGGTAGTCGGTCAGGTCCTCGGCCATCTTTTTGGTGAGGGTGGTCACGAGGACACGGTTGCCGTCGGCCACGGTGGCGTCGATCCGCTCCCGCAGGTCGTCGATCTGGCCGGTGGTCGGACGGATGTCGACCTCGGGATCCACCAGGCCCGTCGGACGGATCACCTGTTCGACGACGTTGCTGCTGTGCTCGAGCTCCCACGGGCCCGGGGTCGCCGACAGCAGGACGGTCTGCCCGGTCCGCTCGATGAACTCCTCGAACCGGAGCGGTCGGTTGTCGAGGGCGGACGGCAGCCGGAAGCCGTGGTCGACGAGTGTTTCCTTGCGCGAGCGGTCTCCGGCGTACTGACCGCGCAGTTGGGGCACGGCCACGTGGCTCTCGTCGAGGACCACCAGGAGGTCCTTGGGGAAGAAGTCGAGGAGCGTGAACGGCGCCTCACCCGGGGCGCGGCCGTCGAGGTGTCGGCTGTAGTTCTCGACCCCGCTGCACACCCCGGTCTCCGCCAGCATCTCGAGGTCGTACTCGGTGCGCATGCGGAGCCGCTGGGCCTCGAGCAGCTTGCCGGCCGCGCTCAGCTCGCCCAGTCGTTCGCGCAGCTCGGCCTCGATGCTCTCGACCGCCGTTCGCATCCGCTCGTCGCCGGTCCCGTAGTGGGTGTTGGCGAAGACCACCAGCTCTTCGAGCTCGTCGCCGATCTCCCCCGACATGACGTCGAAGGGACGGATCCGCTCCACCGTGTCGCCGAAGAACTCGATGCGGACGGCGTGGCTCTCGTAGGCCGCATGGATCTCCACGGTGTCCCCCCGGGCCCGGAACTGCCCCCTGGCCAGTGTGACGTCGTTGCGCGAGTACTGGAGGTCGACCAGACGCCTGAGGAGTGACCGCTGGTCGTGCACTTCGCCCGGACGGAGGGCCACGATCCGGTCGCGGTACTCGTCCGGCGACCCGAGGCCGTAGATGCAGGAGACCGAGGCCACCACGATGGTGTCGGGCCGGAGCAGCAGCGACGAGGTGCACGCGTGCCGCAACCGGTCGATCTCGTCGTTGATCGACGAGTCCTTTTCGATGTAGGTGTCCGACGACGGGACGTACGCCTCCGGCTGGTAATAGTCGTAGTACGAGACGAAGTACTCGACGCGGCTGCGCGGGAAGAACTCCTTCAGCTCCGCGGCCAGCTGGGCGGCCAGGGACTTGTTGGGCTCGATGATGAGGGTCGGCCGCTGGACCGCTTCGATGGTCCAGGCGATGGTGGCCGTCTTGCCCGACCCGGTGATGCCGAGCAGGGTCTGGTACCGGTCGCCGCGCCGGATGCCCTCGACCAGACCGGCGATGGCCTGGGGCTGGTCGCCGGCGGGACGGAACGGCGAGACCACCTCGAATTCGGGCACCTGTCGATGGTACCGGTCGGGTGTCACACCGGGGCCGGCCGGCAGGCACCCGCCTCGCGGTCAGGCGGTCTCGTGATCGGCCCGGCGGTCGCGGAGGACGACAAGGGCGTCCCACACCCGTGCCACCTCGGCCTCCAGCCGGTCCCGGCCGTCGGAATTGTCGATGACCAGGTCGGCGCCGGCCAGACGGGTCTCGCGGTCGGCCTGGGAGCCGATCCGGGCCCGGGCGTCCGCCGGGTCCATGCCCCGGAGGTCGACCAGCCGTCCGAGGGCGACCTCGGTCGGGGTGTCCACCACCACCACGGCGGCCAGGTCGAGCAGCTCCCGGTGGACCGGCCGTAGCAGGGGGATGTCGAGCACGACGATGTGGTCGGTGTGCGAGTACTGGTCCTTGCGGGCGATCATCTCGACCCCGATGGCCGGATGGGTGATGGCGTTGAGGTCGGCGAGGGCGTCGGGATGCCCGAACACCAGGGCGGCCAGCCGGGGCCGGTCGATCAGCCCGTCCTCGTCGAGGATCTCGGGACCGAACCGGTCGACCAGGGGCTGGTGGGCGGGTCCTCCGGGCGCCACGACCTCCCGGGCGATGAGGTCGGCGTCGACCAGCTTCGCCCCGTGGCCCAGCAGCAGCTCGGCCACCGTGGACTTGCCCGCGCCGATGCCCCCGGTGAGCCCGACCGCCAGCACGTGTGCGCCCGGTCAGGCCGTTCGCCGTGGGCGGGACGCCGTGGCGAAGAGGACCATGGTGGTCCGGTCGAGGTCGTCGGTCACGTAGAAGTCGTCGGCGGTGATGCCGGTCATGCCGCCGGCGTCCCTGCGGGCGATGACCTTGTAGGTCAGCGGCAGCACGCGGGTGTAGATCCCGACGTACCACGACCGCGGGATGCGATGGCGCAGGTCGAAGACGTCGAGGCGCAGGACCTTCTCGCCCTTCGTCCGCCGGGCGGCGAAATCCGCTTTGACCCACGGGACGGCGTCCATGCCCTGCACGGTGACGTCGTGGAAGTGCCGCTCGAGCAGCGCACGGAGCTCCGGCGGCTCGAACAGGTGGATGTGGAAGGGGTTCTCGAAGTCGGCCGGGGCGTTCGGCGTCAGGAAGAAGACGGCGCCGTCGTCGGCCAGCACCCGGGCCAGCTCCCGGACGTGGCCCTCGGGGTCGTCGAAGTGCTCGATGAGGTGCGACGAGCACGCCCAGCGGAAGCTGCCCTCGGCCAACCCCAGCGAGAGGGCGTTCATCTGGGCCACCAGCAGCCCGGCGGGCCCCCACCGTTCGCGGGCGGCGGCCACGGCGTCGGCGCTGTAGTCGACCCCGACCACCACCCGGTCGTCGGCCAGGAACCGTGCTGATTCGAAGCCCTGACCACAGCCCACGTCGAGCATGGTCCCGGCGCCGAGGCGCTCGATGACCGTCCGGTAGCCGGCGGCGTGGAGGGCGAGGAGCGAGTCGGGCGTCACCCCTTGCATCGGACGTTCGCCGGTCAGCCGCCGTGCAGCCTGCTCCGGCCGCTGCACGGCGACCATCCCAGGGACGACCGGGTCGGTACTGTCGCTCCTCATCGGTCCTCCTCGGTAGTGCTCCATCGGCGCCCGGGGCCCAGCGCGCCCCACACTAGCGACCGACCGACCGGTCTCCGCATCCGTGCGCCGCGGCGGTTAGGGCCGCGACAGCGCCTCGGCCCCGAGGGCGGCCAGCGCGCCCCTGGCTGTGGCGTCCCAGGTGAACCGGGCGGCGTGCTCGAGCGCAGCCAGCCCGAGGCGCCGGCGGAGTATCTCGTCGCGGATGACGGCGTCCAGGCCGCGCACCAGGTCGTCGGTGCTGTCGACCAGGAGCCCCGTGCGGCGGTCGACCACGGCATCCTCGTGACCGCTGATCCGGGTGACGACGGCGGGCGTACCGCAGGCGCCCGCTTCCGTGACGGTCATCCCCCATCCCTCGCGGAGCGACGTCGACGCCAACACCCAGGCGCGGCGGTAGAGGCCGAGCAGCCCCTCCTCCGACACGTAGCCCGGCAGAGAGATCCACGCCTGCGCGTCGTGCCGGCGGATGAGGGCCTCGAGCGCGGGTCGCTCGTAGCCCTCGCCGGCGATCACCGCCCGGAGGCCGGGGTGGTCAGGCTTCATGCGCACCAGGCCCTCGATGAGCAGGTGGAAGCGCTTGACCGGGACCAGCCGTCCGACCGCCACGACCAGCGGGTCCTCCGAACGCTCGCCGAGCGGTGAGAAGTGGGGTTCGACCCCCGGCGGGCAGACAGCGACCCGGTCGGCGGGGATGTGCAACCGATCGACGATCTCCCGCTTGGACGAGGACGAGAGGGTGACGATCCGGCTGCGCCGGTACACGGGAGGGGCGAGGGTGTGCTCGATGGCGTAGCCGCACTCGGCCATGCCGGCGGGGAGCACCATCTTCCACATCTCGGCGTGGACGTGGTGGAGGAAGACGATGTGCGGGCAGTGGGCCCACAGGGGCGAGAAGAACGGCATGCCGTTCCAGATCTCGAGGAGGCCGTCGCCGGTGCCGATCCTGCCGAGCGCGCCGGACAGCATGGTGCGGGGGAACACGGCGTACCGACCGGCCCGCCGTACCACCCGGTAGCCGTCCCGGCGCACCACGGTGCGACCGTCGGGCACCGAGGAGGTGGTGAGCGATACGTCGAGGCCGGCCCTCGACCACGCGGTGATCACCCGATGGGCGTGGAGCTCCGACCCGCCGGCCTCCGGGTCGTCGAAGTCACGCCAGGCCACGACGTCGATCCGCTTGAGGCCGGCCCGGTCGGCGATCTCCTCCAGGGTGAGGCCGGCGAAGGTCCGGAAGCCGGGCTGGTCGAAGAGCGACCCGGGGTCCACGAGGGCGGAACCGCTCGGATGCCCCTGGTCGACGAGTCCGTGTCCGGCATCGTCGAGATCCGGAACGGGAGCCAGTCTCGGGAACGACCCTTGTCGCCTGCCGACGCCGGCCCCGATGACCGAGGCGGTGCCGCTCTCCCCTGGTACACGCCTCATCGTCGGTCTCTCCCGAACCTCGTCGTCAACATCGCCTCCGGCCGGCGGGCACCGGCCGGACAACGACGTCCCGGCCGAGTGTACCGGGGCGGCGACGGGCGGAGAGGATTGGTCAACGTCCGCCGGCGGTAGCCGTGGGACCCGCCGGACGGCGGAACATGGCGAGGGACCAGTGCCGGCCCCGGTGCCGGACGTGGATGACGGCGAAAGCCACGGCCATGGCCATGGCCAGGGCCCCCTGGGCCACCAGGTCGGCCCGAGCCGTGGACATGGTCCGGCCGTCGGCCAGGCGCACCAGTCCCACGGCCAGCACCGACCCCCCGGCGAGGAGGAACACGATCCAGCGCGATCCGGTGCCGAACAGGTAGTTGGTGACCAGCACCGAGAAGGAGAGGAACATCATGGCCACCACCAACGGGGCGAAGGCCGCGGCTGCCGAGCTCAGTTTGGCCGAGAAGACGACGGTGAGGAACCACCGGGGCACGAACACGGCGATGGCCAGCAGCACGGCGGCCGGAACGGCGAGGAAGATGAGGGTCACCCCCAGCTGGCGGATGGCGTGCCCCCCTTCGTTCCAGCGGATGGTGGCTTCGGGGAGGAGGTAGGCGCCGAGCGCCAGTGCGCCGAAGACCAGGGCCTTCGACGCCACCGAGATGGCAGCATAGGGGCCCACGTTGGCGTGGTCGAGACGCCCCAGCAGGATGACGTCGACGTTCTGGAGCAGGCCGAGGAGCGCCAGGCCCACGAAGGCGGCGGACACGTCGGCCAGCAGCTTGTTGCGGACGAGGGGGCTGTCGGCTGAGGCGTCGAAGCCATCCGGCGGTGCGATCTGGTCGGGCTGGCGGCCCCACGCCCTGGTGGCCAGCCAGTGGGCGTGGGCCGTGGCCACGACCTCGGCGACGAACAGGCCGATGGCGTAGCCGGCGACACCGAGGTGCGCCGCCACGAGACCCAGCACGAAGATGGTGCGGACACCGCCCTCGACCAGGAGGTTGCCGGCCAGCTCCCGGTAGTTGCGATGGGCCTGGAGCAGCCCCCGGTCGACGCAGAGCGCGATCCAGATGCCGGCCGCGACCAGGGTGAGCACCACGCCTTCGCTGTTGGGCAACGACAGCTGCCGGGCGATCCAGCCCTGGAGCAGCAGCACCACGACCAGTTCGACGGCCACCGCCACCAGGGCGATGCGATGGATCTTGCGGATCCACGGTCGGACCAGGTGGGCATGGCCGGCGTTGCGCAGGGCCGTGACCCGCCGGACGACCCCGACCAGCACCGCCGAACCCGGCATCGAGAGGATGAAGAAGAGCCCGAGCAGCTGGGCGACAGCCCCGTAGGCCTGCGGGGTGAGCAGCCGGGCCACGGCGACGACCACGAGGGCGCCGGCGCCGTTGACCACCATCCCGGCGAGGGCCACCGGGCCGGCCTGGCTGAGGCCGGAGCGGACCGTGTCGCCCGGAGCACCGGGTTCGTGCCGGTGCTCCTCCTCGGGAAGGGTGATCATGGGGCCGCCGGCCACGGCGATCCCCACCGCCGGGGCCATGGACACCGACTCGGTGACCGGCTCGACCACCGACTCGATCTCGTCGAGGATCAGCTCCAGCCCGGGCTCACCGTCGTCGCCGGAATGGTCGCCGGGCCGCGACGGCTGGTGCCCGTCCTCGGCCTTGCCCGCTCCCCGGTCGTCGTCGGTCACGTCCGGCCCCGCACCGGGTGATCGTCCGATGCCCTGGCCGGCTCTGTGGCTGGCCGTACCACTAGGTGGCGACCCCCCCGGCCGCGCCCGCCTGCCGGGGGAGCACTGGCGCGTCCCTTCCGGTGCGACCCTCGACGCCGTCACCCCGCTCGCCGTCGACCTCGTGGTACTCCTCTTCGACATTGATCGACCAGATGTCGTGGTGGGCACCGTGGATGTTCTCGACGGTGAGCATGGCGGTGTACATGGAGTGGTCCTGGTTGTTGTACTTGTGCATCCCGTTCCTCCCCACCGGGTGAACGTTGGGCGCATGGGCCTCGAACCAGCGGCGGATCACCCCGACGTTGTCCCGGTAGTGGTCGTCGTACACCGGATAGGCCTTTGGCATGCGCACGACGTACCCGGCCTCCACGTCCGACGGCTCCACCAGACCGATGGTGGCTAGCTCCTTGGTGGCCTGGGCTACCAGGTCGGCGTCGTCGCAGCACCACAGATCGTCCCCCTCGAACACGAAGTACTCCATGCCGAGGCAGGTCCGGCCGTCCTTGACCAGGAACGGTGACCACGACCCGAAATTCTGGATCCGGCCGACCTTCACGTCCGGCGAGTGGATGTAGATCCAGTTGTCCGGGAAGCCCCGGTCCGCGGGGACGACGAGGGCCACCGTCAGGAAATCGCGATAGTGGAGGTCGGAGGCGGCGTGGAGTACCTCGTCGGGAACGGGAGGGTCGACGATGCGGGCCAACGCGGTGAGGGGCATCGACGAGATGACGTGCGCCGCTTCGAGGCGCTCCACCTCGTCGCCCGACCTCACCGACACGGCCACCGCGGCGCCGTCCTCCACGTGGACCCTGGTGGCCGAGGTCTCCATTCGGACCGAACCGCCCATGTCCTCCACCTGCACCCGACACCGTTCCCACATCATCCCCGGACCGAGCTTGGGATACTGGAACTCCTCGATGAGGCTCGTGACCTGCCTGGACTTGTCCTGACGCCTGCCGGCGAAGGACGAGCGGACCGGCTCCCAGACCGCGTCCCACAGCGACATCCCCTTGATCCGCTGGGCGCCCCAGTCGGCCGAGAGCTCGGATGCGGGAACGCCCCACACCTTCTCGTTGTAGGTCTTGAAGAAGTGGTGGTAGAGGCGCCATCCGTAGTTGGAGACGATGTAGCCCTCGAGCGTGGTGAGGTCCCGCGGCGGACGGATGCGGACCCACAGGAAGGACATCCCGCACCGGAACGCCTCGACGACACCGAGGTTGGCCAGGGCATTGAACAGCTTGATGGGGTAGTCGTAGAACTTCCCGTCGTAGAAGATCCTGCTCATCCTCGGACGGAGGAGGAAGTCCTCCGGCGGGAGCACCTGGTGCCAGAACTCCTCGACCGGCCCGACCTTGGTGAAGAACCGGTGGCCCCCGATGTCGAAGCGCCAGCCGTCCCGCTCGACGGTCCGGCTGATGCCACCGACCACGTCGTCGGCTTCGACCACCACCACCGGATCGCCGGACTGGGCCAGCCGATGGGCGGCGGTCAGACCGGCCGGCCCCGCGCCGATGACGACCACGGGCCGGGACCCGGGCACCGGGGTGCCCCCCGCGGGCGCTTCGGCGATGGTCGCCGTCTTCCTCGGTCGTGCCACTCGTGGTCCGTTCTCTCGGTGCTGGTCGGTCTCGTGGGTGCCTTGGCCGGGAGGGATCCGCGGCCGACGTCGCGATTCTGCCGTGTCTGGGGGGTTGGTGCCGCCCGGTCGGGCGCAGCGGTGTGGAGGGCGTCGGGCGGCAGCCATGGGCCGGCACCCGCCTCCCACGGGCTCGGGCCGGCAGACCACCGCGCCGGTGCAGGTTAGTGGTTCGGTCCCGGTCGCCGGTGAACCCGGCCCGGTCGGCCCCGCACCCCAGTCCGCGGCCCCGCCGAGGAGTGCCGTCGGCGACCGGGACATGCCGGCGGGACGATCCGTGGACCGTTGGGCGCCCTGGCAGTAACGTGCCCCCACAGCGTCCGGGACCTGTGGCAGAGTGCCAGTTGCCTCAGGACCGCCACATGTGGGTATGGGCAGGGGGGAAAGGGATGGGGGGACGTCGGTGACAGCAGGGAGTGAGTTCAGCCGTCGGAGTTTCTTGTCGCGTGGCGCCGCCGCCGGCGGCGCCGTGATGCTCGGCGCGGGGGCGTCCGGCCTCCTGGCCGGCTGCTCGTCGGGCTCGTCGAGCCCCACCACCACGTCGGCCACCGGCACCAAGCCGGGAGTCGGCACCGGGGCGCCGGTCCGGGGTGGTGTGCTGACGGTGGGCACCATCGCTGAGATCGACGGGTTCTACCCTCCGACCAACCACTGGGACACCAACGGGTTCCTCTACGCCAATACCGTCTACGACCCGCTGATGGCGGTGGCTGCCGATGGATCCATCCAGCCCTACCTGGCGGCGTCGATGACCAGTAACTCCACCTACGACACGTGGACGATGACCCTCCGGCCGGGCGTCAAGTTCAACGACGGCTCGGCGCTCACGTCGGCGGTGGTCAAGGCCAATTACCTCGCCCTCAAGGCGTCCGCCCTCGCCGGTCGGGCGCTGGCCCAGATCGCTTCAGTCGCCACGCCGGACGACCTCACGGTGGTGTACACGCTCACGGCCCCGAACCCCACGTTCCCGGCGGGCCTCACCACCCAGGTCGGCTACGTGGTGGGCGAGGCCATGATCCAGCAGGCCACCTCCAACCCGTCGGCCACGCTGATCCCCGTCGGCACCGGGCCGTTCGTCTACTCGCAGTGGCAGCCGAACGACCACTTCACCGCCACCCGGAACCCGAACTACTGGCGCAGCGGCCTCCCCTACCTCGACTCGATCACCTTCCGGCCGATCCCCGACACGGGCCAGCGTGAGGCGACGCTTCGCTCCGGCGGCGTGGACATGATCGAGTCGGCCGCTCCCACCACCATCACCAACTTCTCCGGCTCGGGTGGCACCGGCTACCAGCTGATCGACTCCGCCACCGACATCATCGGTGAGCCGACCTTCGCCTTCATCATGTTGAACACCGTGGTGCCCCCGACCAACGACCTCAGCATCCGTCAGGCCCTGGCCAAGGGCATGGACCAGGCAGAGATCCAGAAGGTCATCGGTGGCCCGCCCGCCAAGCCGGCCACCGGGATCTTCCTCCCCGGATCGCCCTACTACAGCGACACCCACTACCCGACCTACGACCCGTCGGGGGCCACCGCGCTCGTGAACTCCTACAAGGCCCAGCACGGGACCCCGTCGGTGAACCTCCTCACCATCCCCGATCCGCTGGAGATCAAGGTGGTGCAGGCCGTGCAGCAGATGTGGGAGCAGGTCGGGTTCGACGTGACCGTCTCGGAGGTCGAACAGGCCACCATCATCGACGACTTCGTGCTGGGCAATTTCCAGGCGGTGACGTCCTACCAGTTCGGCTCGGTCAACCCCGACCTCAACTACGTGTGGTGGAGCACCACCACGATCTCCCCCGTCGGCCAGATCGGCCTCAACTTCACCCGCCTCAACGACCCGACGATCGAGTCGGCCATGCTCACCGGCCGGCACACCACCGACCAGGCGACCCGGGTCACCGCCTACCAGACGGTCAACGAGCAGCTGGCCAAGCAGCTGGCGTACCTGTGGGTCGAGCAGTACGTGTTCTCCGAGGTCGCCGACAGTCGGGTCCAGAACTTCGCCAACCCGACCCTGCCGGACGGCACCCCCCAGTACGGGTTCGACGAGGGCATCTTCGTCCCCACCCAGATCTGGTTGGCCGGCTAGCCGCTCGGGCAACCGGATCGGCTCCTCGAAAGACCATGGCCAAGTACTTCCTCCGCCGGTTCCTCCAACTGGTCGTCGTGACCTTCATCATCTCGGTCCTCGTCTTCCTCCTCGTCCACCTCCTCCCCGGCGATCCGTCCGTCACGATCCTCGGTCCGAACGACACCGCCCACAACCGGGCCGTCCTCTTCAGGCAGCTGGGGCTCAACAAGCCGCTCTTCCAGCAGTACCTCACCTGGCTGGGATCGGTCTTCCACGGCAACCTCGGCCAGTCCTACCTCAACCACGAGTCGGTGACCCACATCATCTCCGACGGTTGGCCGATCGACGTCGAGCTGATCGTCATCTCCCAGATCATCGCCTTCGCCGTCGCCATCCCGCTGGCCCTGGTCACCGCCCGGCGTCCCAACCAGCCGGTCGACAACGCGGCCACCACCGGCACGTTCGGTCTGCTTGCCCTCCCCCCGTTCGTCATCGCCCCCATCCTGGTCGCCGTCTTCGCCGTCGGGCTGCACTGGTTCCCGGCCACCGGCTACGTGCCCTTCTCCCAGGACCCGGCCACCAACCTCCATGACATGATCCTGCCCTCCCTCGCCATCACCGCCGGCTCCATCGCCGTCTACTACCGGCTGTTCCGTTCCGACCTGATCAGCACCCTGCAGGAGGACTTCATCACCATGGCCCGCTCCAAGGGCCTGTCGGCGCGGTGGATCATGTGGCGCCATGCGTTCCGCCCCTCCTCCTTCTCGCTCCTGGCCGCGGCCGGGGTGAACATCGGTGCGCTGATCGCCGGTACGTTCATCGTCGAGTACCTCTTCGCCCTGGACGGGCTGGGCTTCTCGCTGGTTCAGGCCGTCCAGCAACGGGACTACCTGGTGGTCCAGGGGATCACCCTGGTGGTGGCGGTGGCCTATGTCGTGCTGCAGTTCATCATCGATTTCGTGTTCACGGTGGTCGATCCGAGAGTGACCAGGGAGTGACCGATGCCTGACGATCGCGAGCTCTCCGACACCCGGGCCGGGACGCGGCTGTTGACCGACCAAGTCCCGGGCCTGGCCGCCGTGGACGAGCTCATCGTTTCCCGCCAGAGCGAGGCCTTGGACTCGGACGACGTCATCGCCCGCAAGCCGTTCGGCCTCCTGTTCTGGTTGGCGGTCGGCTGGGTCAGCCTGGTGGTCCTCCTCGCCATCATCGCCAACCTGCTCCCGCTGCCCGCGCCCAACTTCCAGAACTACTCGGCCATCAACGCCGCACCGAGCATCCACCACCTCCTCGGCACCGACGACCTCGGGCGTGACCTGCTGAGCCGGCTGATCTACGGAGCACGCGTGTCGCTCATCGTCGGGTTCTGTTCGGTGGCCATCGGGATGCTGGTCGGGGGGACCCTGGGTCTGGTCTCGGGATACAAGGGCGGGAGGTTGGACGTCTCGCTCAACGCCGCCTCGTTCGTGCTCCTGGCCTTCCCGGCCATCGTCGCCGTGATCGCCATCGTGGCCTTTTGGGGGTCGTCGCTGCTCAAGATCACCGTGATCCTCGGGGTGGCGACCATCCCGCTGCTCTACCGCGTGGTGCGCGCCTCCAGCCTCTCGTTCGCCAACCGCGACTTCGTGGTGGCCGCCAGGACGCTGGGCGCCACGTCCGGCCGGATCGTCTTCCGCGAGATCCTCCCGAACGTCGTGCCGGTCGGCGTGACCTTCGGGCTCATCACGGTGGCCGGCGTCATCGTGATCGAGGGCTCGCTGGCGTTCCTGGGGTTGTCGGTGCCCCTCCCCACCTCGTCGTGGGGCAACATGATCTCAGAGGGGACCTCCAACGGCAACCTCCAGACCAATCCCTACATCATGCTCTGGCCCGTGCTGTGCATGTTCCTGCTGCTGCTCTCGATCAACCTCATCGGCGACCGGCTCCGCCAGCGGTTCGACATCCGCGAAGGCCTGCTGTGAGCCCGCGGCGCCGGGTCCGCGCGGGGGCGTCGACCCTCGAGTTCGCCGACGCAGACCAGCCCGGCGATCCCCTGCTGGTGGTGAAGGACCTCCACACGTCGTTCCGTACCGGCCGTGGGACCGTCCGCGCCGTCGACGGGGTCTCGCTGACCGTAGACCGAGGCCGGACACTCGGGATCGTCGGGGAGTCAGGGTCGGGCAAGACGGTGCTGTCCCGCTCGATCATGGGCCTGCTGCCGCTCCGCGATGTCGTGACCAGCGGGACGGTGCACTTCGGGGGCCACGACCTGACCGCGATGGGCCAGAAGCAGCTCCGCCAGGTCTGGGGCGCCGAGCTGAGCATGATCTTCCAGGACCCGATGACCGCCCTCAACCCGGTGAAGCGCATCGGCCGGCAGATCACCGAGTCACTCCGGCTCCATCTGGACATGGACAGCAAGGAGGCGGACGCCACGGCGGTGGAGCTCCTCCGGTCGGTGGGCATCCCGTCGCCCGAGGAGCGGGTCCGCTGGTACCCCTTCCAGCTCTCGGGCGGCATGCGCCAGCGGGTGATGATCGCCATCGCCTTGGCCTGCGCCCCACGCCTGGTCATGGCCGACGAACCGACCACCGGACTGGACGTGACGGTCCAGGCCCAGATCCTCGACCTGCTCGCCGACCTCCAGCACGAACGCCACATGGCGGTCATCCTGGTCACCCACGACCTGGGTGTGGTGGCGAACCGGGCCGACGACATCGTCGTGATGTACGCCGGCCGGATCGTCGAGCAGGCGCCGACCCACACCTTGTTCGCCGAGACCCGCATGCCCTACACCCAGGCACTGATGGACTCCATCCCGCGGCTGTCGGAGCCGAGCGGCGCCCGGTTGCACGCCATTGCCGGACGCCCGCCGGACCTCATCCATCCCCCGCCCGGGTGCAAATTCGCCCCCCGCTGCCCCTACGTCCGCGACAAGTGCCGGGAGAGCGAGCCACCCCTGCGGACCGCCGGCACACCCGAGCACCTCTTCGCCTGTTGGTTCCCGCTGGTGAACGGCGTCTCGACGGCACCCCCGATCGACGGCCAGGCGGCAGCCGTCGACCCGCCGACGACCCGGGCGGCGACAGCGCCGTCCCCGGCGGACACGGCGGTCGACCCCGGCGCCGAGGTCCAGTCGCCATGAGCGGCGTGACCACGGAGCATCCCGGGCCGGCGCCGTCGACCGACGACGCCGTGCTGACCGTCGATCGTCTGGTCGTCGAGTTCCGGAGCGGGCGGCGCACCGTGCAGGCGGTGTCGGGCGTGTCCTTCTCGGTCAAGCTCGGCGAGACGCTCGGTCTGGTGGGCGAGTCCGGATGCGGCAAGTCCACCACCGGTCGCGCCCTGGTGCAGGTGCAACCGCCCACCTCGGGCAGCGTGATCTACAAGGGACAGGACCTCGGGGCCCTGTCGCACCGCCAGCTCCGCCAGGCCCGCACGAAGATCCAGATGATCTTCCAGGACCCGATCTCCTCGCTCAACCCGCGTCGGCGGGTCCGGGACATCGTGGCCGAGCCGCTCAACATCTGGAGACGGGGTACCAAGGCGGAACGCGAGGCCAAGGTGCGCGACATGCTCGAGGCGGTGGGCATCGACCCCGACGCCGCCGGGGACCGTCGACCGCAAGAGTTCTCCGGTGGTCAGTGCCAACGCATCAGCATCGCACGGGCCCTCATGGCCGACCCCGACCTGCTGATCTGCGACGAGCCCGTGTCGGCACTCGACGTGTCGGTCCAGGCCCAGATCCTCAACCTCCTGGCCGACCTCAAGGAGCAGTTCGATCTGACCATGGTCTTCATCGCCCACGACCTCGCCGTGGTCAAGAACGTAAGCGACCGGGTGGCGGTGATGTACCTCGGGAAGCTGGTGGAGATCGCTCCGTCCGACGACCTCTACCGGTCGGCGGCCCACCCGTACACCGAGGCGCTGCTGGCGTCGATCCCCGAGCCCGACCCCGAGCAGCGCAGCGACCACCGGGCGCTCTCCGGCGAGCTGCCCTCGCCGCTCAACCCCCCGTCCGGGTGCCGGTTCCGCACCCGCTGCCCTTACGCCCAGGCCGTCTGCGCCGAGCAGGAGCCCCTGCTCCGGGACATCGCGCCGGGCCACCAGGTGGCCTGCCACTTCCCGCTGGTGGGCACGAAGGACGTGCCGAACGCTGGCACGCCGGACGCCGCGCCCGCGCCGGCCTGAGCCCGACCCGCGCCTTCCGAACAGCTGTAGAGCGTCGGCTCAGGCGGGGTCGGCGCCCTCGGCGGGGGTTGCGGCGGGGACCTCAGCGGCGGGGACCTCAGCGGCGGGGACTGCGGGCGCCTCCGGAGCGGGCGCTCCGGTCTGGCCCTCCTCGGGTCCACCCTCACCGGTGCCGTGCTCGGCGACGTAGTCGGCCCAGGCTGCCTGGGCCTCCGTCTCCGGGGTGAACTCGGCTTCGGCGAACTCGAACGGCCCGACGTAGTTGCCCTCGGCGTCGTAGGCGTGCTCCCCGAAGGCCTCGCGGTACTCCTCGGACACCTCGCCGCCCTCGGCGGCCTGCTTGATGGACAAGCTGATCCGGCGGCGCTGCAGGTCGATGTCGATGATCTTGACCCAAAGCTCCTCGCCCGGGGTCACGACCTGCTCGGGGAGGTCGACGTGGTGACCGGCCATCTCCGAGATGTGGACGAGACCCTCGATGCCGTCCCCGACCTGGACGAACGAACCGAACGGCACCAGCTTGGTGATCCGGCCGTAGACGAGCTCGCCGACCTGGTGGGAGTTGGCGAACTCCTGCCACGGGTCGGTCTGGGTCGCCTTCAGCGACAGGCTGATCCGTTCCTTGGAGAGATCGACGTCGAGCACCTCCACCTCGATCTCGTCACCCACCGACACCACCGAGGAGGGGTGGTCGACGTGCTTCCACGACAGCTCGGACACGTGGACCAGGCCGTCCATGCCCCCGAGGTCGACGAAGGCGCCGAAGTTGACGACGGACGACACGACGCCCTTGCGGCGTTCGCCGGGCTTGAGGTTGACCAGGAACTCGCCTCGCTGCTCCTTCTGGGTCTCCTCCAGCCAGGCACGCCGGGACAGCACCACGTTGTTGCGGTTGCGGTCGAGCTCGATGATCTTGGCTTCGATAGTGCGCCCGACGTAGGGCTGGAGCTCGCGCACCCGGCGCAGCTCGACCAGCGAGGCCGGGAGGAAGCCCCGCAGCCCGATGTCGACGATGAGGCCACCCTTGACCACCTCGATGACCGGGCCGGTGACGACCTCGTTCGACTCCTTGAGCTTCTCGATCGTCCCCCACGCCCGCTCGTACTGGGCGCGCTTCTTGGAGAGGATCAGCCGCCCCTCCTTGTCCTCCTTCTGGAGGACAAGGGCCTCGACGGGCTCGCCCAGCGAGACGATCTCCGACGGGTCCACGTCGTTGCGGATCGAAAGCTCGCGCACCGGGATGACGCCCTCAGACTTGAAGCCGATGTCGAGCAGGACCTCGTCACGGTCGATCTTCACCACGGTGCCTTCCACCAGGTCGCCGTCCTCGAACTCGACGATGGTGCCCGCCATGGCCTCCTCGAGGGAGTCAGTGCCGAGGTCATCCTCGGTCACCGGACGGGGGATGTACGTCCCGTCCTCGGCGAAGGTGCCCATGGCCTCGGGCGACAGCAGGGTGGTGCCCTCGGGCACGACGTGGGTATCAGACATGAACTCGGTAGCTCGCTTTCCGGACGGGTCACCGCGTTCCCTCGGGTACGCGGTGTTGAAGACGCTGGCCACAGGGACGTGACCGGGAGTCAATGCTACCCGAACCCACTCCGTGCCGATGCGGGCAGCCAGGATGGTCGGAGGCTCAGGTCTCCTTGGCCTCCGCCCAGGAGCTGCCCCACGCCATCGCCACCTCGAGCGGTACCGACAAGTCGGCGGCACCGGTGAGCGCCTGTTCGGTCAGCGTCCGGACGTCGTCGGCCTCGTCGGGGACCACGTCGACCAGCACCTCGTCGTGGACCTGGAGGACCAGGTCGGAGGAGAACCCTCCTTCCTCGAGTCCGTGGTCGAGGCGGATGAGGGCCAGCTTGAACAGGTCGGCGGCGAGTCCCTGGATGCCGGCGTTCATGGCCTGGCGCTCGGCGGCCTGACGCACCTGGTAATTGGAGGACGCCAGGTCGGGCAGTGGCCGGCGTCGCCCGAAGGCGGTGACCGTGTAGCCGGCGCTCCGGGCGTCGGACACGGCACGGTCCATGTACTCGCGCACCGAGGGGAAAGCGGCGAAGAACGCCTCGAGAACACTCTGCGCCTCCTCGACGGGAACGGCCAGCCGCTGCGCCAGCCCGTAGGCCTCCATGCCGTAAGCGAGACCGTAGGAGACCATCTTTGCGGTCGAGCGCTGCGCGTGGGTGACCTGGGCCGGCTCGACACCGAAGACCTGTGAGGCCACCGTGCGGTGGATGTCCTCCCCCGCCTCGAACGCGGCGGTCATACCGGGGTCGCCGGACAGGTGGGCGATGGCCCGTAGTTCGACCTGGTCGTAGTCGGCCACCAGCAGTCGTCGCCCGGGGGACGGCACGAACGCCTCCCGGAACCGCCGCCCCTCGTCGGTGCGGACCGGGATGTTGTGCAGGTTGGGCCGGTCCGATGAGAGCCTCCCGGTCCGGGCCACCGTCTGGTGGAATGTGGCGTGGATGCGACCGTCCGGGGCGACCTCGGCGGCGAGGCTCTCGCCGTAGGTGGACCGGAGCTTCTCCACCTCCCGGTAGCGCAGCAGCGTCTCGACGATCGGGTGCTGGTCGCGCAGCTGCTCGAGGGTGCGGGCATCGGTCGAGAAGCCCGTCTTGGTCTTGCGCACCGGTGTGAGGCCCAGCCGTTCGTAGAGGACCTCGCGGAGCTGGGGCACGGAGTTGATCTTGAACGGGCCACCGGCGAGATCGTGGATGGTCGCCTCCAGCGTTCGGCACTCCTCGGCCAGGTCGGCGGCGATGGCCCGCAGGACGTCCCGGTCGACGGGGATGCCCACGACCTCCATCCGGGCCAGGACCCGCACCAGGGGCTGTTCGATGTCGGCGTAGAGGCCGTCCTCCCCCACCTCGACGAGGGCGGCCGTCATCGGCGTCCGCAGGCGGGCGAGCACCGCTGCCAGCCGTGCTGCCTGGACGACCGACGCATCGGCGCCCGGGGCGGCACCGTCGGCCGGTTCGGCGGGGATGTCCAGGGCGAACGAGCCCTGCCCCTTGCCTCCGGAACCGTCGTCCACCGTCACGGCGAGATGGTGGGCGGCCAGATCGGAGAGCCGGTAGCGGTCGGTCGAGGGATCAAGCAGGTAGGCGGCCACGGCGGTGTCGAGGCGGAGCCCGGCGATGTCGACTCCGAGGGGGAGCAGTGACCGCATCAGCTCCTTGGCGTCGTGGGCGACGACCCCGACCCCATCGGGCCCGAAGGCGCCGGCCAGCAGGCTGAGGACGGCCGGGTCCCCGAGTGGTCCGTTCCGCCCTTCGGCGTCGGGACCGGACGGCCCCCGGAGGTGGACGGCCGGCGGCAGGTCGGCGCCGGGAGCCTCGTCGGCGACCTCGCACGTCAGGGTGAGCGAGGACAGCCCGGAGCGGCCCGGGTCGCCGAGCCACCGGGCGACGACGCCCACGTTTCCGGTCGAACGGGATGCCGCGCCGAAGAGGGCGTCCAGCGCCTCGGCGGCGGTCCGGGCGTCGCCGGGCACGGTGACCGGAGGGTCGGTAAGCCACGGGGTGGCAGCTCCCGACCGGTCGCCCCCCGCCGCGGAGGCGGCGGCGGCGGGGTCGTCCCCGGAGGGCTGCCCGAGTGCCCCTTCTTCCATGAGGGCCGAGAACCGGGTCCACAACGACCGCAGCTCGAGCCCAGCGAAGCTCCGGCGAGCGTCCTCCCAGTTCCATCCGCCGAGCGTCAACTGATCGACGTGGACGTCGAGCGGGACGTCCCGGACCAGGGGGATCACCTCGGCGTTGCGTCGGACCCGCTCGGCGTGGGCGGCCAGGTTCTCGCGCAGCTTCGGTGAGAGAGCATCGAGGTGGGCATAGAGGGCATCGAGATCCCCGTACTCATTGACCAGCTTCGCCGCTGTCTTCTCCCCCACTCCGGGCACCCCGGGCAGGTTGTCCGAGGGGTCGCCCCGGAGCGAGGCGAGGATCGGGTACTTCTCGGGTCGCACGCCGGTCCGCTCCTCGATGCCGGCCTCGTCGTAGAGGGCGTAGTCGCTCACCCCCCGCCGGTTGTAGAGCACCCGGATGTAGGGATCCTCCACAAGCTGGTACGAGTCCCGGTCGCCGGTCACGATGATGACCGGCTCGCCGCGGTCACGCGCCTCGGTGGCCAGCGTGGCGAGAACGTCGTCGGCCTCGAAACCCTCGGCCTCGACCACCGGTATGGCGACGGAGGCGAGCAGCGAGCGGATCATGTCGAACTGGGGGAGCAGGTCCGGCGGTGTCTCGGCCCGCCCGCCCTTGTACTCCTCCACCAACTCGTCCCGGAAGGTGCCGCCGGGGAGGTCGAACGCCACGGCCAGGCCGATCGGATGGTGGTCCCGGATCAGGTTGACCACCATCGACGCGAACCCGTGGACGGCGTTGGTCACCACGCCGGCGCTGGTGGACAGGTCCGGCGGCAGCGCGAAGTAGGCCCGGAAGGCGAGGGACATGCCGTCGAGCAGGATGAGGGGCCGCTGGGGGGTCGCGGCGCGGGTGGGTGCGGCCATGGCAGAGGAGGCCCGGCCTAGGGCGCGAGCGAGCCCTCGAGGACCTGGCGGGCGACGTCGATCATCCGCGCGCGGGTCCCCATCGCCGTCCGTTGGATGAACTCGAACGCCTCGGACTCGGACATCCCGGTGCGCTCCATGAGGACGCCCTTGGCCCCGTCCACCAGCCGGCGGGTCTCGAGCTTGTCCTCGGCGCTCACCGCTGCGCCGCCGCTCCCGTCGGCCATCGTCCGGCGGGCCTCGTCGTCGATGGCCCACTCCTGCTCGCACCGGGCCATCGCCTGGTCGATGGCCGGGATGAGCTCGATGCGCTGGAACGGCTTGACAAGGTAGGCGGCGACCCCCGCCTCCCTCGCCTCGTCGATGAGGTTGCGCTGGCTGAAGGCGGTGAGGACGAGGACGGCGACCTTCACCTCGAGGTCGCGGATGGCCCGGGCGGCGGCCAGTCCGTCGGAGCCGGGCATCTTGATGTCCAGGATCGCCAGATCGGGCTGGTGCGCCCGCACCAGCTCCACCGCCTCGTCGCCCCTCCCCGTCTCGCCGACCACGTCGTACCCTTCGTCGACGAGGATCTCCTTCAGGTCGAGCCGGATGATGGCTTCGTCCTCTGCGATGACCACGCGCCTCGTCATGGTGAAAGCGTGCCTTTCCGCTCGGGTACCGGCCGGCCTGCCGATGGAGCGCCGGTCGGGTGACGCCGCGCCTGGGTCGGACGCACCGGCAGCCCGCGTGCCCCGGTCAACCGGGACCGATCACGAGCCGGTCGAGCAGCTCGTCCTGACGGCGTTCGAGCTCGGCGATCTGCTCGACCAGCGCGGCCCGGGTCTGCAGCATGACGGACGCGTGGCGGCTGGCCTCGTCGTGCTCCTTCGACGCCACCGGCGTCTCCGCCACCAGCGCCCGGAGCCGGGTGTCGTCGGCGATCTCGTTAACCACCACCAGCTGCTCGTCGAGGATGGCCAGCTCCGCCCGGGCGCGGAGCAGCCGGTCGTGGGCATCGCTGAGTCGTCGCTCGAGGGTGGTCCGGTGCATGGAAGTGCAATTCTACGCACGGCAGCGCATCCGTCACGCATTCCGTGCCACCACCGGCGTTTCGCCAGCGGACGGGCCGGTCAGGCCCGGTCCGGCTCGAGCCGACGGCGGCGTTGCACCCGGCGGTCGAGGGCGTCGGGCTCGGGCGGCGGCCCCATCCCCGGCGGACCTCCGTCCGGCGGGATGGTGACGACGAGGCGCCCGTCGCGGACCTGTGGCGGTGCCGGGGTCACGAGATCGTCGTCGAGGTAGGTCCCCGACGGGCTCAGGTCGCCCGGCCACGAGAACCCGGGCAGGGCGGCCAGGGCGGCGTTGACGCCGCGAGCGTACCCGGACTCGAACATGCCCCCCATCCACAGGGGCACGCCCCGGGCCGTGCACGACTCGACCACCGTCAGTGCGGCGCCGATGCCCCCGAGGCGAGACGGCTTGACGCAGACGACCGAGCAGCAGCCGGCGTCGAGGGCGTGCCGGACGGCGGCGGGCGAGTCGAGGCTCTCGTCGAGGCAGATCGGCGTGACCAGGCGGCTGGCCAGGCGGGCGTGGGCGGCCAGGTCGGCGCGGTCGAACGGCTGCTCGATGCAGAGGAGGCCGAACCGGTCGAGCTCGAACCAGACGGCGTCGTCCTGATCGCCGTACGAGCCGTTGGCGTCGGCCTGGAAGCGCAGCTCGGGGAACGCCTCGGTGAGCGCAGCCAACGGGACGACGTCCCACCCGGGCCCGGTCTTGACCTTCACCCGGCCGTACCCCTGGTCGGCGAGGGCGGCCACCCGTGCGAGGAGGTCGTCGACCGAATCGACCCGGCCGACCACGGCGCCGAGCTCCACCGTCCGCCCCTCGACGCCGACGAGCGCGGCGAACGACCGGTCACCGGCCCGCAGATGGGCGTCGGCGACGGCCATCTCGAGGGCGGCGAAGGCCAGCGGCGCCGACGATGCGGCCGAGCGGACGGCTCCGAGCGCCGCCGGGCCGGGGAGCGCACCCCGGGCTGCCGCAGTCCGGGCAAAGAGCGCCGGGACCAGGTCACGTCCGAGCACCTCGAACGAGCCGGCGGCGTCCTCGGCGTCGTAGGTGGTGTCGGCGAGGGCTGCGCACTCTCCCCAGCCGATGACCTCGGTGCTCCCGCGGCGGCCGACCACCTGCACCATCACCAGCGGACGGGTCCGGTGCTCGCCTTTGGCCGTGGCCACCGGCGTGCGGAACGGGAGCTCGAGCATCCACAGTTCCACGGCGACCAGCTCGACCCGGGGTGCCGGACCCGATCCGATCCTTCCCCACCGGTCGGACGGTCCGGCCGTCGAGTCGATCGCGTCCACGCATCGAGCCTAAGGTCCCGAGGTTCGGGACGCCCCGGCATCCGGGGTCGATCGGACGTGCGGATAGGCTGCTCCCCCACCGGCCCGGGTGGCGGAATGGCAGACGCGGTGGACACCGGAGTGGGCCACCGGCGGAATGCCGAGCGAACTCGAAGCGAGCAGTTCGGCCAGATCGTCGATCTGGCGCAGGATCGAGTCGGGGGGCTGTTCGAGGTCGAGCGTGTGGGCCGTGATACGGACTCTCGACTCCCGCACCCTCCACTTGTGGGCCATCCTCGCCGTCGTCGGCACATGGGCGGCAGTGTCCGTTTACGAACGGAAGGGTTGGTTGCCGACGCCGCCAACAACCTGGCCGGGCGGGACCGGCACATGCCGGATACACCGGTGACCGCTCATCGGTGTATTGGTCGTCGACACCCCGGTCCGGCATCCCAGCGGGCGTAACGTTCCGGTCGATCAGCCGACGATTGTCCCGTACATGTCGTTGAGTGGGTACGAAAGCAGCTCGAGTCGCTCGCCGTCGGGTCCCGGAAAATAAGCCGAGTCACCGTTGACAATATGGGTCGGGATACCCGCCGCCTGCAGTTTGACCACGAGCCGGTCCCACTGCTCCGGCGTGACGGAGATGGCGATGTGGTGCAGCCCACCGAGCACTTCCCGGTACTCCCCAAGATCGAGGCCGGGGAAGTCGAAGTAGGCGAGATAGTTGTCGTGGCCGACATCGAAGAAGAAGTGGGTGGAACCGCGATAGTCCCGGTTCTCGAACAGCTCGGCGAGCGGGAACTCAAGGAGGTCTTGGTAGAACTTGATGGTTCGCTCAACATCACTGGACAGCAGGGCGAAGTGGTGCAGACCCCTGGCCGAGGAGGCGGGGCGGACGCCCGGGGGTCTGAGGTACCGGGCCTTCAAGGCCTCCCACTCCTCGCCTCGATCGATGTCGCTCCCGTGTTCGGTCATCGGCTCTCTCCTTGTTGCACCGTACCCGCCTCGCCGCACGCCGAGTGGGGCTGATCGGCTGAGCGGCGGCGCACCCCAGGTGCCATGAACCGATGGCGCAGCCTACCCAATTGGATTGACTCGATAGTTCACGGGAATCTGCTGTCGGGGTCACCGGGCCGTGTTGGCCTTCAGCCACCTCCGCCATCAGTCGGGCCCGCAGCGCACTCAATGACCGAATCCCACCGGTCGTGACTCGGACCACGTGCCGGACCGTCCCGCGGG
>JBKQRT010000377.1:0-3095 GCA_052143895.1 Acidimicrobiales bacterium | reverse complement strand
GCTCGATCTCCACCATCACGGTCGGGCGCTGCAGCTCGAGCAGCTTCGTTGCTCCTTGCAACACGGGGAACTCGTGCCCCTCGACGTCGATCTTCACGAAGCCGACATCCCCGAGTTCGAACTCGTCTAATCGGCTGGTGAAAGCCGGCTGTTGCCTCCATCCGGATCCGATTCGTCCAGCTGGCTCCAGTGAGCCGCGGCCCTCCGTGCCCGTCCCCCCCGACGGCACCCAAAGGTCGGCCTCGCCCGTCCGGTCACTGAGCGCCACAGAATGAAGGGTCACATTCGGGGGCATCACCGATTCCAGGCGTGCCACGAGGTCGAGGTTCGGCTCGAAGGAATCAACCCTCGGGACACGGCGGGCCAGCCACCAGGTCCACGGACCCCACCACACCCCCGCATCGACTGCACCGCGATCCCTGGGAACGAGCTCCCCGAGCCTGCCCAGTTCGGGCTCGAGGTAGCGGAATTGCCAGGCAATGGCGGGAACGACCAGACCAACCGGAACACGACTCATCACCTTGGAACCGATGCCCACCTCAGCCTGTGCGCTCACGATTCCCAGCGTCGTCGTCCATCGTCGATTGGCCTCCACCCGACTGTCTATCAGTGGAGAAGGCAGCAGGATGTCGGCAGATCAGACAATCTGGGATCGACCTGTACCCGCACCGGGTCGTCGGCCACATCCGTTGAGACGTTCGTGCCAGCATCCCGGGGTCGCAGCGTCCCTTCATTCCGACCGGGCCGATCTAGACTCCCCCGAATCATGAAGTCAGACCGTCCGATGAGGGCAGGGGGCACGGACGTTGCCGAACCTCCCATGAGCGGGGACCACAAGGCTGGTTCCCCTGCCGAGGAACCTGCCGCCAGAGCATCCGGTAACCCGACTGCTGATTCCCGGTCGGTCTATCCGTACCTGGTCGCCGGTGCCCTCTACCTCGCCGTGTCAGTGATCATCTGGGCACACGTATGGACCGGCCACCCGACGGCAATGACGACGTGCGGGTGCGGCGATTCGTCCTCGTCCATCTGGTTCACCTTCTGGCCGGCATACGCGATCTCGCACGGCCACGATCCCCTGTTCTCGACGGCAGTCGGCTACCCCACCGGGATCAGCCTCATCTTCGCTTCCTTCGGCATCGCCCTGGCTCCGTTGACCTGGTTGGTCGGATCGGTCGCCGCGCTCAATGTGGGCCTGACAGCGGTCCCGGTCCTGTCTGCACTGTCCATGTTCGCGCTGGTGCGCCGGTGGGTGTCCTGGATGCCGGCCGCATTCGTCGCCGGGCTGTTCTACGGGTTCTCACCCTTCGTACTGAACAATCTCGCCTCGGCCCACGTCGACTTCACGTTCGTGGCGGTCCCACCACTGGTGGTGATCTGCCTCGACGAGCTGCTCATCAGGCAGCGCCGGAGTCCGAAACTCACCGGGATCGTTCTCGGGTTGCTCCTCAGTCTGCAGTTCCTGGTCGGGGTCGAGGTCCTCATCCTGATGCTCATCGAGGTAGTGATCGGGGTCATCCTGGTCGTCATCGATGTCGCCCGACGGGATCCGGTGGCGCTCAGGAAGCATGCACGGCCTGCGTCCGTCGGTGCTGTGTCGGCGGCCGTGACCACGTGCCTGGTCCTCGCCTATCCGGTCTGGTCCGCGCTGGCCGGACCGGCCCATTACTCGGGGACGATCCACCCCGGCCTCCGCCTGAGCATCTTCGGCGGAACCGCACAGAAGTTCTTCCTCCCGAGCAAGCCGTTGGTCCACGGCGCCTTCAGTTCGCCATTCTTCCGAATCGTGGGCGGGTACCAAGGCCCGGTGCTCTCTGCCCAGTACTTCGGGATAGGGGTTGTCGTCGTATGCCTAGCGGGCATTCTCCTCTGGAGACGGCAACGACTCCTCTGGCTCTTCGGACTGCTCTCCATCGTCTCACTGTGCCTGGTCACGTCGTCGGGACCGTGGCTGGGTTCATTGCCAGTCTTGAAGAACATCGTGCCGCTCCACTTCGTGCTCTTCGCCTACCTGGCCGTCGCCGTCCTGTTGGGTGTCATTGTCGACAACACACGATCAGCGGTCAACGACATCTCGGGCCGGAGTGTGGGTCGATCATCACGCACGAAGTCGGAGAAGTGGAGAAGCTCGTTGCGACGGTGGCCGGGTGCCGCAAGCGGACTGGTGGTGGCCTCGCTCGCCATCGCCCCACCGGCTGTATACGTGGCTCAGGGAATCCCGTTCACGATCGAGCCGATCATTCTCCCGACCTGGTTCAGAACAGTCGCCCCTCACCTGTCAGGCCACCCGGTGGTGCTGGTGCTGCCCGCTCCCTTCACTGCGACCAAGGGTGGACTGAAATGGACGGATAGCAGCGGGCGAAACTACTCGCTGTCCCTTTCGGGTAAGCAGGCCGCGATGACATGGCAAGCGCTCAGCGGGCAGCGCTTCTCGATGGTCGGGTCTGGAGGGCTCGGTGCCGGGACCGTCCGCAACGATGTCGAGAACGCGGGCCAGAATGTGATCTCTCAGGTGACATTTGCGTACGCGACCCATCCAGTGATTACCTCCTCGGACCTGGTTGCCGTACATCGCGCCCTACTCGGATGGAAGGTCACCACGGTGGTGCTCCCCGATCAGCCCGAGCTGCCGGAATACGATCAGGTGGCCTCGGTGCCGGCGATGGCCGCGATGATCACCGGGGCCACCGGCCTCAGGCCGACCCACACGGCGAAAGCCTGGGTATGGAACGGAGTCGACCATTCCACCCTATCGACCTACCCGACCGCGGCCCAATACGCGTCATGCACGAATGGCACGAGCGGCATCGGAGGACTCACAGTCGATCGCACTGTTGCATGCGTGTTAGCCGCCTCGCATGCATCACGCATTGCCGGGTGACCTGCCCAGGAACGTCCGGCGAAATACAGCTCTTGACGAGTTAACGGAACCAGCGGTCCTGGGACACGTCTGCGATGCCCGGGACCATTGCTCCATCGATGTCAACGCGACGACGAAAGCTGGAGCGACGCCGTGAGCTCGTTCGCCAGAACGAGCGAATACGTCTTCGTGACATGGCTCGCATCCATGTACACCTCGTACTTTCCGATAACGG
>JBKQRT010000376.1:0-4001 GCA_052143895.1 Acidimicrobiales bacterium | reverse complement strand
CCGCCGAGACGTCATGGGCGGGCGTCAGTCACCGGATCTCTCGTTGCAGCCGGTTGGGCGGTGACCGGTGTGCTGAGCGTTACCAGCTGCGTTTAGCTGATCCAGCAGGCGGTCGGTTGACGCCGTTACTCGGCTCCGTCCGCTCCTGACTGCTCGAACCCGTCGGCTGACCACTGGCGGGATGGGCCGGATGGTCAAGCTCGGAACTTATGGGCAACTGCGCGATCACGATGAACGCGAGGTCCTAGCCGAATGCTCTGCATTGCTGTCAAGTTGGTCACCGGGTCTGCCTCCGGACAAGGTTGCGACATGACTGTGCGAGTGGATGGTGCAAACTCAACGACAAGCGTTCCTAGTGGAAAGGAGAGAGACCGAATGAGCGATCCCGAAGCCGGACTTGGCCTTCTGACCATTCTCACTTGGTCTCTGTTGTTGATCGCCGGGCGACGTAACGGCGTGATCCGACCCAAGCTGGCAGAATCAGCGTTGGTGGACAATGAATTCGTGCGGCTGCTCGCCGATTCGCACGCAGCTGCTAAGGCGATGCTCGGCGCAAGTCCTGAGTCGGCCGTAACGGGTCTCTGTGCGGAGCAGCGCCGGCGATTGTGCCTAGCTACCGCGGCTGTCGACGAGTTCCGGTTGTAGGGCATCCGCACATCATGGTCGTAGTCGCGCACCCCCCGGTCGAGGAATTGGACTTGGCCGATGCCGCCGCGCTCCCCCCGACCGAGGTGCTCTCGCGCCTGGGGAGTGGCCCGGACGGGCTCTCGTCCGACGAGGTGGCTGAACGACTGCGACAGTTCGGACCCAACGCGCTCGGGACTCACCGGGTGCATGCCGTCGCCGTCCTCCTCCGCCAGGTCCGGAATCCGATCCTGATTCTCCTGCTCGGTGCGGCGCTCGTGTCGGGCCTGACCGGTGGCGGCACCAATGCCGTGATCATCGCGGTGATCGTCGCCCTCAGCGTCGGGCTGGGCTTCTTCAACGAGTACCGGGCGGAAGTGGCGATGGAGGCCCTCCGGGCCAATATCCGCCACGAAGCCGAGGTCACGAGGGGCGGACGGGTGATCCGGGCCCCGGTGACCGACCTCGTCCCCGGTGACGTGGTGTCGCTCCGCATCGGCGGCCTCGTCCCAGCCGACCTCCGCCTGCTGGAGGTCGACGAGTTCGAGTGCGACGAAGGCCTGCTGACCGGCGAATCGATGCCCGTGACCAAATCGGCGGCGCCTGTCGCTGACCGCCAGCCGTTGGATCAGCCGGGATGTGCCTTCATGGGGACGATCGTCCACCAGGGTTCCGCCCTCGGTGTGGTGGTCCGGACCGGGCCTCGGACCGCCTTCGGGCAAATCGCCGCCGGGCTGGCCGAGAAGCAGGGCCAGACCGCCTTCGAGGTGGGCCTGTCGAAGTTCTCGCGTTTCCTGTTCGGGGTGGCGGCGGTGCTGACGGCATTCATCTTCATCGTCAACGTGGCGCTGTCGCGGCCCCTCATCGACGCACTGCTCTTCTCGCTGGCCATCGCCGTCGGCATCGCCCCCGAGATGATGCCGGCCATCGTGACGGTGAGCCTCTCCGCCGGTTCGAGGGCGCTAGTGGCGAAGAAGGTGCTGGTGAAGCGACTGGTCGCCATCGAGGATCTGGGCAACATCGAGGTCCTCTTCACCGACAAGACAGGCACCCTCACCGAAGGGGTGATCACGTTCGAGCGCTCGCTTGACGCCGGCGGGCAGGAGAGCGATCGCCCGCTGCTGCTCGGGCTCGTCTGCAATGAAGCAGCGGTCACGGCTGAGGGACCGGTCGGGGGAAACGCGCTGGACCAGGCCCTGTGGTCGGCCCCGGGGGCAGCTGCGGGGGAACCGATCGCCACTGCGGCCGCCGGCTACCAGAGGTTCGGCGTCCTCCCCTTCGACCACGAGCGGCAACTCGGTTCGGTGCTGGTCAGGGACCCCGCCGGCCAGCCGCTCCTGATCACCAAAGGGGCGCCCGAGGTGGTGCTGGACCGGTGTGCGAGCATCCCCGACGGCGCCCGGTCTTCGCTGGAGGCACTGTTCTCCGACGGCGCCCGGGTGGTGGCCCTGGCCGACCGCCCGGCCGAAGGGGTGGACGTGCTGACCGCCGATGACGAGCGGGGGTTGGAGTTGATCGGGTTCCTGACCTTCACCGACCGCCCGAAGGCCGACGCCGGGTCTTCCATCGCCACGCTCGAACGGTTGGGGGTCGCGGTCAAGATCATCACCGGGGACAACGGCCTGGTGGCGGCAAAGGTCTGCTCGGACATCGGAGTCGACTGCGAAGGAGTGCTCAGCGGAGTCGAGGTCGAGTCGCTCGACGATGACCACCTCGAAGCGGCAATCCTGACCACGACGGTATTCGCCCGGATCGGCCCCGAACAGAAGTCGCGCATTATCAAGGTGGCGCGCCGCACCGGAAAGGACGTGGCATTCCTCGGGGACGGGGTGAACGACGCGGTGGCGCTGCATCATGCCGATGTCGGGATCTCGGTGGACTCGGGGACCGACGTAGCCAAGGACGCCGCCGACGTGGTGCTGCTCGACAAGGATCTCGGCGTGCTGGCGGAAGGTGTCATGGAGGGCCGTCGCATCTTCGCCAACACCATGAAGTACGTCTTGATGGCCACGTCCTCCAACTTCGGCAACATGTTCAGCGCAGCCGGAGCCTCGGTGTTCCTGTCGTTCCTGCCGATGCTGCCGTCGCAGATCCTCCTCAACAACCTCCTCTACAACACCGGGCAGCTCGTCATACCGACCGACCGAGTCGACCCCGAGGCACTGGCCCGACCGGCGGCGTGGGACATGAAGTTCATCCGGAACTTCATGGCCGTATTCGGTCCCGTCAGCTCGATCTTCGACTTCATCACCTTCTGGGTGATGCTTTCCTTGCTCCACGCCGGCCACGTCGAGTTCCGGACCGGTTGGTTCGTCGAGTCGATCGCCACCCAGACCCTGGTCGTCTACGTGATCCGAACCCGGCGGATCCCATTCTTCAAGAGCCGGCCGAGCCTGCCGATGCTGCTGGTGCCGACAGGGGCGGCCCTCGTCGGTGCGATCCTTCCGTACACAGGCCTGGCTACCCTGCTGGGTTTCACTCCTTTGCCCACGACCTTCTTCCTGCTGCTGTTCGGAATGGTGGTCGTCTACCTGTTGCTGGTCGAGCTGGCGAAGACCCGGTTCTACCGTGCCCCCCACGCCCGGCGTCCCCGACCTCCATCCACTCCCACCGAACGGCTGGAACGGCGGATCCGGCGTCGGGCCGCCCGCTTCATCCGCCATCCGACCCAATCGTCGGAGACAGCGCGTCGAGCCGAGATCCCGGCGTCGCGGACCTAGCGCCTCTGTTCACATCGACCAGGGAGCGTCGTAGTTGGTAGACCGAGAGGAGCTAAGACTCCGCGTACTGGACCCTTGCCGGCATCATCGTTCTCGTCGTGGCCGGATCACGATGCCAGCTTGATCCAGCACTCGTCGCACAGTTGAGGCGTCAACTCCGTGCGCTTTGCAGACTACGGCAAGAGAATCTCCGGCCTCGTAGCGTCGGCATGCCTCCGATATGGCTTGTGGGGTCAGTTTCCGCCGATTCATCCGACGCTGGACACTGCGCTGCTCCACGTGTTCGGCGGTGGTCCGATGGTAGATGCCGAACTCGTCGGCTAATTGTCGGAGCGAATATCCTGCCCGGTAGCCAGTGACGAGGCAATCGAAATCCGGCTCGCTCAGCCGGCGCTATACGGGTGGGCAACACCTTCGGGGTCGAACGGACCTTCTGAGCGTCTGTAGAGCGTCCTGGACTCCCGGATCGCATGCCCATCCGCTATTGCCGGGTTGTTCACCCCCCTGGCCGGGGACGACTCGGACAGCTCCCAAACGGGATCGCAACGGGCCGCAGGTAGCGGGCGGCCGTTCTTCGGCGCCGCACTACCGGCACCGGCACTTTCCGGAGCCCACGCCCTGGTCGGATCCCACTGACGGACCCGTCTTCGACATCGC
>JBKQRT010000375.1:0-4528 GCA_052143895.1 Acidimicrobiales bacterium | reverse complement strand
CCGACCACCCGGAATCCCAGCCGCAGCGACGCGGGCAGGGTGGCGGCGAACTCGGTCATGGGGGCCTCGCCCCGGAACAGGTACATCGGGTTGGAGCTCCCTCTCCAACCCGATGTACCTGTTCCGGGGCGAGGCTCCCATGACCGAATTCGCCGCCACCCTGCCCGCGTCGCTGCGGCTGGGATTCCGGGTGGTCGGGTCGCGCTTCCTCAAGGCGTATCCCTTCGAGGAGGCCTTCTTCCTCCCCTACGCCCGGCAGTTCCTCGGCGCCCTCTCGATGCCGCTTATCCTGCTGGGCGGTGTGAACCGGCTGGACACCGTCGAGCGCGCACTGTCCGAGGGCTTCGCGTTCGTGGCCATGGCCAGGGCACTGCTCCGCGAGCCCGATCTGGTGGGGCGGTGGGAGCGCGGGGAGGATGCCACCGGGCTCTGCATCCACTGCAACAAGTGCATGCCGACCATCTACAGCGGCACCCGTTGCGTGCTCGTGCCCACCCCCTGGCCGGCCTGACCGGACCGACTGGACCGGTCTCTGGCAAGCGGGCGGGCGGGCAGGTCAGGCGCCGGTTCGTTACATGTGGCCGGTGGGCTCGTGGGTCCGGGCCAGCGCCGCCGGGACACCCCGCTCGAGCACGAGCCCGGTGGTGATGGCTCCGGCCATGAAGATCAGGGCGGACCAGAAGAACGCCGTGGTGTAGCTGTGGAGGGCGGCGCCCTGCAACGCGGTCGGGGTCGCGACGCGCCCCACCAGGTAGGCGGCGGCCGCACTGGCGGCCAGCGTGTTGAGGAGTGCGGTACCGATCGAGCCGCCGACCTGCTGGGCGGTGTTGACGGTGGCCGATCCCACCCCGGCGTCGTGGGGCTCGAGCCCGAGGGTGCCGGTGCTGAACGAGGGGGCCAGGCTCAAGCCGAACCCGAGGCCGAGCAGGATGAGGTAGGGGAGCACGTGGGTGACGTAGGAGCTGTGCAGGCCGAGTCCGTGGAGCAGGAAGAGCGCAGCAGCATCGAGGAGGAGCCCGATGGGCACGATCTGCTTGGGCCCGAACCGCGGTAACAGGACTCGGTTGGAGACCTGGGCCATGCCCGCCAGTGCGATCACCATGGGGAGGAAGGCGACACCGGTCTTGACCGGGCTGAACCGAAGGGTGTCCTGCAGGTAGTAGGTGAGGAAGAGGAAGACCCCGAAGATCCCGGCACCGGCGAACAGCATGGCCAGGATGGAACCGCCCCGGGTCCGGTTGAGCACGATCCGGAGCGGCAGCAGCGGAAAGGTCACCCGGGTCTCGAGGAAGGCGAAGACGGCCAGCAGGACCACCCCGAGGACGAGGAAGCCGATGGTGTACGGGTTGCTCCACGCTGTGGTCTCGGCGTGGGAGAAGCCGTAGACGAGCGAGAACAGCCCACCGGTCACCGCCAGCAGGCCCGGGATGTCGAGCGGGTCGTGGTCGGCGGCCCTGTCGGTCTTGAGCCAGACGAGGGCGCCGGTCGTGGCGATGGCGGCGAAGGCGAGGTTGACAAAGAGGGTCCAGCGCCACGAGGCGTAGGAGGTGAGGATACCGCCGAGGAGCAGCCCGATGGCGCCACCGGCCCCGGCGATGCCGCCGTAGATGGCGAAGGCCCGGCCCCGCTCGCCGGCGTCGGAGAAGGTCGTGGTCAGCAGGGCGAGCACTGACGGTGCGAGCAGTGCTCCGAACGCGCCCTGCACCGTCCGGGCGGTGACCAGCATGGGGAAGTTGACCGAGGCCCCGCCGATGGCCGAGGCGGTGGCGAACCCGACCAGACCGATGATCAGGGTCCGCTTCCGGCCTACCAGGTCGCCGATCCGGCCGCCCAGCAGGAGGAGGCTCCCGAAGGCCAGCGAGTAGGCGGTGACGATCCACTGCCGGTCGGCGTCGGAGAAGTGCAGGGCGTGCTGGGCGGTGGGAAGGGCGATGTTGACGATGGTGTTGTCGAGGATGACCATCAACTGTGCGATCCCCAGCACGGCGAGGATCCACCAGCGCTTGCCGTGGTTGTGCTGGCTGGCGGTGGGGGTTGCGGCTTCGCCGGAAGGGGCTGCGGCTTCGTCAGACGGCGGCGAGGTGATCGTGCTCATGGCGACCTCCGAGCTCAGAAATGGAGCAAATCTCTCCGGTTAAGCTCTACTCTACAGGTATGTGGAGAAAGCTACTCCACTTCTTCGGGAATATTCTCGGAGCCGGGGGGAAGAGGAGCCATGTGCGCAGCCACCGAGCATGAGGAGCGTCCACTGCGAGCGGACGCCGCCCGCAACCGTGAGCGGATCCTCGAGGCGGCCGCCGAGGTGTTCGCTCAGCGGGGCCTCGACGCCACGCTCGACGACGTCGCCCACCAGGCCTGTGTCGGCGTCGGAACGGTGTACCGCCGGTTCCCCAACAAGGAGGCGCTCGTCGAGGCGCTGTTCGAGCAGGCCATCGACGGCATCGTCGGGTTGGCACTGGACGCGGCGACGTTCGCTGACTCGTGGGAGGGGCTGTTGTGGTTCATCGAGAGTGCCACACAGCTGCAGGCCGAGGATCTCGGCCTACGAGACGTCCTGTTGCACGGCTCGTACGGGCACGATCGGGTGGCGCGGGCCCGGGGGCGGATCGAACCGGCCGTGGCGAAGCTGGTCGAACGGGCCCAGCTCGACGGGCACCTGCGGCCGGACGTCGTCCCGGCGGACTTCCCCATGATCGAGATGATGGTGGGTGCGGTCGCCGAGTACACGGACGGGTTGGCCCCCGAGCTGTGGAGGCGGTATCTGACGATCGTGCTGGACGGGTTGTCGACCAGAGGCCGGCTGTCGGTTCTTCCCGAGGCGCCGAGCCGCGAAGTGGTCGAGCGAGCGTTGATGGCGGGGAAGTTCAAGCGTTGCTGAACGCCTCCGGCGGCCGGTCATCAGCCTCCTTCGGGCTCCTCCTCGGCGGAGCCAGGCACCTCGGGCGCGTCGAGGTCCCAACCTTCGTCGTCGGCCGCCCGGGCGCGTTCCCTCGGCGTCGGCTCACCGATCCCATCGGGATCGTCGATGCCGCCATCGAGCACGGCGAGGCCATCCGGGTCGTCAAGCACAGCGCCGGCCTCCTCGAGCTCCCGGTTGTCGACTTGAAGCGCCGGGTCGAGCGAAGGATCGAGCTCGACCGCCTCGATGAAGCTCGGGTCGAGGGCGGAGCTGTCGTCGAAGGCCTCGTCACCCTGCTCGAAGGGATCCGATCCTGAGGGCTCGTCGGGGGACCACTCGTCGCTCTGGCTCATGTGTCATCTCCATCGTTCATCGTTCGCGTCGTGGATTGGGGTGGGTGGTTCGGGGAGGACCGCACCCCGACTCATCGTAGGGTCTGGCCAGAGGCGGTCCGACGTCCGGTTCAGCCTGGTCGGCGCTGCAACTCCTATGCGTTCGACGCGGCTGGCGCCCGAGGCACCCAAAGCGCTCGAGGTCGGCCCGCTCAGGGTGAGCGCCGACGCGGGTGCAGGGCTGTCTCAGGATCGTGGTCGAATTCGAACTCCCGGGCCACTTGTACGAGGGGACGTACAATCGCAGGGTTGGACTCGGCCCACGTAGCTCAGGGGATAGAGCACTCGTTTCCTAAATGAGGTGTCGCAGGTTCGATTCCTGCCGTGGGCACACTGCCGTGGGCACAGGGGATAGGTGATAGGCGGCGTCCAAACGTCCGTCCGCTTCCATCCCGAACCCTTCCATTCACCCCCCCCACCACACTTTTCCGTGCACGCTCGGCCAGCTCCCGGCAGCCCAGCAGAGCTCGCTGGTATCGTTCTGCAGCCGGCGCTCACAGAGGCGTCAGTGGCAACTGAAGGCGGACACAGTGATGAAGGCCTATTCTCGTCGAGTTTTGCCATTCGTCGGTACGCTCTTGCTCCTCAGTTCCCTTCTGGTGGTTACCCAGGCCGTCAGCGGAGCACGGGCTGCCGCGCTCACCTCGTTCTCTGGGCAATCAGTTGTCAATTACGCATCTGCGGCGACGGGCTACCACTACTGCTTCGGTGGCGGGACCCCGAACGGTCCAAGCGTCGGGGGCACGGACCCCGATCCCGATCCGGGCTACTACTCGAACTGCAATCAGATCGGTGCGATCGGCTACGACTGCACTGGACTGACGCTGTATGCCGTCGCCCAAGCATCGGGTGGTTCCGTCATCCTGCCTCACAACGACTCGCAGGCTTCTGCTGCAATCGCCGACGGCGGCCAAGTCATCTCGAATCAGGCCGATCTTCGGCCCGGGGATCTTGTCTACTTCGACCGCAACGCAGGTAACGGCCTTGGATCGATCGACCACGTCGGAATCGAAACGAGTTCTGGGGTATTCAGCGCGATAAGTGAGAAGTGGGGTATCGGCACATATCCGATCTCCTGGTACGCGGCAGGAGGACTCTACTTCGTAGGCGGTGTGCGCCTTTGGTCCAGCAGTGGACAGGGTGGGCCGCCTCCACCCCCAACGTTAGCTGAACTGTCGAATTCCGGAGACTTTCAAGCCAAGTCCGGCATCGGTGGTGGCTGGATCGACGAACAGGG
>JBKQRT010000374.1:0-5160 GCA_052143895.1 Acidimicrobiales bacterium | reverse complement strand
AGCGGAGGCCTCGTCACCATGACCTTCGTCCCGGACCATGCCTACCGTGTGTCGCTTGCCATCGGCGGACTCTTCCTCCTGATCCTGGCTGTCCTGGCCCTGGCGGGACGCAACCGGTCCCGGAGCGAACCGATCGGTCCACGGAGGAGGCTGCCCGGAGCGGTCCTGGCCGCCGGAGCCGCGGGCGTTGTCCTGTGTGTGGGCGGTGTGCTGGTTCTCCTTCTGGTGCCTCTCATCGCCGTGGCCCATCGCTGGGGGGGCAGGGCCGCCGCGACCATCGCCGGCGTCTCCTTCGTCGCCGCCGGGATCGTCGTCGCCGTGAAACCGGTGCCCGTCATCGGCGCACACGAAGGGGCATTCGGCGCTCCCGCCCAGATCCTCTCCGTCGTGGCGCTCTGCGCCGTCCTTGCTTCGGTTGTCGTCGGAGAGCGTCGGTCTTCCCGCGAGTCATCCGCGCCCCGAGATTCGGACGGTGAGGCCTCCCCGGACTGACGGGAGTCCTGATCTCCTGCGCGAGCTCGGCTGAGCCACCGGCACGCCGAGTCCGCCGATCGCTTGATCAGGCGGGGGCAGCGAGCCGCTTTCGGCTTCAGGTACTGGTGCTGACAGTATGCCCCAGAATGCACTGAATCGACCGATCGACGGTGAGCTCATCCCCCGACGGAGTCCCCACGGAGCATCTCGCCACCGTCGCTGGCGTCGGTAACACCGATGGTCCTGCCTTGTCGACGCCGGTCCACACCCATGCACCGTCCTCAAACTGGGGTGCCGTACCGGTAGCGGCGGCGACCAACATCGCTGCATTCGGGATCGACCGCACCGTGTCGTAGGGCGGAAGGTTCGGCTGCGCCACGATCACGACCATCGTGGCCCCGAGGTTCTCCATGGTCTGCCGTAGCGCTGCAACGTTCGCAGTTGTGATCAGCTCGGTGGCCGGAAGCGTCGAGAGTGCCGCCTCGTTGATGACCGATGTGCCCAATCGGTCTCGCTTCTTGATGCGTTTCAGGGCATCGGTGGGGCCCGCGACGCTGATCATGGTGAACTGCATCTGATCCACGGCTTGCCACGTCATCGCGCTGTCCTCGAAGCCCGTCGAGGCTGAGGGCATCACGAGAAGCACCTGATGACCGCTCAGGTGGACCGCCACTTTGCGAAACCACTGGGGTAGCACCACGCGTTCAGTCCTGACGGGTATCGAAGGTGCGACGTAGACGACCAGTGGCATGAGGGCAATGAGGGCCACAACGATCCCGGCTGCATTCGGGGCCCAGGCGGGCAGTCGAGCCCAGTGGTCGCCGTCCTCGATGGAACCAGATCGAGCCTTCTCCCGACGGTCCGCGACGTAGGTGATGGAATGGTCGATGATCAGCCCCAGCATGATCGCGACGGCCAGATCGGTGATGAGCACGAACCGGTACGGAAGGATGTTCTCGAACAGGGGCAGGCTTCCCAGCACCGTCCAAGCGCTGAAGTGACCAGGGGTCGATCCCAGGGTGAACGCGACAGCAACCACAGAGATCGCGCCGAACAGCCACAGGCGGCGATCTCGACGCCAGACGACCACGCCCCCGATGAGGACGGCCAGGAGGCCGATCCCCATGTACTGGGTGGAAACGAGGAGTGCTTTCGGGCCCAGATAGCCGTCAAAGGTCCGCGCGAGCTTCGCGGGAATCACGTAGTCCCGCAGGGGAGGACCTGCGAAGATGTACGAACTACCGGGCCAGATGGATCCGGAAAGGTGGGTCGGTCCGTCGAGCGCGTACCAGGCTGGATAGGCGAGCAGTACCACGGTGATGATTGATCCCGTCACCAGTCCGGTGAGTGCGTAGTGAAGGTGACTTTGAAGTGCGTCGGGGTGCCGCCACGCAGCGAATACGACCACCATGGCAATTCCGATGGCACCCATGAGCGCCTCGATCAGGAGGACCTCGGTGCCCACAAAGAACTGCAGCGTCACCAGAAGAGCCAGCACTGCCCCGGTGGTCACCGGACGCCACTGTTGGCGGATCAGCAGCTCGTCGAGGCAGAGCACGAGCAGAGGTGGGACGACCGCCATCCCGAGCATCAGATGGGCGTCTGCCAGGCTCGACAAGATGAATGGCGAAAAGCCGTAGAGCAGTCCACCGACGAATGCCGCAAGCCACCGGGTCGTCCACCGGCGGAGCAGCACGAACATGGCCATGGCGGACAGGGCGGGGCTGAGCGTCAGCGCCACATTCAGGCTAGCTACCGGTCCGAAGAGCCAGGTGACCGGTGCCAGCACTACTCCGATGGCCAACTCGCTCGTGTTGGCCAGGAGGTTGATGCCTTCCGGGTACCCAGCCGCTGACGAGTGCAGAGGGTTGAGTCCGTGCGAAATGGCAAAGGCGGGCCACTCGAGGAACCAGGTGAACAGTGATGTGTCGCCGCAACCGCACGTCGTCACAGAGCTCGGACTGGTCGTCCAGACGTTGCTCCAGATGAAGACCGAGATCAGCGAGTAGGCGACGAGGGCACCCAAGACCTTTCCCAGGCCATGGCGACGTCGCGGGGCCAAGACTGACGTTTGCTCAGCAGCTGCCGGGGGGGTATCGACAGTGATCGTCGGCAATCTGGTATCTCCCGCATGCGTCGCCCGACCAGGTCTTGAGGCCGCCGAGCTGCAATGCTAGCCGTCGGGGCATACGAGAATCCCGATTGCCACGCAGAGCGCGCCGTTCGGCGACGGCCCTCCTACCGTCGCGCCTCGTATCGGTCTGGGTGTGACGTGTGTTCGTCCGTTTGGGTTCCTCGCGCCGCATCGGACTGAGATGGGTGCCGGTCGCTCCGGGGTGGTCCCACCCACTAGTGTGGTGCTTCACTTCGCCGTCGTTGTCGGGTTGGTCCTAGCCTGACAACCGCACTCGACATGGAGGTTCGAAGCCGCCCGCGCTCGTCTTGCGACTGCGACGACTGAGGTCCGCGGTGCTTCATGGGGGTCGGATTGACGGTTTCGGAGACGGCGACGGTTGGAGAACGCTTCCTGTCGTCTGGTGACGAGTCCGGGTCGGCTCCCTCCGATCGGCGGTTCCGTCCCGACGTGGAGGGTCTTCGGGCCATCGCCGTGCTGTTGGTTGTGCTCTACCACGCTGGAATGCCCGGGCTCACCGGAGGCTACGTCGGCGTGGACGTCTTCTTCGTCATATCGGGTTCGTGATCACCGGTGTCCTTCTGCGCGAGCAAGGCTCCACCGAACGCATCTCTATCCTTGGTTTCTACGGTCGTCGGGCTCGTCGGATCTTGCCAGCGGCCACATTCGTGATCATTGCCGCGACGGTGGCATCGTTCGGGCTCCTGGGCATCATCTACGGGGACCAGACGGCCAGGGACGCACGGTGGGTGTCGGTCTTCCTCGCCAATTTCCACTTCGCTTCGAATGGCACGAATTACTTCACTGCAGCACAGCCGCCCTCCCCTCTGCAGAATTTCTGGTCGTTGGCGGTCGAGGAGCAGTTCTACCTCGTCTATCCGACGATCTTCCTCGTGCTCGTCTCGCTCCGATCCTGGATTCCCGTGACCACCCGTCTGGCATTCGCGCTCGGTGCCGGAATCGTGGTCTCGTTCGTGCTCTCGGTGGGCCAGACCACCACCAACATGACCGCGGCCTACTTTTCGCCTTTCACCCGCGCATGGGAGCTGGCGCTGGGAGCCCTCATCGCCGTAGGGACTGGCAGGCTCCTCAAGGTCCCACGACACCTCGGTCCGGTCATGAGCTGGACGGGTCTCGCCGTCATCGGCTTGTCAGCGGTCGCATTCCGCTCCTCCACTCCCTATCCGGGTTCGGCGGTCAGCCTGCCTGTGGTCGGGGCGGCTCTCGTCATCGCCGGGGGAGTCGTAGCGCCAGCTCGTGGGGCCGAAGCCCTCTTGTGCATGCCCCCCTTGCAGCGGACGGGCAAGCTCTCGTACTCACTGTACTTGTGGCACTGGCCGATACTGGTCTTCGCCGCCGATGCCGCTGGGAAGATCGCGCTTCCCTTTTAGCAGAACCTCAAGTGGCTCGCGCTCGCATTCATGGCATCCGTCGGCACCTACCTCCTGCTGGAGAATCCCGTTCGCCATGCGAGGATGTTCAGCAGGAGGCGCTGGCCGCCCGTCCTCATGGGACTGGCAGCGATCGCCTGCACCCTCGCGGTCGCCACCGCGGAGCTCCAGGCACACGCCGGTCCGGAGTCCTTGATTCACCCGGCGGAGAGCGGCACCATTGCTCAGCTGGTGGCCGCTGCCCCGGGGATCCGTATGCTGCCTTCGGACCTCGATCCCTCGCTCGGACTCGCGCCCAACGATTGGGGCGGCCCCCCTCCGTCCTGCTGGCCCAGCCTCGTGCAGACGAGCCTGCCGGCTTGCGTGTTCGGGGATCGGAACGGCACCCAGACCATGGCGCTCGTCGGCGACTCACATGCCGGAATGTGGTTTTCCGCCTTGGACCAGATCGCTACGAAGGTGCATTGGCGACTGGTTTTCGTCGGAAAGTCGAGCTGCCCCGCGGCACTGCTCGCGGTGCAGAATCCACCCGGTTTGGGGCCCCAGGGGGGTCGATACGTTCAATGCGACCAGTTCCATCAATTCGCCATCGACCGTATCAATCAGATCCATCCCGATCTGGTCGTGGTCAGCCAGACCTACCACCTCGATGCGCACGGAAAGCCGTACACGCCTGAACAGTGGGAGCGTTGTCTGCTCGATCCCTTCGGCCGACTCGACGTTCCGAGAAGCGCGATCGTCATCCTGGGAAACGTTCCTGAGGTCCCGAGCGGACCCACCTGCCTCTCGCAGCACCCGAGACAGGTGCAACAGTGCTCACGCGCTCCTCAGGGGTTTGCGATCTCCTGCAACGATGCGGAACAGGAAGCGGCTTCTTCTAGTGGTGGTCGCCCGATCGGAATGAAGGGACGCTGTAGCCCCGGGCTGTCGACGTGGTCGGTCTGAATGGTTCTGGCCGGGAACCCGAACAAAGACGGGGCGGTTCCAGATCGTCTGATCTGCGCACATCGCACTGCCTTCTCGGCTGATAGACAGTCAGATGGAGGCCACTCGACGATGAACGATGACGCTGGGGCTCGTGAGCGCACAGGCTGAGGTGGGTATCGGCTCCAAGGTGATGAGTCGTGTTCCGGTTGGTCTGGTCGTTCCCGCCATTGCCTG
>JBKQRT010000373.1:0-7729 GCA_052143895.1 Acidimicrobiales bacterium | reverse complement strand
CGTCTACGCAGCAGCAGGGAACCTGATCCGGAGGGCCAGGAGCGGAGCGGGCCCTGGGTTCCTGCACGTCTCCTGTCACCGCCCCGCTGGTCACTTCGAAGGCGACCCCATCGTGCGGCTATTGAAGAACCCACGCGGTCAAGCCGCCAAGTGGGGTCCACCCATCGTGGACAGCGTGCGAGCGCAGGGCGGAGGGAGCAGAAGTGATCGGACGGCGGCATTGACCGACCTCACCAAACGCGGCGCCCGCGCTGCGCGGGACTACACGCTGCGCTCCCGCATGGATCCGATCCGACGCGGTAGGCGGCTGCTCGATCCGGCGTCGGCCGCCCGCATCGAGGCGATGGAGACAACAGAGGTGGAGACTGCCATAGCGGTGGCCCGTGAGACTGTCGGCCAACGGGCAACATTCGGTGCCAGCAGTGGAGGGGCACGATGACGATCATGAAGTACGGGCAGGCTGTCGACTTCGCCGTCGCCGAGGCGATGGCCGAGGACGACCGGGTCGTCACGTGGGGTGAGGACGTCAAGCTCATCCACCGTGAGCTGCTCGTCCGGTTCGGGCCCGAGCGCGTGCGCGACACTCCGATCAGCGAGTCCGCCTTCCTCTACGCCGGGATCGGTGCGGCGATGGCCGGACTGCGGCCGGTCGTGGAGATCATGCTCATCGACTTCCTGCCCGTGGCGTGGTCGGGGATCGTGAACGCGGCGTCGAAGTTCCGCGATTTCTCCGGTGGTCGCTGGGAGATCCCGTTGGTTGTCCGCGCCGGTTGCGGCGGGTGGTACACGGACGGCGGCCAGCACGAGCAGGTGTTGTGGGGCCAACTCGCGGCTTACCCCAACATCAACGTGGTCTGCCCGTCGACGCCGGCTGACGCCGCGGGACTGATGCTCACCGCCGTGGAGACCGACGAGGTGGTGGTGTTCCTGGAGCACCAGCTGTTGTCCGAGCAGTGGATCGATTACCTGGCCGGCGGTAGCAGGTCCACGGTGGACTTCGACCACCTGATCCCTGCTGACGGGGCGCAGGGTGAGGTCCCGCTGCCACTCGAGCAGGTTCCGCTGGGACGAGCAGCGGTGCGCCGGGATGGCTCGGACGTGGCCCTGATCAGCCTCGGCGTCGGCGCCCACCGCTGCATAGAAGCGGCACAGGTGCTGGACGGGTCGGGCATCGACGCCTCCGTGCTCGACCTGCGCAGCGTCTCCCCGCTCGATCGCGACGCGGTCGTCGACCAGGTCCGCAAAACCCGGCGCGTGGTCGTTGTCGACGAGGACTACATCCGGGGCGGGCTGAGCGGAGAGATCGCCGCGGTCCTTTTGGAGGCGGACGTCGCCGCTACCTACGCGAGGGTGGCAGTCGAAGGCACGATCCCGTTCGCCCCGCATCTGGAGTACGCCGCCCTTCCCAACGTCGAGCGCATCGTGGCCGCTGCAACGGGCCTCGAGTGACCGGTCGCAACGGAGGCCGACCCATGAACGAGCTGCCGCTCAACCAGATCGCCATCAGCGTCGCGGACGTCCAGCTCTCGCACCGGTGGTACCGGGACATCTTCGGTTACCAGGAGGCCGGCGGGACGTCCATGTTCATCCCGCTGCTGGGCTCGGACAAGGTACAAGGCGTTCCGGACGCCACCAGCGTTTGCTGGTGGCTCATGGACCAGCAGGACTTCTTCCAGATCGAGCTGTTCCAGTTCAGCAAGCCGACGGCCAAGTCGCTACCGGAGGACTGGCGCCCGTGCGACATCGGGTACAGCACGATCGGGATCCATGTGGCCGACTTCGACGCCACCCTGGACCGGCTCGACGGCCGGCGCGTTCGGTTGTTGAGCGACCCGATCGGTGAGCCGGGCTCGCGTCGGGTCTGCGTCCGTGACCCCGACGGCGTCCTCCTCGAGGTGATGGAGGATGACCCGCGCTCGGGTGAACCACGATCCCGCTCGTCCGAGGCCCCGGTGGTGACCCGGTTTGTCACATTGTCGGTGCCCGACCTGAAGGAAGCTCGACGCACCTGGGTGGAGGTGCTGGGCCTGACCGAGCTTCCGGAAGTCAGGCTGCACCGTCCCGAGCATGAGGAGCTGTGGGGACTGCCCGGCGCCACGCGGGAGTCGTTCGTCCTGCGCGCCGGGGACATGTTCATCGAGGTCGTGCGCTACCTCGACCCAGTCGGCCGTCCGTGGCCGGACGGGTACCGGATCAGCGACCACGGCCTGCTCAACGTCGCCCTGGGGCTGCGCACCTACGACGCTCTGAAGGACCTCGTGGCCGCCTGCGAGACGGCCGGGATCCCACCGAACGCCCCTCCGCCGACCACGTTGAAGCCGGTGTGGTCGTGCTCGTACGTCAACGACCCGATGGGGTTCAGCATCGAACTGCTGTATCTGGCCCGGCCGGGCGAGAAGCGGTTGGTCAACCCCTTCAACCTGATCGAGCTGGGATTCCGCCCGACGAAGGCACCGGCGCACCGCACCCAGGCGTCCCAGATCGTCGGGGCGCCGCCGGAGCGGGTCTGGCAGGTCCTCCTCGACCACGCGGCCATGTCCGACTGGTCGCCGTTCCAGCAGTCCGAGGTGGTTGCGGACCCGGATGGGCACGGTGGTGTCGGCACGGTGCGCCGGCTGTCCGGGGGCCCGGTCGGGATGAGCCTCACCGAGACGATCGTCGTCGCCGAGGAGCCCTACCGGCTGGAGTACACGGCCGAAGGCGCACCGGGACAGCATTTCTACCATGGGTTCATCACCCTCGAGCCGCTGCCCGGCGGCGGCACCCGGGTGACGTGGGAAGCCCAGTTCCACTCGAGGCTGCCCGGGGTCACAGCGGCGACCACCCGGGTGCTGCGCGCCCTGGTACAGGGCCTCGCCCGGGCGGCGGAACAGCCAATCGTCGAGGAGTTCCCGGCATGACCCCCGACGTATCGAGACCAGTACTGGGCGAGCCGGTGAACGTGTTCATCACCGGAGCCAACGGATTCATCGGTCGGGCCCTGGCCACTCGACTGCGCGACCTGGCCTGCCAGGTCACCGGGGTCGACCTGAAGGCCGACCCCGGCCACGGCGTCGCCGGCGGCAGCACCACCGACCCGTCCGGCTGGGCCGACGCACTCGACGGGGTGGACGTCGTGATCCACACGGCGGCCATCGTGTCGAACGCTGCATCCCGGGACCAGGCGTGGGAGGTCAACGTCCGCGGCACCCGTCGGGTACTGGACGCCGCCGAAGCCCATGGCGTACGCCGGTTCGTCCACCTCTCCTCGGTCGCCGCGTACGGCTTCGACTTCCCCGACAACGTCGACGAGACGTACCCGATCCGGGTCAACGGCTTCAGTTACACCGAGACGAAGGTCAACTCCGAAGCGGTCGTCCTGGCTGCGCACGGGGCAGGCGAGATCGAGTGCACCGTCATCCGCCCTGTCGACGTCTACGGCCCCGGTTCGGTGCCCTGGGTGGTGCTCCCGCTGCAGATGATCAAGAAGGGCCAGATGCTCCTGCCCAACGGCGGCAAGGGCATCTTCAGCCCCGTGTACATCGACAACTTCGTCGACGGTATGGTCCTGGCGATCTCCTCCGACGCCGCCGCGGGCCAGGTCTTCATCCTCGGTGACGGCTTCGGCGTGTCCGGCTCGGACTACTTCGGCCGCCTGGCGTCCATGGCGGGAGGCAAGGTCCGCACGTTGCCGACCGGCATAGCCATTACCATCGCCAACGTCATCGGTTTCACCCAGCGCAGGCTGGGCCGGGCAAGCGAACTCAATACCGCAACGATGCTGATGCTCAACCGGCCGGGTACGTACTCGATCGACAAGGCCCGCAGGGTTCTCGGATTCGAGCCTCTGGTTAGCTACGACGAGGGCATGCGCCGCGTCGAGGCCTGGGCCGGAGCCGAAGGTCTCATCTAGCTCGAAGGAACACCCACAGGGCCTGCAAGGATTCCGTCGCAGCCCCCGACCGATCCGGAGGTGCCGACCCATGCGCGCCGTTCTGGCAGACCTGTCGACCCAGCGCTACCTGCTGACTGCAGCGGCCCAAAAGCTTCCACGCGGAGCCGGCAAGAACGCCGGGTGGAGTCGTGGCGGCGTGCTGCGGCTGACCGAGGATGCCACCGAGCCGAAGCTGCCGCACGCACTGGGCTGGGTCCGATTGCGTCCGGAGCTCTCGGCAATCTGCGGGTCGGATGTGGGCCTCGCCCACGCCAAGCTCTCGACGGTGCTGAGTGCCTACTACATCGAGTCCCAGCAGATCCCCGGCCACGAGTTCGTGGCCGTCGTCGACCAGATCGGCCCCGGCGTCACGCGGTTGAAGGAGGGCGACCGGGTGGCAGTCGACGTGGTCATCAGCTGTGCCCAGCGGGGGTTCTCCCCGGTGTGCCGCAACTGTGCGGCGGGGATACCCAATGTCTGCGAGCGGTTCGACCAGCCCGGGATCAGTGGGTGCGGAGCGCCGTCATTGGGTTTCGCTCTGGTCCCTGGAGGAGGCTGGGCCGAGATGGTCATCGCCCACGAGTCCCAGTGCTTCCCGATCGGGAAGATGCCCTCCAAGCGGGCGGTGCTCACCGAGCCCGCCTCGGTGGCCTTGCACGCCGCCCTCCACTGGCAGGGCAACGGCGAGCGTGCCGTGATCATCGGTCCAGGGGCGATCGGACTGCTGACAGTGGCCGCACTACGTCGGCTCTACCCCCACCTCGACATCGCCGTCCTCAGCCCGAACGAGTTCGGCTCGGACTGGGCGATGAAGGTCGGGGCGAGCCGGGCCCTGCCGTCGGGCCCAGCCGCTGTCGAGGCGCTGGCTGCCGAAGGGGGCGGTCGGGTTTTGCGACCGAGGATGACAAAGATCCCCCTCCTCGAACAGGGAGTCGACCTTGTGGTGGACTGCGTCGGCACCCCCGACACCATCGATCTGGGCATGCACATCGTGCGACCCAAGGGGATGCTCGTGCTCGTCGGCACCGCGGGCCGACAGGAGGTCGATTGGTCACTTGTGTGGAAGCGCGAGCTGACCGTCCAGGGGACAACCGATCCTGGTCCCGAGCCGAAGTTCGGTGGCAAGCGCACGTCCGAGCAGATGGTCGAGTGGCTGGGGGATCCGTCCTACCCCGTTGACGGCCTGGTCACCCACGTCTTCGACTTGACCGAATGGAAGCCGGCGATCGAGACCGCATCGAAGGGACCTGGAGCGTCGGCGGTCAGGGTGGCCATGCGGCCGAATCCCGACCTGCAGATCGTCGGAGACTGAGCCAGGCAGCGCCGGCGCGAGGTCGAGGATGGGTCTTCCAAGGGGCCCGGACAAGATGGAAGAGGTAGCTATGCATCCAATCGACCGGAGCCAGGGACGGCCGGAGGCCGCCCCTCCGGCACGTCGTATCGGGACGGCAGGCGAGGAGAGGCCTTGATGAGCAGTTCGCACCAGTGGGACGTCGTCGTCGTCGGATCCGGCTTCGGAGGGTCGGTCACCGCACTGCGCCTGGCCGAGAAGGGGTATCGGGTCCTCGTGTGCGAGGCCGGCCGCCGGTTCGCCGACGACGAGCACGCAATGACGTCCTGGGACCTCCGCAACTTCCTGTGGCAACCTGCCCTCGGCCTCTACGGGATCCAGCGATTCACGTTCCTCAACGGCCTGGTGGCGCTGTCCGGTGCCGGAGTGGGCGGGGGGTCGCTCAACTACTCCGGCACGCTCTTCCAGCCCGGGGACGCCTACTACCTGCACCCGCAGTGGGCCCGCATTGCCGACTGGCGGTCGGAGCTGGCGCCCTTCTACGACCAGGCGCGACGGATGCTCGGCGTCAACGCCGACCAGCCGTTCACCGAGGGTGACGAAGCGCTCAGGCGAGTGGCCGAGCGAATGGGCGCCGGTGACACCTTCACCAAGGTGCCCGTGGGCATCCTCAACACCCCGATCCCGGGCCAACGGGTAGCCGACCCCTACTTCGGTGGAGTCGGACCGGACCGCCAGAGCTGCGTCTACTGCGGCGCGTGCATGACGGGCTGCCGCCACAACGCCAAGAACACGCTGCCGAAGAACTACCTTCACCTGGCTGAGCGCGCCGGTGCCACGATCGCGCCGATGACGACCGTCAAGGCGGTGCAGCCGCGGACCGACGGGGGGTACGCGGTGGAAACGGTGCGGTCGGGGCCGGGGCGTCGACCCCGGAAGTCCCTCACTGCGGGACAGGTGGTATTCGCTGCCGGCGTGCTGGAGACCCAGCGCCTCCTTCAACGGATGAAGCTCGAAGGCCATCTTGCCGACCTGTCCGACAGGTTGGGCACACTGACCCGCACCAACGCCGAGTCACTGGGCGGAGCGACGGCGGGGAACTCCAGCATCGACTTCTCCGATGGCGTCTGTCAGGGGACGTCCTTCTTCCCGGACGAGCACACCCATGTCGAGATCGTGCGCAACGGGAAGGGCTCCAACACCACCAGCCTGCTGATGACGGTGATGACCCCGGGCAACCGCGAGGGCGGACCGCAACTTCCCCGGTGGCGTCGCTTCCTGACGGAGGCGGCCAAGCACCCCGGCACACTTGCCCGGTCGTTATGGGTGCGGCGCTGGTCCGAGCGGGGACTGATCACTCTCACCATGGAGGATCGCGACTGCTCGCTCACGGTGATGGCGCACAAGAACCGACTGGGCGGGGTCTCCCTGCGGACCCAGCCCGGTCCGGAACCGCCTCCGCGCTGGATCCCGATCGCGCAAGAGGTGACCGCACTGCTGGCCGAAGAGATGGGTGGCGAGCCGTTCGGCACGTACCCGGACGTGCTGGAGATCCCGGCGACTTCTCATGTGCTCGGTGGGTGCGTCATCGGGGCGGACGCCGACTCCGGGGTCATCGACGGGTACCACCGGGTCTACGGGTACCCCGGGCTGCACATCGTGGATGGGTCGACCGTCACGGCCAATCTCGGTGTCAACCCAGCCCTCACCATCACGGCCCAGGCGGAACGGGCCACGGCCATGTGGCCCAATGCCGGCCAGCCCGACACCCGGCCTCCACTTGGTGAGGAGTACCACCCGGTGGCTTTCGTGGCGCCCCTTCGGCCCGCCGTGCCGGCAGGAGCGCCGGGAGAGCTGCGATTGCCCGTGACGTGACAGCAGACGTCGCGACCTCACGGGACGAAAGTCTGGGGTGTGGGTGCCGGAAATGTCATCCGGGTACGCTGATCAGGGTCTTTACACGTTAAGTTGCACTAACAACAATGTGTGAAATCGAGAGCAATAGCGTGTGAAATTGGTCGGCAGGCTCGCGCATCACCCCTGGGTGAGGGGGTTATGTCGGTAGCCCACCACGGGGTGTCGACATTATTGGGCTGGTCGTATCGACAAAAGGGTCATTGCGACATGCCATCGGACACCAGGATCGTGTGAATTCGATGAAGACGGGGTCCGGAGGGGCCCGCGGTCAGAGTGGCCGACTCGAAGACGAATGTCTCTCCGCTCTCAGAGGGAACGCGGGCGCGACGAAGTCACCCGATGGGGCCGCTGTCGGTTGTAGTGGCCGACGTACTCCCGCAGGACTCGTTCGAGGTGTCCCCGGCCCAGGATGAGCATCCGGTCGAGGCATTCGTTGCGCACCGTCCTCACCCAGCGCTCCGCATCGGCGTTGGCCCGAGGGGATCGGACCGGGGTCTCGATCACCCGGATGCCTTCGGAGCGGAACACCTCGTCGAATTGGTGCGTGAACTTGGTGTCCCGGTCCCGGATCAGAAACTTGATCGACCGGCGGCGGTCAGCCAGGTCCC
>JBKQRT010000372.1:0-8895 GCA_052143895.1 Acidimicrobiales bacterium | reverse complement strand
TCCGTCGCCTTCCCGCCGCGCTGGCAATCGCTTCATGCCCAGGATGACTAGAGCGGGATAGGTGCGATCACTGCGAGGCAAGAATGGTTGCCACCTCCGTCACCGGGTCGCGCACGACCGGACCCGTGGCCGACACCTCCGCCCGGTCGATGGTGCCGTTGAAGGCGAACGGCGCCTTATAGTCGCCTCCCACTGCAGGCCCCCATTCGTAGCCGCACGTGAGCCCGATCATCACTTCGTTGAAGGCCACCGGGGTGAAGCGCTCCACTTCGCCGGTCCCGACCACCACCCCGTCCTGTACGAGGATGGCCTGGCCCCCAAGCGCATTATCCTTCTCGAAGCGGAAGGCCACCTCGTGTCGACCTGAACCCAGTGATGTGTCTGCCACGACCTCGTAGAGGCGCTTGCCGTGCAGGTTGTGTACGTAGCGCAGTCGGCCGTCGACCAGATGGAAGGACCAGCCACCGAGTGCGCATCCGAGCGCCAGCAGGGTTCCTGACGGCACGACACCCTGGGCTACTTCGACCGTGAGCTCGATGACATGGGAGCGGTTTCGGACGTCGACGGCCACCCACTCGGGCACCGGAGCTCCCCCCTGGAAGTAGCGGTAGGTTGCCTGGGGGCGCCGGCGGTCGTGCTTGTGCGCAATGGCCTCGAGCACCCGGTTATCGAGCGGGAGCACGTCGTTGCGCCGTGCCTCTTCCCACCAGAGCGCCACGAGCTCGGCGACCTTTTCGGGAAACTCGGCGGCGAGGTCACGTGACTCCGAAACGTCATCGGTCATGTGGTAGAGCTCCCAGACGTCGTCGTCCCACGGCGCGGTAGCCCGTAGACCGTCGTTGTAGACCGGACCGACCGGGTGGTACGTCACCGCCTTCCACCCGTCGTGGTAAATGGCACGCGAGCCGAGCATCTCGAAGTGTTGGGTTAGGTGCCGACCAGCCTCTTTCTCTGCTCCGTCGCCGAGAAGGTAGGCAAAGCTGGTGCCGTCGAGGTGCGACTGGGCGATGCCATCGATCTCAGCCGGCGGCGAGATACCAACCAGCTCGAGTACCGTCGGCGCGATGTCGATTGCGTGCGCGTACTGCCGGCGCACTCCGCTGCCCTCAGTGGCCGACCGGCCGTGCGGTAGGCGGACGATGCAGGGATCGGCCACGCCACCCTCGTGGACCTCTCGCTTCCAGCGCTTGAACGGGGTGTTGCCGGCCATAGTCCACCCCCACGGGTAGTTGTTATGGCTGCTAGGCCCACCGATCTCGCCGAGCCGCGCGTACATCTCTCCCACGCCGGCGCCCTCAAAGTTCGACATGCGGCCCTCGTTGATCGTCCCCTCCTTGCCCCCCTCCGAGCTGGCACCGTTGTCCGAGACGATGATCACCACGGTGTCATCTGCGTCGCCCACGTCCTCGATGAACGCGAGCACCCGACCAATCTGCTCGTCGGTGTAGGACAAGAAGGCGGCGAAGCACTCCATAAAGCGCTCGGCGAGTGTGCGCTGACGCTCGTCGAGGCTGTCCCATGCGGGGACCCACGGCGGGCGCGGCGTGAGCACGGTGCCCTCCGGGACGACGCTCGCGGCGAGTTGGCGGGCGAAGGTCTCCTCGCGCCAGGCGTCCCAACCTTTGGCGAAGCGACCCTTATAACGCTCGATCCACTCGGCCGGCGCGTGGTGGGGGGAATGGCAGGCCCCAGTGGCGAAATATAAGAAGAAGGGCAGCTCGTCGTCGACGGCGCGCAGGTCGCCCAGGTACTCGATGGCCCGGTCGGCTAGATCCGCGCTCAGGTGGTACCCCTCGTCGAGCGAACGCGGCGGACGTACGGCGTGGTTGTCGTGGTACAGCGCGGGTACGAACTGGTGGGTTTCACCGCCGTGGAAGCCGTACCAGCGATCGAAGCCGCGCCCGAGGGGCCATGTCGTCCGCGAATTCGCCATGTTGGTCTCGCCCTCGGGGCTCAGGTGCCACTTCCCCACTGCATAGGTGGCGTAGCCGGTAGTCCGCAGCATCTCGGAGAGGAAGCCGTTCTCGCGGGGTGGTCGCCCCCAGTAGCCGGGGAAGCCTGTGGCCAGGTCAGCCACTCGGCCCATGCCGCTCCGATGGTGGTTCCGCCCAGTCAGCAGGCAGGCCCGTGTCGGCGAGCACAGAGCGGTGGTGTGGAAGTTGGTCAGTCGCACACCCTCGGCAGCGACGGCGTCGATGAAGGGGGTCTCAATGTCGGACCCATAGCAGCCAAGCTGGGCGAATCCGACGTCGTCGAGCACGATGAGCACCACGTTGGGCGCATCTTCTGGCGGGGTAGGCAGAGGCGGCCACCAAGGCTCTGAGTCGCGCCAGTCGTTGCCGATCTTTCCCTGGAATTCCATGTGCGCCACGCTCCCAATTCGTCGGTGTTCCGAGAGCTTGGCATTCCGCAGGTGCCATGCGCTCGTACTTCGGCGAGGCTGGGTGGTGTTGAAGGCTCGCTGGATGGGGTGATGTTCGTCACCAAGTGTGGGGGCAAGGCTACGTTCAAGTGATCGGCCTCTCCTTTTGCCGTCTGGGCGGCATGGTCGCGAACGGTGAGACCTCCTACCTGTCCTTCAGCACCAAGATCGCCCCCGGCAAGTACAACCCCGTCGGGTGGCCATGTATGAGCTACCCAACATGATCCTCGCCTGCATCCTCTTTCTGCTGCGGCCACGACGACGCGAAATGGACACAGATGAGGTCGAGGCATCGCATCTCGCGTGAGGATATGCCCCTACCCTCGTCGAGGCCATGCCTGCACTGGTGCCGACTGACCCACAACACCGGGTCGGAGGCGTTATCGACTGGGGGGCGCTTGCCGTCCGCGAACTGCCACCGACCGGCACTTCGAGGCGACCCCTGGCCTCCCGGACGTCGAGTATTCAGGGGCACTTCCAGAGCCCTGAGTGCCGGTCCGCAAGCCGATCCTTGATTGGGACGCCAGGGGACCGGCGACCAGTCAAGGAGCGGGCGGGAGAAGATGCATGGCCCTAGGATGCGCAGTCACGTCGTCGCTGCCCGGTCGCCGGCGCGGAGGTGAAATCTCGTGACAATGATCGAATCGCGGCTGTACGGCCTGCGCAAGCTGTTCTTCAGCGTTGCCGTTTTCATCCTCGTTGTTGGACTGACGCTGAGTCTCGGGATCGCCGGGGTCCGATTAGCCCACCATGTGAGCGGGTTTGTTGAAGTAGTGGCCGCAGCGGTAGTGGGGCTTGTTGCCCTTGGGGTGTTGTGTGGGCTGATGGGCCGACGGATTGCCCCTGGAACCGTCCTCGAGCTCGACCTCGCGACCCTGCCACCGGAGGCGGGAAGAGCGACCCTTGGGACCCGGACCCTGGGTGTCCGAACGCCTCTTACCCTGTGCGAGACAGTTGAGGCACTCGAACGGGCAGGGGTGGACAAGCACGTCGTCGGGCTGTTGGTCGACGTCAGATTCGAGGCGGGTGGTCTCGCCCAGATCCAGGAGATTCGCGACGCAATCTTACGGTTTCGGCAAGCGGGAAAGTTTGCGGTGGCCTTCGCCGACACCTTCGGTGAGCTCTGCGGCGGGAACGGTTCCTACTACCTTGCGAGTGCGTGCGACGAGATCATTCTCCAGCCAACCGGCGGGGTCGCATTCGTCGGACTTGCCCGGGAGAAGAACTTCGTCCGCCGCACCCTCGATCGCGTCGGCGTCGAACCGATCTTCGAATTCCGTCATGAGTACAAAAGCGCGGCGAGCCAATTTCTCCGTACCGGAATGTCTGAGCCCGAGCGCGAGCAGACACAGCGCATCCTTGACTCGCAGTTCGGCCAGATCACAGCCGGTGTAGCCGAGTCGCGGGGAATGACGCCCGGCGAGGTTGCCCAGCTGGCTGACACGGGGCCGTTCCTGGCCGACGAGGCGAAGGAGATCGGGCTCGTTGACGTCCTCGGGTATCGAGACCAAGCCGTTGCGCATGCGAAGGAGCGGGCCGGCGAAGGAGCGTCGCTTTTTTTCCTTCATAAGTACGCGAAACGGGTGCGCCCTTCTTCCGGCAAGGGCAAGGTGGGCACCGTGGCGGTCATTACGGCCACGGGTGCGATTAGGCGGCGCCGCTCCGCTCCCAACCCCCTGACCGGATCCGACCAGATCACCGCCGACGGCACTGGCGAGGCCATACGACAAGCAGCAGCCGATCGACGGGTGCGTGCCATCGTGATGCGGGTCAATAGCCCGGGAGGATCTGCGGTTGCCTCCGACACGATCTGGCACGAAATGCTGCTGGCCCGAGACGCCGGCAAGCCGATCATCGTGACCATGGGCAACGTCGCTGGCTCGGGTGGCTATTACATCGCAGTTGGCGCTGACCGGATCGTCGCTCAGCCGGGTTCGATCACCGGTTCCATCGGGGTCGTTGCGGGCAAGATAGTCCTGGCCAACGCCAAGGAGAGGATCGGCATCGACGTCGATGAGGTGCACACGAACGCAAACGCCCTCGTGGGCTCCTCTAACCGGGGGTTCAGCGGCACCGAACAGGAACGGTTGTCAAAGACCATTGACGCCATCTACGACACGTTTGTCGCCAGGGTGGCGGAAGGGCGCAAGATTCCACCAGATCGAGTTCACCAGATCGCCCGGGGTCGGATCTGGACAGGGGAGGATGCGCACGATATCGGGCTCGTCGACGAGCTCGGTGGCTTTCCGGAGGCTCTGCGTCTCGCTCGCGAGCTGGCTTCCATCGCACCGGAGGCCCGGCTGCGCATGAAGCCCTTTCCAAAGAAGCTCAATCCACTCGCTCGCCTACGGGGAGCGAACACGGACAGCAGCGACGACCTGAGGGCGACGGTGAAGGGCCTCGTCGCAGCCACTGGACGCATCGGCCGGTTCGCTGCTCAGCTTGGTCTCGCCTATACGCAAGGCGAACTGCAGATGGAATCCGAACCGGAGGACTGGCTCATACGGTAGCGACCTTCACCGTCCCCAGTTTAAGGTGGCTTTAAGCGATGAGGCGTGGGTGGCGGCCTCTGATTGGAGCAGTCGACGGAGTGTTCCATGCAACCCCGAGTGGAGCAACAACCTGAGTCGATGGTTCTCGAAGTTGTGCATTCCGTGCCCGATCCTTCGAAGCTTCTCGGCAATGAGGTTCTGGGCCTCTGTTGGCCCACTCGAGATCGGCGTACGTGGTAGCTGAGGATCTCGGTCTCCCACGTGGAGATGGTTTTGGCCAAACGGGTTAGCTCGGGGATGTGGGCTCGGCGGCGTGTTGGTGGAAGGCGACCAGTTTCCAAGGGGCGCCCGCCGGGGATCGACCTACGGGCACATGGAGCGATCTGAACCGCTTGCTCGAGTGAGCATGTGGCTCAGCACCGGACCAGGTATCGATCCCGGAACCGGCAGAGTTCGGGGGCAGGTGGACTCAGGTCAGAGCTGAAGGAGCCTTGGTCGCCAAGTGATCGAAGCATCATCAGTCGGAGCGGCTCCTTGGCTTCCTGTCGCTTGACCCTCGTGCTCGATCCGCGTCCGTCGATCACGTGACGGGTCACCCGGGGCGCAACAGGACTGAATCCTTACCCGGCCGGTGATAGCGCCGATAGCCAATGCCAAAGTTGCCTGGGCGAGAACCGATCCGATGACGTACTGCATCAGCCATTGCCATCTGAGACGAGCTCGGCCACGAAAGAGGAGAGCCGCTTCACTTGATCTGGGCTCGGAGGTCGTGCCCGGCTAGCGAGAGCCACCTTGACTTCCCGGTAGGACTCGGCGTCGAGTCCGCAACGCCGACACTCGTCGAGGTGGTCTGCCACCTGCGCTGCCGCTCCCTCGTCGAGCTGATCGTCCAGGTACCGCTGAAGGATGCGTGCCACCTGAAGGCAGGTCACGCCGCCCTTCTTTCGGAACATGTCGAGATGGACCATCGACGTCAGGTTCATGGTGTCGTGCCTCCAAGGTCGGCGTGGTGTGCAAGACGATCACGGACTCGACGTCGGGCACGATGCAGCCGGCTCATCACGGTGCCCGATGGGATGCCCAGGACGGCAGCTGCTTCGTCGTATGTAAGTCGGTCGATATCGACGAGCTGCATTGCCTGGCGCAATCGCGGCGGGAGTCCGTCCACGGCCGCGTCAATCCGATCATCGACCCAGGATTCGGAGACCACGTCCTCTGCACTCGGGGCTACTGGGGACCTGGAATCGGAGCGGTCGTCCCTGTCGTCGGGGTCGTGAAGAAGCGCCGGCCGCTGTCGACGGTGGCTATTGATGTTGGCGTTGCGCATGATGGTGAGTAGCCACGCACGGGAGTGTTCGCCGTCGAACGTCGCCAAGCCCCGGAAGGCACGGAGGAGGGTTTCTTGGACCAGGTCCTCAGCATCGTCGGCGTTCCCGGTGATCGAACGTGCCACCCGGTAGAGGACATCGATTTCGGGGAGGACGACAGCATCGAAGCGGACAACTGCAACCTGGGGCAGTCTAGATGAAGTAAGGGGTGACGGGTCAGGCACGCTCGCCCTGTCGGGCTGTCCGTGGTACGGGAAGGCCTCCTGGTGCAGGGCTGAGCTGGACTCCCTGCCAGAAAGCCACTCGGTTCCTGACCCTCCGGGCGAAGGGACTCGGATGCCGGTAAGTCCAGGCGGCATTGTGGTTGATCGTGCCGCGGGTCGTGACGTTGTAGTAGCTGGCGATTCCCTTCCAGGGGCAGAGGGTGCGCATCCTCGTAACAGTGAGGGTCCCGGGCCGCACGGATTCGAGCGGGAAGTAGTAGTTCCCTTCGACACTCACTGTGTCATCGCTCTCGGCAATGACGGTGCCGTTCCAGATCGCCTGCATCGGACGGAGTTCGTTCTTCATGGTTGGGAAACCCGCTCCACGACTCAATCCTTCCATCTTCATCGCCCGATCCACGCATCAAAGAATGCGGAAGGAACGGCGCGTGCTGGCGGGTTCTCCTCTTGTCAGGCGTTCGGCCTGGCTGTGACCACAGGAGGCCTCAATGTCCACTTCCGAGCGAACGTCCTCCGCCCCATTGCTAATCCGAGGTGCGATCTACGGCATGGTCGCCGGCATGGTCGCCGGCATGGCGATGGCCATGTTCGCCATGGTTGCTTCGGTGACCTACCAGCATCACGGGTTCTTCACGCCGCTGTTCCACATCTCCGCGCTGCTCGGATCGCCTGACGCGATGATGACGTCAGTCAGCCAGGCGATGGCCGGTGATCACTTCTGGTTCGCCGCCAGCCCCGCCTTTCTCGGGCTGATGATCCACATGGTGACAGGTGCCGCCTACGGCATGGTCTTCGTGCTCATCACCCAGCGGCTTCGCCGGAGCCTGGTGATCCCGGCCGGGATGGCCTACGGGTTAGCCGTGTTCGTCGTGTCCAGCTTCATCGGCCTCCCGATCGCCGCCAAACTCACTGCAGCGAGGCCGGTCATCACCAACATGGCCAAGATCGTCGGGTGGTCGACCTTCGCGGTCGAGCACCTCATGTTCGGTACGGTGCTGGGCCTCCTCACGTTCGCACTCAACCGCAGCGGCAGCCCCGAAGCCCGCGTCGAGCTTCGCTTGGCCGTGACGGTCTGACGGTGGCAAACTCTCGAAGGTCCAAGCGTGCTCCCGCACGGACTTCCTTGGATACCCGATGAAGGTAGAAGCGTCTGCAAGGAAGCCGTATCCTGCGAAGCAGATGAGCTATGCCGGTGGAGAAGGTCCGCATGAAGGTTCAACTGCTCTACTTCGATGGGTGCCCACACTGGACCGTCATGGATGAACGACTTCGCCAGGCTCTGGCGCTTGGCGGTAGGTCCGAGGCGATCGAATACCTAATCGTCGAGACTCCGGAAGCTGCAGAGGAGAGCCGATTCGCAGGATCCCCTTCGATCCGCTTTGATGGTCGAGACCCATTCCCGACACCGTCCGGTGGGTTCGGATTGACATGTCGGGTGTACGGCACACCTGACGGTCCCGCAGGCGCGCCGACAGTGGAGCAACTGTTGCTGGCCGTTTGGGAGGCAGCTGCAGTCTGAAGTGGGGTAACCCGAATTTGCCGGGCGCAGCAACTGGGGCAAACACCGAGAGCCCCTGGGCGTATCGTGGGGGTCCCAGAAGTGCCCCTGTGCCAGTCGGTGGACGCCGGTCACACACGGGCCTACCGAACGGCTAACCGCGCCGTCCCGGGTCCATCGGAGCCTCATGTTCGTCCGAAGGGGGATCCTCACCGGGACGGGACGAGGAACACCGACACCCGGGTGTTCATGCGGCGTCACACCGTCCATAGTGGGGAAGCGCCGCTCTACGCACGCATCCCTGCCGAATCTCACGCTCGTCGAGCTGGGCCGGGAGGGTCAATTCGCGAAACGTTATGTGTGCCCACACCCCGGTACAATGGGGGTTGTGGCACTGTGGAGAGCTCCGCTGACGGCTAGTCGCACCTTCGCGGAGTCGATAGTGATCGACCGATCATCGGAAGACCTGTACGACATGGTCTCCGACGTGACCCGGATGGGAGAGTGGAGCCCGGTCTGCAAGGCGTGCTGGTGGGACGAGGCTGCTCGCCCAGAGGTGGGTGCCTGGTTCACCGGGTGGAACGAGCTGCCCGAACGGACCTGGGAGACACGATCAGAGGTCGTCGTCGCGGATCGGGGCCGCGAGTTCGCATTCGTCGTCGGAGGTGACCGAGTGCGGTGGGGATACACGTTCACCCCGGTCGAGGGTGGAACGCAGGTGACGGAGTCGTGGGAGTTCCTCCCCGGCGGCATCGCATTGTTCGAGGATCGCTTCGGGGCGGAGGCCCAGGCGCAGATCGCTGACCGCACAGAGGACGCGCATACCGGGATTCCCGCCACTCTTGCTGCGCTCAAGAGGATCGCTGAATCTCGGTGAGCGACAGATGGTGCCGTTGGGCAGGGGGGCTCGATGCCGGGCGTTGCGGACAAC
>JBKQRT010000371.1:0-4023 GCA_052143895.1 Acidimicrobiales bacterium | reverse complement strand
CCTTGCAGCCACAGCCCATCGAGGTAGTCGTCGCGATCATTGAATCCGCTGCTGGGATCATCCCGAAGTTCCGGCTGCATCCCATGCGTCTCATGGCCGACGCGAAGAATGTGGTGCGTCGGCTTTCGACGCCATGTGATGCCTGGGTGAGGCTCGTCCAAGGGAAGTCCCAGGGGAAAGACCGCGCCACGGCGCACACTCTGTGCTGCTCGCAACGTCCGCTCGTCGCTGAGGAGGTTGAGAGTACCCAGCTGATCGTTCGAGCCCCACACCCCCCAGGAGGACCCTGGAGGTGCACCGTTCGCCACGGGAAGTTCCGCATACTTTGGAAGGCGATCCAAACTCACAGTTCCTCGATTGGTCGATCCGCGCCAGGCACTGCGACGGACATTTGGACTCAAAAATGTCGCACTATTTGGCACAACCGAGCCTATCTCACGGCAGTCTTTCTTACGACAAAATTTCTTGCGACACAGCGGTAACGCATCCGGTGAACCGATGCCCAAAGGTAGTTACAAGTCAATGATGTCCCGCCGAATGGTGGACAAAAGCCAATGCTCGGGGATGGGATCAGAACAATCCTCGGCTGATTCGGAGGACCACCCGAATGCGTCCATTCAGAACGAACGACACTCGTTAACCCGCACCTTTCATTAAGCCGGAGTGAACGCGGCCTGAATGACGCGGAAAAGCCCCTCTGCTCTGGGAAACTTGTTGTTGCGAAGCAGCAAAAATCCCCGAGAGAAGGGCACTTCCAAAGTGAAGAATACCAACGCGCGACCAGCCTTGTGTGTGACCGACGACGGGAAGGGGATTGCCTCTCATGTACGCACGCGCTTGCTGGCCGAGATGGCCGTTCACCGGTCTGAGCGAGGACCTGCGCGACGCACTGGCCCCGACGGTTCGACGTAGGCGACGACACGATCCCGGGCGCGTCCTGCTCGATGTGGCACTCACCCTGGCCGACGGTGGCGACTGCCTCTCCGATCTGGCCGTGCTGCGCGACCAGCCCAGTCTCTTCGGGTCGGTGGCCTCGACGCCCACGGCGTTTCGGGTCATCGACACGGTCGATGCCGATCGCCTCGGTGCCATCAGGGCGGCACGAGCCCAGGCTCGTCGGCGCGCCTGGGCGGCAGGATTGTGCCCGGTGCGCCCTTCTGGTCCGCTGATCTTGGACTTCGACGCCACCTTCGTCGAAGCCCACAGCGAGAAGTTGGGGGCCGGACCGACCTATAAGGGAGGCTTCGGCTTCCATCCTCTGGGTTGTTTCCTCGATGCCACCAACGAGGCCCTGGCGGTTTTGTTGCGCCCGGGCAACGCAGCCGCCTTCGACGCCGATGACCACATCGCCGTATTGGACCTCGCCCTCGAGCAGCTGCCCGTCGCCCCGCGGGGCCTCGATCCCGCCGATGGGGTGGCCATGTTGGTGCGGGCCGACAGTGCCGGGACGAGCCACAAGTTCGCCGACGCCCTGGTCGAGCGCGGGATCGAGTTCTCGCTCACCAAGGCCATGCAGCACCACGTCAAAGTGGCCATCTTGGACCTCCCTCCTTCAGCGTGGACCGACGCCATCACCGCCGAATGCGAGATCCGCGAGGGAGCCCAGGTGGCCGAGATCACCGACCTGGTGGAACTCTCGAGTTGGCCGGTGGGCACCAGGGCCATCGTGCGTCGCGAGGAGCCCCACCCCGGGGCCCAGTTCAGCCTCTTCGACCCCGACGGTTGGCGCCACCAGGCCTTCATCACCAACTCGACCGACACCGACATCACCTATCTCGAAGCCCGCCATCGTGGCCATGCCCGCATCGAGGACCGCATCCGCTGCGCCAAAGACACCGGTCTGCGCAACCTGCCCTTCTCTGACTTCACCAACAACGCCTGCTGGGTCGAGCTGGTGTGCCTGGCCCAAGATCTCATCGCATTCACCCAGGGCCTCGTGCTCGACGGAGAACTGGCCCGAGCTGAGCCCAAACGCTTGCGCTACATGCTCTTGCACACCGCCGGACGAATCACCACCACGGCCAGATCGACCACGCTTCGTTTGGCGCGCGAATGGCCGTGGGCGAGCGCTCTGGTCGAGGCGTTCGCACGACTGCGCTCGTTGCCCCTCACCATGTGAAGCATTCGCTGTGCTGAGGTCCCACGATGCCAAACCGGCGTTCAGCTACGCCCCGACGCGCGTTCGCTGATCATTTTTGACCACACAAGGCAACTTCTCGGGCCGTCCCACCGACGACTTCGGTGAATCTTCTCCTGGCCGGTCGGCTCGACCGTTTTATCCCTGTCAGCCCGGGATAATGAAAGGTCCGGGTTAATGCCTCATTCGTCTAACTCACACTACTTTGGACGTACCTCAGATGTTCCGGTCACCTCGGAGGTACTGCTGGGAGATCTGACGTCGTAGTAGTTCGGAGGAGCCATCTGCAACACACACCACACGGATCATTTGCCATGCTTCGGACAGGCCCAGTTCATTGGTGAAGCCCATTGCTCCGTGCGTTTGCATCGCGCGATCGATCGCACGCAACGCAGCCTCGGTGGAGAAGAGCTTGGCCATGGCAAGTTCCTTGCGCGCGGGCTGTCCCTGGTCAAGGAGTCGTGCGCAGTTCAACCCCATAAGTCTCGCAGCGTGGAGCTCGGTGACGGAATCCGCTAGAGGGAAGGACACGCCTTGATGCTCAGCCAACGGTCGGCCGAATACCTTCCGCTCCCCGGCGTATGTAGCCGCCTGTTCGATGGCCCATCGTGCGAGACCCACGGCTTTAGCCGCGTTGTAGAGCCGGCCGAACGCGATCCCTTCCAACGCCAAAGTGAGGCCCTCACCGGGAACACCAACCACGTGCGTCTCTGGTACCCGGACATCGTCGAGGCGCAGGATGGCTTCGTTGCTTCCGGCATGACCAAACATCGCGATCACTGAGGTCGCAGCAAAACCATTTGTCGAAGTTGGCAGGATGAACGCCGTGACTCCACCGCTCCTGTTATGGACGGCGTCAGAGTCGGTCACAGCGAATACCACCGCACAATCCGCATGTGCGCCGTTAGAGATCCACTGTTTCTCTCCATTGATTCGCCACTCCGTATCTTCGAGAACTGCTCTAGTCCGCATCTGCCAAACGTCCGTGCCCGCGTCAGGCTCTGATAACGCGAAGCAAGAGGTTGCCCTTCCCGACATAAGTGGCGGTAAGTACTCATCAATTACCGCCTGGGGAAGATGGCGCAACAGTGGTGAGGGCCCGCGGGTCCAGTGTCCGACCGCGCTGTGACCAAGCCACAACCGTGATCCGCAGGTCGAGAAGATCGCCTCCCATACGCGGTAGGACGCCTCGTATCCGAGACCGGCACCGCCGAGCTCCTCTGGTACGAACATGGTGTAGTACCCGGCACAAGCTGAGGAGTGCCGAACCTCGCGCATCAGGTTCAATACCTCGTCACAGTATCTGCCGTTCGCACCAAAGACCCTCATCGGATCGTCCAGGAGCGCCCCATACTTCTCATGCCGAGCCTTGACTTCGCTGCTAAGAAAAGAGTTAATGCCTTCGATGACTTCGGAAATGTCATCTTGCAATACGCTGTTGACGACGGTCACGGAACAATAACTCCTCTGTATGAGCTGGCCACTAATCTCCTCAGAAGCGCGCGCTGCGACTGGCTACCTCGGCACGACCGAGGAGGGTTCACTCCACTTCGACAGATCTAACCTCGGCCCGAGTCGCTGCAAGCGTCCGCTTCGTGCTCGACGGCGAGTGATCTCCAAATGACCGCACCCGGCGTTCACGGAACTGCTCGATCTTCTCTAAGAAATCCCCAGTGATTCCGCGCGGATTCAAGATAGCTGTCAGGATCAGCCCGAGACCACTTACGATGTCGAAATATTGACCTAGGTGGGCCAGCTGGGTGAGCAGCACGTACATCAGGCCACCGGCCACTAAGAACCCGGAGAGGATTCCTCCAGAGGTGCTGGCGATCCCAGAAAGGTAGACCAGGGCGAATAGAGTGACACCCGCAAGTGCGTCGAAGGTT
>JBKQRT010000370.1:0-4428 GCA_052143895.1 Acidimicrobiales bacterium | reverse complement strand
GGGTCGCCGGGCCGGATGACCAGCCCGCTGTGCCCGTCCTCGATCGCCTGGGGCACCCCGCCCACCGCGGTGGCCACGATCGCCGTCCCGGTGCTGGTGGCCTCCATGAGCGTCACCGGCAGCCCCTCCTGGTGGGAGGGCAGGACGAAGAGGTCGGACCCGACCAGCAGCCGGAGGACGTCGTCGCGCTCGCCCAGGAACCGGAGCCGGTCACCCAGTCCGAGCTCGACGCGCCGGCGCTCGAGCTCGTCGGCCAGCGGCCCTCGCCCGACCGACACGAACCGCACCGGCAGGTTCCTGTCCGCGACCAGTCGGGCGGCGTCGAGGAGCACGTCGTACCCCTTCTCGGGGCGGAGGTTGGCCACCGTCAGTGCCAGGAGCTCGCCGTCGCGGACGCCCAACTCGCCGCGCACCTGCTCGCGCACCTCGGCCCGCCGTGCGATCAGGGCGTCAGCACGCGAGAGGTCCACCCCGTGCACGATCACCCGGGCGTGATCTCGGAGGCCTCCTGGCAGCGCTTCGTGGGCCGCTTGGGAGACCACGATGAGGGACTGGTCGAGCCCGATGGTGGCGCGGTTGAGCGCTTTGACCAGGACGGCCATCTTGTCCCACACGCTGTGCTCCGTGTAGACGATGGCCGGTCGGGACGCTCGGGGCAGCGAGGCTACGGCCAGGCGCCCCAACGACGCCGTGTACGGGAGATGGAAGTGGACGACGTCGAATCTGCCGTCCAGCACGAGGGAGCGGAGGCGGCCTACCCAGCGGAGGTCCCAATTCCCCGCCGCGCCGAGCGCATGCACCGGCGTGCCGTCGGCGGCGATGGCCGCCACCAGACCGTCCTCCGAAGCGAGCACGTAGGCCACCTCGTAGTGGAACGACCCGGTGTCCCCCCGGGCCACCATGTCCACCAGCAGCCGCTCCGCACCTCCGTAGCCCAGGACCTTGATGACGAGCAGGATCCGCAGCCGTCGTGCGGTCGGGGTGCCCGCGGCGTCCCCCGTCGGTGCCGTCGCCCTGCCCTCGGAATGCACCCGGCGATGCTACCGCCCGTCAGGGGGCACCGCCTCGTCCCAGTTGCGTCGGCAACGGAATCCTGGAGTACGATCGTCGGACACCGAATTGTCTTGTTCGCGGCCCTACGTGCCGGGCCAGGGGGGTAGCGCCGTCGATGGTTGATTCTGGTCCACTGGAGCCATCGGGCAGTGGGTCGCTCCTGATCACCGACCTCTCGACCATCCCGGACGAACCGCCCGACGACATCCTCTACCACCACAAGGTGCGGCTGGTGCAGTCGGCCAAGCTCCTGTGGAACCACCGCGAGATCGTCTACACCCTGGCCGAGCGGGACTTCCGCGCCCAGTACAAGCAGGCCACCCTGGGCATCCTCTGGGCGGTCCTGAGCCCGGTCGCCACCCTGCTCATCTTCGTCGTGGTCTTCTCGCGGGTGAAGGCGTTCCCCACCCAAGGGATCCCCTATGCCCTCTACTCGTTCGTGGGCATCCTGTGCTGGAGCTTCTTCGCCTCCTCGCTGGGCTCCGGGGGCAACGCACTGTTGACCAACAAGGCGCTACTGGCCAAGACCCAATTCCCCCGGGAGTGCTTCCCGCTCGAGACGATGCTGGTCAACGCCCTGAACACCGTGCTCTCGTGGATCCCGCTGGTGATCCTCTTCGTGATCTTCGGACGGGCGCCGGCCGTCGCCACCATCTGGGTGCCGCTCTTCATGGTGATCGAGGTGGCGTTCGCCGCCGGGCTCATGCTCGCCATCTCGAGCCTCATCATCCAGATGCGGGACCTGGTCCAGGTGCTGCCCATCCTCATCTCGCTGGGCATCTTCCTCACCCCGGTGATCTGGCCCTTCTCCTACATCCCCTCCCACTACCACGTGTTCGGAGGTCACCTGGTCGGAGGCCATCTCGTCCACGGGCACCTCGTGCACGGGCACCTCGTCCACGAGCACCTCGTCGGCGGGCACTGGGTGGGAGGCTTCTACATCAACCTCCAAGTCGTCTACGGGTTCCTCAACCCGCTGGGCCCGGTCATCTCCAGTGTCAGGACCACAATGCTCCTCGGGCAGAACCCGAGCTGGGCGCCGCTGATCGCTGCGGTGCTCGGGGCCGCCGGCTACCTGGCGCTCGGGTTCCGGGTCTTCAAACGGTTGGAGGTGAACTTTGCCGACATTGCCTGACGGGAGCATCAGGGTCGAGCGGGTCTGGAAGAAGTTCCGTGCCGACCGGACCAAGCCGCTCTTCTACGACCAGCTGCGACGGCTGCAGCGTTCGGTGTCCAACCCCAACCGGGCCGAGTACCGCTGGGTGCTGAAGGACGTGAACCTCGAGGTGGAGCCCGGAGGCAGCGTGGCGCTCATCGGGATCAACGGCTCCGGGAAGACGACCCTCCTCAAGATCCTCAGTCAGGTCACGTACCAGACCGCCGGCACCTGCGTCGTGCAGGGACGGATCGGCGCACTACTGAGCGTGACGGCCGGACTCCACCCGGACCTCACCGGCCGGGAGAACGTCTTCCTCTACGGCGCCGTGCTGGGGATGGGTCGCGAGAACATCCGGAAGCGTTTCGACGACATCGTGGAGTTCGCCGACCTCACCGACGCCATCGACCGCCAGGTCAAGTTCTTCTCGCTCGGCATGCAGATGCGCCTCGGCTTCGCTATCGCCGCCTACCTGGAACCGGACGTCCTCCTGGTGGACGAGGTCCTCTCGGTGGGCGACGCCAACTTCCAGCAGAAGTGCCTCCGTCGCATCGGGGAGATCGTCCGGTCGGGGACCACACTGCTCTACGTCTCCCACGACCTGGCCTCGGTCGAGGCGTCCTGCGAGAAGGCCGTGTGGCTGTCCGACGCCGTGGTGCGCGCCTCGGGTCCGAGCAAGGACGTGGTCACCATGTACCGGACGGCCGTCGAGAAGAACGCCACCCTGCTGACCACCAAGGAAGGGGTGGTCCAGGTGCTCAAGGCGGACATCAGGTCGGTCGACGGCGGCCAGCTCCGCTCCGAGTGCGAGGTCGAGGTCTCGCTGACCCTCAACTCCCCGGAGCGGGCGGACGCCAGCTTCTTCATCGGCATCTCGCAGGGGACGGCGTTCCCAATGTTCGTGGTCGACTACCAGCAGTCGATGCCGGCGGGGGAGTTCGAGATCCGTTGCCGACTGGGCTACCTGCCGATCCCCAAGGGGCACTACTCGGTGTGGGCGGCGATCACCGGCTATCCCAAGGGAAAACGTGATCCCTATCTCCAGTGGCAACCGCTGATCTCCTTCGATGCCTTCGGGCCCGACCGGTTCGAGCCTCCCGAGGGCGTCATGACACTGTCGCCGATCTACGTCGGGGCGGACTGGCAGATCAGCTGACGGGGAAGGCACCGGTCGGTAGCGTCCGTCCCGCGACCGGAGTCGGCGACCGACCGGCGGGCATCGCGGGCTACGGGAAGAACACCCGCTCCTTGACCGAACCGGCCAAGCGGCCGAGGCGCATCCCGGCCGCCCGGGCCCACTCGGAGCGCCGGGCGGGGTGGAAGAGCAGGCCCAGGGACACGATCAACCAGGCCCATGACTTGAGGGCGCCATCGAGGTTGCGCCGGGCGCCCTTGTCGCGGTAGCGGCGGTAGAGCGCGGGGCCGCACTGGCCGTAGGCGAACGCCTGTTGGAACACCGCCTTGAACTCGGCCCGCTCCCGCTTGGCGACGACGGCGTCCGGGGCGGTGGCGAACCGGTACCCCCGGAGCTGGAGCCGCCAGCACAGGTCGATGTCCTCGCCCAGCAGCAGCTCCTCGTTGAAGCCGCCCACCGATTCGAAGACGGGTCGTCGGATGGCGAGGTTGGCCCCGAGGCCGGCGGGCAGGAAGCCCAGCTGCCGGATGGCGGCGGGGGTGGCCGGCGAGGCGCGGGTGCCGTTGAGGGACCAGAAGTCGAAGTTGCCGGCCACGACGTCCGCGTCCTGTAGCGCCGCGGCACAGGCAGCGAGCCACCCGGGGGCCACGATGTCGTCGGCATCACAGAAGGCCAGGAGGTCGCCGGACGTGGCTCGGACGCCCACGTTGCGGGCCGCCGGCGCCCCGTCGATGGCCGAGGCGTCGACAACACGGAACCGGCTGTTCTCCACCGCCCAGGACTCGGCGAGCTCGCGGCTCCCGTCGTCCGAGCCGTTGTCGGCCACCACCACCTCCCACGGCTCGGGGCACTCCTGGCCCGCCAACGACCGGAGCTGCTCCTCGAGCCACGGCATGCCGTTGCGCACGGGAACGATGACGCTGATCATCCCTCCGACCACCCGTCTGCACGCCACTGCGATTCGTCCCCGGCCTCCCGCCGGGGAACGCGAGGCCTCCGGTCTGCATGATGTGGGATGGTGACCCCCGGTCACGTGTCGCAGGGACTCTCTTCTACTGCACTGTTAGCCTACTGCCGTGGGGGA
>JBKQRT010000369.1:0-3895 GCA_052143895.1 Acidimicrobiales bacterium | reverse complement strand
CGAGGTCACCGTCTACCACGCGGATTCCTACGAATTCGATGAGATCTGGACCGAGGCGCGATGATCGTGGCCCCTTTCACTGAGCGGAAGGAGGCTCGAAACTGAGCGAAGAGCGTCTGGCGTGCCTTGGGGTCAGCGTGAGCTTCGGTGGTCTCATGGCGTTGGATGGCATAGATCTGGCCGTGCCTCAGGCGAACATAGTCGGATTGATGGGCCCGAACGGTGCCGGGAAGAGCACTCTCTTTGCCGTGCTGTCTGGTCTACTGCATCCTTCGCACGGCAGGGTGCTTTTGGACGGCCAGGATGTCACTGACACTCCGCCGGAGAGGCGAGCCGCGTTGGGAATGGCTCGGACCTTTCAATTCCCCGAGCTGTTTTGCAGCCTGACCGTGCGCGAGCACTTCTTGCTGGCGGACCGGGTCAGACATTCCAAACGGCGCATCTGGTCGGATATGTTCACCATGGGGGGTTTCCGAGCCGGTCGGGCTGACGAGCGAGTGCGTGTCGATGCCTTGCTTGAATTGCTTGGCTTGGGCCCGTTGGTCGACCGACTTGCCGTCGGACTCCCCCTAGGGTGGGCTCGGCTGGTGGAGCTCGGTCGGGCTCTGGCGGCTTCGCCGACTATTCTGTTGCTTGACGAGCCGTCATCTGGGCTGGGCTCAGCTGAGCTCAGTCGGTTCGAGAGCACACTGCGAACGGTGGCGCGCGATCAGGACATCGCGGTGCTCGTTGTGGAACATGACGTCGATTTGGTGATGCGACTCTGCAGCATCGTCCATGTCCTGGACTCCGGAACACTGATCGCGAGCGGGCGCCCCGACGAGATCAGAGCCAATCCCGCGGTGCGGATGGCGTACTTAGGGGAGAACGCCTCATCTGGCCAGGCCTCGTGAACCCAGCTCACGGACTTTGTCCTCAGCCGCTGTGTGGCACGAGTCGGCGTCCGTGCCCTGGCACCGGCTCACAGGCGACTGCAGACGTCCATGCAGGCCTCGACGAGCACGGGGACGAAACGTTCCGGCTCGCGCACCCCGACGGGATGATCGCCGTCGATCTCGAACACTCGAGCGTGCAGGCTCGCGGCGAGCTTCTGCTGCGATGACAGGGGTACCAATCGATCCGTCGTGGTCATGACGACCGCGGTGGGAACGTCAATGTCACCGATCCAGTCGTCAGCCGAGTAGCGCACCAGAGCTTGAGCGGCTTCAATGAGCTTGACCATGTCGCCACGCCGGAACTCGCTCCATGCCCACTGCGTCCACTCGGAAGTTCTGTTCCGTCGGGCGATCATCCGTTCGGCGATGTGCCATCGCACGGCCGGCGGAGTAATTCGCACCAAGAGATTCGCCACGGTCATGGCCTCGAATGCGAACACCGCCCGCGGAGGATGGAAGTTGCTGGCGGTCGCGCAGAGGACCAGACCGGCGACCCGGTGGGGGTGTCGGCGCCACACCAGCTGGGCAATCGGGCCGCCCATCGAGTAGCCAACTGGCACGAAGTCCTGAACCTCGAGTGCATCGGCCAGAGCGGCTACGTCGTCGGCGCAGTCCTCCAGGTGGAAGCGCCCCCGGGGTTGAATGCCCCGACCGTGACCGCGATCGTCGAGCGCGATAACCCGAAAGTGCCGGGCAAGCTCGGCGTAGGCGCTGATCCAGTTCAGGTCGGCGGTGGCCATCAGACCGTGGAGGAGCACGACCGCCGGTGCCCCGGGTGGTCCGGGGATGTCGCGGACGTACGAGGTGCCGCGTCCAGGTAGCTCGATGGGACGACCAGACGGGAACTCGGCGTCGACTGCGATCGGGCGGGCCGCCCCCGGCGGCCCAAACGAACCTTCGTGCGCGTTCACTGCAGGGTTCCCTTCTTGGATCGAGCATAGTGTGTCTGTCATGACTCCAAGGAGACTAGAGCTTCTTCGGGGCCAGCGCCTCGCGAGGAGGTAGGGATTAAGGGTGTGATCCCCGGTGGCAATCAGCCGACGGTGTGGGTGCCAAGAACCTCATCCGTGCCTGTGGGTGCCGAAAATCTCATCCACGGCCGCTGCCAGGGACTTTCGTCCTGACGAGTCTGACCGCGAAAATGGTCCGTGGCCCTCTCGTTTCTCTATCTCGTCTTCGTTCGCACGCTGCAGCTCCTTCGCCTCAAAGGGTCTGACAACGCCGATCTGGCCATCGAGGTCGTCATGCTCCGCCATGAGGTGGCGGTGCTGCGACGCCAGGTGGCGCGCCCGGCCCTGCGGCCACCGGACCGGGCGCTTCTGGCCGGCCTGGGACGGCTGACCTCTCGAAAGAAGCTCCGTCGCTTCTTCGTGCAGCCCGCCACCTTGCTCCGCTGGCACCGAGACCTGGTGCGCAAGAAATGGACCTATCCCCGACCACCGGGTCGGCCGACGATTCCACCAGGAACGGTGCAGCTCGTCCTCCGGCTGGCCAGGGAGAACCCGACATGGGGCTATCGCCGCATCCAAGGAGAGCTGTCGACCATGGGAATCCTGCTCGCCCCCTCCAGTGTTTGGGACATCCTGCGACGTCACGGGTTCGATCCATCGCCCGGGAGAAGAGGCCCGACCTGGGGCGAGTTCTTGAAGGTCCACGCAGCCACGATGCTGGCGGGCGATTTCTTCACCATCGGCACCGTGCTCCTACGCCGGCTCTACGTCCTGTTCTTCATCGAACTCGACACCCGAAAAGTCTTCGTGACCGGCGTCACGGCCCATCCAACTGGAGCCTGGGTCCTCCAGCAGGCGAGGAACCTTTCTCTCGAACTCGCCGAGCGGGCCCAATCGTTGAAGTTCCTCATCCGCGACCGTGACGCCAAGTTCACGTCAAGCTTCGATGAGGTCTTTCGTTCCGAGGGTGTCCGAGTCATCCGCACCCCAGTCCGTGCTCCTCGTGCCAATGCCTTCGCCGAGCGTTTCGTTGGCACCATCGGACGGGAGTGCCTGGACCGGGCCCTCATCGTCAACCGGAGTCATCTCGAAACCGTGCTCTACGAGTTCGTCGACCACTACAACAGCCATCGCCCGCACCGGTCGCTGGGCCAGTTGCCGCCTCAGTCAAAGGCACCTGTTCCAAGAACTTCCAGGAAAGGCAGTCCTTCACACGTCTTGCGCACAGATCGAGTCGGCGGACTCATCCATGAATATCGCCTGGTCGCGTGACGTGGATGAGTTTTCGGCACCCACAGGGCTGATCGATGACGGATGGAGCACGTCGACGCTTCATCCCGGCAGCCTCGTCCAGCCGAGGTCAGGGCACGAATCCCACCCCGGCTCACCAGGGTCCCGCTCAATGCAACGGTGCCGGTGGACGACCTCTCCGCCTCTGCCAAACGGCGCCTACCACGGCGCCCAGAGTGATGACGGCGCCGATGGCAATGAACCAGGTCATGAGGGTGAACACCACGCCGATCGTTCCGTATAGCTTGTTGTCGGAGATGATCGTCCCGGAGAAGTAGAAGGCCGAGAAGACGCCCAGTCCGATCCAGAAGAGGGCCGTGGAGATCGCCGCAGGGCGAAGTCGCCGCCAGGGTTCGGCCCCCCAGGAGGAAGTGCATCGCCCACCAGAAGAACAGCGTGAAACCTACGAAGTCCACCAATGTCAACACCAAGGGACCGGCATCGCTACGCAGCGGTTTGCTGATGGCGCCTTCGGCAATCAGCAGCCCGGCGATGCAGACGACCCAGGCCGTACAGCGGAGCAGATTCCGCATCCCCCCATGGTGCGGTTGGCCGAAGGCCTTCTCGTAGATCACCTGTATCGAAATGGCCACGGCGATCGTTCCGGCCAGGGCTAGGAGTAGGGCGATAGCGACGCCAATGTTGAACGAAGAGTGGGTCGTTCTAAACAAGCCCTCAATGATCTGAGACCCTTGCTGGTTCAATCCGAGATGTCGAGCT
>JBKQRT010000368.1:0-5445 GCA_052143895.1 Acidimicrobiales bacterium | reverse complement strand
CCCCACCGAGCAGGGTGGCGGCCATCAGCCAGACCGGCGGGAGGCCCCGGGCCGCCACGATCATGGTGGGCAGGGTGGTCACGAGCAGGAGCTCGATGATCCGGGGCTTGGTGAGCGCGACGTAGGCAGCGATCCTCGACCCGAGGGACAGTCGGCGGGGCAGGGCCACCGCGGGAAGAGCCATGGGTCAGGCGAACAGCGAGCTGACCAACGTGAGGACGCAGGCGGTGATAGCGATCCACACGGCGAAGATCCTGATGATGCGCACCCGGTAGTAGTTCCCATTGTCGTAGCGCCCCTGACGTGCCCGGTTCCACAGCCCGAACCCGATGAAGGTCAACAGGACGAGGTGGGCGAGGGTCGATCCCATGAAGAACTCGTAGGTCGACGCGTAGGCGCCGTCGATGGTGGTGAACGGCAGCACCTGGAACTGGTAGATCTGAAAGGCGATCGTGGCCAGCAGGGCGAGGAACGCCAGCCCGGCCACGCCACTGGTGACGCCACGCCGCTCGCGGTCGCGGGCCGACCGCTCGACCGTCCAGATCAACAGGGCCGAGACCACCGCCAGGGCAGCCACGCCCGCCGAGTACCAGGGGTTGGCCCGGGTGATCTCCCGGGTGATGTTGTTGCCCAGCCCGTCGGTGCACGGGTTGGCCGTGGTGCACGCCGATCCGCGCCAGAGACCGTCGGTGTTCAGTGCCCGCAGGTAGAACCAGGAGAAGAGCTCGAGGAGCAGGAACAGCGCGTCGCCCGAGATGAACAGCCACAGGGCGAGGCGCTCCTTGTGGTCGCGCTGCTCCGGCGTCTCGTGGTGGCCACCGGCAGCCGGTGGGGGCTCGCCGTGGGCGTCGTCGTGCTCGGTGGTGGTGATGGCCATCAGTCCTCACCCCCGGTGCCCGACGACTCGGACGAGCCGGCCGGGACGAGCTCCGGCTCGGGCTGCGCCGGCTGCCCGGGCTCGGGCTCGGGCTCGCCGTAGGTGTAGGGGTCGGAGGTGACGACCGGTTCGACGAGGAAGTTCTCCAACGGCACCGGCGTGGGAACGTGCCACTCGAGCGTCTTCGAGTGCCACGGGTTGGCCGGTGCCTTCTTCCCGTGGCGGATCGAGTGGATCATGGCGTAGAGGAAGACGATCCATCCCAGCATGAGCAGGTAGGCGCCGCCGGTGGCCATCTGGTTGGAGTGGAGGAAGATCGGGTCGTAGTACGCCACCCGACGCGGCATCCCCTGGAACCCCTCCCAGAACATCCCGAAGTAGGTGATCTGGATGCCGATGGTGATGATCCAGAACGCGGCCTTGCCGATCCGCTCGTTGAGCATCCGGCCGGACATCTTCGGGAACCAGTAGCAGAGGGCGGCGGTTGCCCCGATCATGGCACCGCCGAGCAGGGTGTAGTGGAAGTGGGCAGTGACGAACATGTCGCCGTGGAAGAACTGGTCGGCGGGGACGTCGGACAGGTAGATGCCGGTGACCCCGCCGATGATGAAGTTCCACAGGAACAGGTACACGAAGTACATCGGCAATCGGGTCCAGATGCTGCCCTTCCAGATGGTGCCGATGACGCACAGGAAGATGATGCCGGTGGGTATCGAGATCAGCTCGGTGGTCAGCATGAACGGCCCGGCCAGGTCCGGCGCCCAGCCCGTGGTGAACATGTGGTGGGCCCACACCATGATGGACAGCGCGGCGATGGCCACGAAGGCGGCGATGGAGACCTTGTAGCCGAACACCGGTTTGCGGGCGAAGGTGCTCGCCACCTCCAGCAGGGCCGCCACCGGAGGGAGGAGGATCACGTAGACCTCGGGGTGCCCCATGATCCAGAAGATGTTCTCGTAGAGCCAGCCCGAGCCGCCCTGGGCGGCCACGAAGAACGACGTGCCCGTGGCCCGGTCGGTGATCATCATGGTCATGACCAGCAGGAAGGCCGGCATGGCGTAGAGGCCGAGGGCGCTGCCGATCATCGACCCCCAGGTGAAGATGGGAAGGCGGCCCATGGTCATGCCCTTGGCCCGCATGGTGATGATGGTGACGATGGTGTTGATCCCGGCCACCGTGACCGACGCGACGAAGGTGATGATGGTGATGGCGAAGGCGTCCATGGCGGGGGGGGCCTGCACCGACAACGGCGCGTACGTCGTCCACCCGGCGTTGACACCGCCCAGGAAGAACGTGGCCAGCAGGCAGGGGACGGCGGACACGACCACCCAGAAGCTCATGGCGTTGAGCCGCGGGAAGGCCATGTCCTTGGCACCGATCATGATCGGCATGACGAAGTTGGTGAAGGGGCCGGTCACCATGATGATGGTGGCGATGATCATGCACATCCCGTGGATGGTCACGATGGAGTTGTAGGTCTGGGGCGAGAGGAAGCTCGAGTGCGCGCTGATCAGCTGGGTCCTGATCATCATGGCCAGGGTGCCGCCCACACCGAAGAGGACCATCACCAGCACGAGGTACTGGGTGCCGATCACCTTGTGGTCGGTGCAGAACTTCCAGTAGCGGGAGGCCCCTTGGCCGACGCCGGCGGCGTAGAGCTCGTCGTCATGGCTCTGGTCGTGACCCAGCGCCCACCGGATGGGGGCGTTGAACGTCCCCATGCCCACGTTGAACCCGACGACCCAGGCCACCATGGTGACCGTGACCACCATGTCGGTGCCCCAGTTCGAGCCCTGGACCAGCGCGTGGGAGACCAGCCATCCGACGAACCCGAGGAGGATCCCCAACCCGAGGCCGGTCACGAAGTTCTGGTGGCGGTAGAGCCCACCGGCACGCGGCCCGATGGGGGTGTCCTCGAGGAGCGTCGGCGCTGTGGCTGTGGTCACGTCGGTTCCCTTTCGCTGCAGCGTCCCCGTGCTTGGCCGGTGCACGCCATCCGCATGCTCACGACGTCGACACCCGGGCGGTCTGGTTGGCCGTGGTCTTGGCGGCGCCCTGCGACTGGAGCCACTGGGAGAACTGCGTCGGGGTGACCACCGACCCCGACGCGTACATGAACGCGTGGTACAGACCGCAGAGCTGGCTGCACCGGACCTCGAAGCTGCCGAGCCGGTTGGGGGTGGTCCGGAGCACGGTGATCTCCCCGGGGTTGGCGTCGACCTGGCTGCCCAGGTTGACCGGCCAGAACCCGTGGGTCACGTCCAGCGAGGTCACGTTGAACTCGACCGGACGGTTGACAGGCAGCACGAGGGATCGCGCCTGGACGTTGGTCCCAGGATAGGAGAAGGTCCAGAGCCACTGCTGGCCGGTCACGTTCACCTGGAGGGTGTTGGGGTGGGTGACCTGTTGCGAACTCCACACGGCCAGTCCCCAGACGAGCAGCACGATCACCAACAGGGTCGACACCACCAACCAGAGCACGGTCATCGGACCGTTGCCCCGCACCGCCGGCCCGTCCGGTGGTGGCTCGTCCTGGTCCCCCTTGTACCGCCAGGCGACCAGGCTGTAGACGGCCACGGCGTAGACGAAGGCCGCCACCGGTGCGGCGAGCACGGTGAAGAACACGATCGTCCGGAAGACGTCGGTCCCGGTGGAGGCGTCGAGGGACGGCAGGAGGTGGTGCGGGGCGTAGAAGCCGATGAGCACGCCGAAGAGGGTGAGGACGAGCCAGATGATGAAGATCTTGCCGCTGGGCCGCGAGAAGAACGGCTTGCCGCTGAAGATGTCGTGCTCGATGTCGTCTGCCTCGGCCTCAAACGACATGCATGAATCCCGACATGTACCCGTACGCTCCCATCGTCCCTCCGAAACCCTGCACCATGGACCCGCAGGGGTATTCGCAGTTCCAGGCGTAGACCCCCGCGCTACCGGACACGAAGCTGAAGACGATCGTGTTGTACTGGCCGTTGTCGGCCTGGTTGTTGCCGCCGACGGCCATCAGCGGAACATTCACGAAGAACCCGGGGTCGGTGCCGGGCGTGCCGCGGATGGTGAAGGTGTGGCCGACGTTGTTGGGATCGATCGACGACACCCGCTTCCCGTTGACGAGTGCGACGCCGCCCACTGTGCCCCGCACGGAAGCGAACCACGGGTTGTTGAGGCTCCCGCCCGAGTCGTACTGGCGAACGGTCACGGTCACCAGCGCGTGGGCGGGGACCTGGAACTCGTTGGTCAGCCCGTAGGCCGGCCAGCTCGGGTTGCCGCTCGGGTGGATGGGCACCCCGTTGACGCTGCCCGTCGAGTCGGGATAGGTCTGGAAGCGGAGGGTCACGTGGGGGATCGCGACCCCGTTGACCACGGCCAAGCCGACCGTCTGGGCCACCTCGGTGCCCGACGGCGACGTATAGGTCTGCGACCAGAAGAACGCACCGATGCCGATGACGAGGGCAGCGGCGATCACGATGGTCAACAGCAGCCCGAGGGGACGGACCCGGGTGTCGTCGGCAGGCGCATCGCCGTCATCCGACGTACGTCCCACGGGTTCGGGTTGAGCCACTTCTTCCGCCATGTCCCCCCTTTCTCGAGCGCGGGGCCCTTCCTTGAGCACGGGGCCGGTTCTTACGAACCTCTTAGTACCGCGGTCACCGTAGCAAGTCCACCATCGAATTGCTGGCTCTGCGCCGGCCACGGGGGAGGCCCAGTTCAGCCGGGACGGGCCGGCCCCGGCTCGGTAGGGTGGAGGCGGTGACACAGGTGACGAAGCCGTCGGACCGGTCCGACGGGCAAACCGACGGGGCCGACGGGGCCGACGGTGGAACGGTCCCAGGACCGACCCGGCTGACCGGCGGGGACGCCGTCCGCCTCCATCTGACACTGGCGGCCGGCCTCACGCTGTGTGTGGGGGCGTTCGCCTTCGAGCTCTACCGCGCCCTCAGCGGGAACGCGTTCAGCTGGATGTACGTGTTCGAGTGGCCGCTGTTCGGCGGGTTCGCCATCTACATGTGGTGGAGCCTGCTCCATGGTCACGATCGGCACCCCCGCCGCGCCGCTGCCGAGGCGGCGACAGGGCCAGACGACAGCGGTCACGACGAGGACCTGGCGGCCTGGCGCCGCTACCTGCGCGATCTCGAGGCCACCGACGCCGACGCGGGCAACGAGTCGGACCACGGCGATCCGGCCTGAGCCACCGGCGATCGGCGGCGGGCGGCGGGCGGCGGGTCAGACCAGGGCCCTGTGCTCGGCGTGCCGCTGGCCATGGTGCCGCTGACCGCCGTGCCGCAGCGAACCGCGCTGTCGCACGCCTTCGGCGGCTTGGCCGCGGGGTTGGTCGGCGCGTCGGAATACTATCTGTGGGTGACGCAACATCACGAAAAAATCACGGCCTTCGGCACCGGGGCCCTGGTGGCCGAGGTGATCTTGGGCTTCTTGACGTTCACCGGCAGTTTGATGGCCGCCGGCAAACTCATGGAAATCATCCCCACCCGGCCCATCCTCTACAAAGGCCAAAACGCGGTCAACCTGTCGCTGCTGGCGGTCGCCCTTCTGGCCGGCGCGTGGCTGGTCTGCAG
>JBKQRT010000367.1:0-3650 GCA_052143895.1 Acidimicrobiales bacterium | reverse complement strand
CAGGGGCTGGACCTCATCATGGTGGGCGGTGACGCCGGCGGCCGCCTTCTCCAAGTCGATCCCGGCCAGTCCGAGGAGCGTCGGGATGAGGTCGACGTGGCTGGTCGGCAGGTCGACCCCGCCACGTCCGGGCTCGATGCCCGGACCGGCGATGAGCAGTGGCACCCGGGTGGCCTCGTCGAATGCATTGCACCACTTCTGGATCAAGCCACCATGGGCGCCGAGGAGGTCACCATGGTCGGACGTGAACACGACGATGGTGTCGTCGGCCATGCCCGACTGTTCGAGCGCCTCGAGGACGCGCCCGATGGCCTTGTCCACCAAGAGTCCCCCGCTGAATAACACGCGCGAGGTACGCTGGTGCTGTGGAGGTCGGCTCTGATGCACTCGCGCGATTCTTCGAGGTGGTCCTTCCCCACCTGAACGAGCGCCAGCGCCGGATGGTGGTTGGTGCGGCTGTCGGGATGTGCGGTCCAGGCACGAAGTCGATGGTGGCCGAGGCGGCCGGCCTGAGTCGCAACACGGTGATCAAAGCGGTGGCCGAGGTGGAGGCAGGCATCGAGCTGTCGGACCCGGTCCGTGCTCCTGGGGCCGGGGCGGCCGATCACCGAGACCCAGCCCGAGCTGCTCGCCGCTCTCGACGAACTGGTCCACCCCGAGACCCGTGGCAACCCGATGTCACTCCTGCGTTGGACGTCCAAGTCGACCGCCAACCTGGCCAAGGACCTCGCCCGCCAGGGGTTCACCGTGTCCGACGACACCGTCGGCCGGCTGCTCAAGCGACTCGGATACTCGCTGCAGGCACCGTCGAAGTCCAAGGAGCTGACGAGACACCCCGACCGCAATGGCCAGTTCGAGTACCTGAACGCCATGGCGACCTCCTTCATCGACGACAACCAGCCGGTGATCAGTGTGGACACGAAGAAGAAGGAACTGGTGGGCGAGTACGCCAACGGCGGTGTCGAGTACCAACCGGCCGGGCGGCCGGTGGCGGTCCTCGACCACGACTTCATCGATCCCGAGAGTGGCAAGGCCATTCCTTACGGCGTCTACGACGTCATCAACAACGAAGGGTGGGTCTCGGTCGGTGACGTGGCCGACACCTCGGCCTTCGCCGTTGCGAGCATCCGCAGTTGGTGGACAGAGATGGGACAGGTCCGCTTCCCCGAGGCCACCAAGCTGCTCATCACCGCGGATGCCGGGGGATCGAACGGCTATCGGATCCGCGCCTGGAAGGTCGAACTGGCCAAGCTCGCTGCCGACACCGGCCTCGAGATCACCGTCATCCACTACCCGCCGGGGACCTCCAAGTGGAACAAGATCGAACACCGCATGTTCAGCTTCATCTCGATGAACTGGCGGGGGCGTCCGCTCACCTCCTACCGCACGATCGTGGAACTCATCTCGGCCACGACCACCGAGACCGGCCTCACCATCCGTGCCGAACTCGACACCGACTTCTATCCGAAGGGCGTCGTCGTCACCGACAAGGAGCTGGAGGCACTCCCACTCACACGACACGAGTGGCACGGCGACTGGAACTACACCCTGCATCCGACGGTGATTGCGCAATCAACTCAGCGGTGAGCCCTAATGGTGCCGGGCTCTTGTGAATAACGGCACTGTCGCGGTTTCGGGCGGCATGTGAGGATGGGCGGGTCAGGTCGGTAAGTTTCCCAGAGAGGTGGGGCGGCGATGCACGTCATCTTCAATGATGCCCAGTTCGACTTCCAGATACTCCGGTTGCTCGGCTCGGCGGCCTCGGGTGACGCTGAGGCTGGCGAGGTCTTGTCGACCGCGAACCGCATCCGCGAGGGCGACTTCGAGAGTTGGACCGCCGAATGGCTGAAGACCGCTCAGCGAGTGAAGGAGATTGCCGAGACAAGTCAGGAAGGCGACCATACGGTCAGCGCCCGGGAGGCCTATTTCCGGGCTTCCAACTACTACCGCGCCGCCGAGTTCTACTTGCACGGCGACCCGAGCGACCCTCGCATCCTCGACCTCTCCCGCAGCGCGCGGGCCTGCTTCGAGCAGGCGCTTGGCCTGACTCCCCTGGGCGTCGAGCGTGTAGCCATCCCATACGAGGACACGTCGCTTCCCGGCTACTTCTACCGTGCAGACGACGCCGGCGCGAGGGCTCCCACGCTTATCGTGCACACCGGGTATGACGGCACCCAGGAGGAGCTCCGTGCCAACGCGATGGCCGCTACCGCCCGTGGCATCAACTGCCTCACATTCGAGGGGCCGGGGCAGGGTGAGGTGGTCCGCGAGCAGGGCCTCGGCTTCCGGCCGGACTGGGAGGCGGTGGTCACGCCGGTCGTCGACTTCGTGCTGGGCCTTCCGACCGTCTTGAGAATCTGCGCGATCTCGGTGTCCTCGGCGGGCTTGATGACCGACTCGGTTCGGGCCAGGACAGATTTGGCGTCGACCATCGCGTCCTGGAATGCACCCTCCGTCTCGTTCAGGAGGTCCTCGATGTCGTTGGTTTCCTTGCCGTAGGCATCGGAGTGGGTAGCCAGGGTGACGATCACAACGAGGTTGGGAATGGAGGAGGCAAGCTCGAAGAGCGACTTGAGCGCTGCTGGTACGGCTGCCGCTTGGCGTCGAACGTCCTCGCTTCCAGATGATGTGAGTTGGCGCAGGTGCCCCGCGATTTCGTCGATGATGATCACGGTGGGCTTGGCGCCTACGACGTCAGCCCACGTTCCCGAACCGGGAGCCGTCCGTTCCTGATCGTTGCCACGCATGATGTCGAACCGACCTAGTTGTGCGGCGACTTCTCCCCACAACGTGAAGGTCCTCTCCCCGGTCGTGTCGATACCGGCAACCGGGTCGAGGGCGTCACCAACGACGGCAGCCACCTGGCAGTCACCGGGCACGAGATCAGGCTCGAGGAACTCCGAGAGGGTGGAGGGTCGTGCCCCTTTGGCGATGTGGTACACCGCGATGAGGCCGTGAGTCTTCCCGCCACCGAAGGTGGTCTGGGAACGGATGACGGCGTGCTCGGAACCCTCGACCTTGGCACCGTTAAGGCGGCCGAAGGTTCCCCTCAGGAGGCGTTTCAACCCGACTGTCGGGTGGGTGATGGCGAAGAACTGCTCGGGGTCCCCGTAGACGGGGTAGGACTCGGGCTCCCGGACAATCTTGTCGAGGTTGGCAGCGAACATGAGGTCAGAAAGTTGACCTTCGAGCACGTCTTTCCTAGGAGTGCACGTCTGGGTCACTGACTGGAGCGTCATCGGTTAGTGGCCTTCCTCCGCAACAGCGTGGCTCATACTTCGTCGAAGCAGAACCATACGCCCAGGATGTGACGATCGTTTTGGAATCCTGACTAACTGAGTAGTGGCTCTGCCGTGGTGTCCGAACCGGCTAGGGCAAACGGCCGATTGTCGACGATTTTCGAGGTTGCATGGCCATCGACGGCTTCCGCGGATCGGAGCCATGGTCGTCAAGTTGGTCGTCAATCAGACTTGAGGAGGCTGCAGCAACAACTGGTCGGGATCAACACCCCTGGTCAACAACAGTGGGCCGTGCGGGACTTGAACCCACGACCCCTTGCGTGTCATGCAAGTGCGCTACCAACTGCGCCAACGGCCCGTGGCTGTGGACGTTACCACCGGTCACCTGCCCCGACGCCGATCACCCGAGCG
>JBKQRT010000366.1:0-4131 GCA_052143895.1 Acidimicrobiales bacterium | reverse complement strand
GTGACCGGTGTCGGCCACGCCCGGCTGATCAACGAGCGGTTCGGGCGGTTCTGGGGGGCGTTCTCCGTGGGCGACCTGTTCATCCTCAATTTCCTGACCATCGCCACCGAGTTCATCGGCGTGGGCCTCGCCCTCCAGTACTTCGGCGTGACCGAGTACGTCTCCGTGCCCCTCGCCGCCGCCGCGCTCGTGGCCATGACCGCTACGGGCAGCTTCCGGAGCTGGGAGCGGTTCATGTTCGTGTTCATCGCGGTCAACTTCCTGGTCATCCCCCTGGCCGTCTTCAGCCACCCGACGGCCGGCCCCATGTTCCGCGGCTTCGTCGAGCCGGGGGTGAAGGGCGGGTTCACCTCGACCTCGGTCCTCCTCATCATCGCCATCGTCGGGACCACGGTGGCCCCGTGGCAGCTCTTCTTCCAGCAGTCGAACATCGTGGACAAGCGGATCACCCCCCGCTGGATCAACTACGAGCGGGCCGACACGGTCGTCGGCTCGCTCATCACCGTGTTCGCCGCCTCGTTGATCATGGCCATCACCGCCGCCGCCTTCACCGGCACGCCCCTGTTCGGCCACTTCACCAATGCCGGTGGCGTGGCCCGTGGCCTCGACCACTACGTCGGACACGCCTCGGGTGCCATCTTCGCCATCATCCTGCTCAACGCCTCGATCATCGGGGCCGCCTCGGTCACCCTGGCCACGTCGTACGCGTTCGGCGACGTGTTCGGCGCCCACCACTCGCTCCACCGCAGCTGGCGGGACGCCAAGTTCTTCTACGGCGTCTTCACCGCCATGGTCGTGCTGGCCGCCGGCATCGTCATCATCCCCGGCGCGCCGCTCGGCCTCATCACCACCGGCGTCCAGGCACTGGCCGGCGTGCTGTTGCCCAGCGCCACGGTGTTCCTGTTGATGCTGTGCAACGACAAGGAGGTGCTCGGGCCGTGGGTCAACCGGCCGTGGCTCAACGTGGTGGCCACGGTCATCGTCTCCATCCTGCTCATGTTGTCCCTCGTCCTGATGGCGACGACCCTCTTCACCCAGATCAACGTCAACGAGCTGGCGGTGACGCTGGCCGGGGTGCTCGTCGTCGTCTTCGTGATCGCCGGGGCCTTCTACGCCCGGTCGCTGCTACGGAAGCCGCCGGAACCGGTGGTGCCCATGGCCAAGCGGGCCACCTGGCGGATGCCGGCGCTCAACCTGCTGCAGCGCCCGACCTGGTCGCGCGGGCGCCTGATCGGCATGTACCTCCTGCGCTGCTACCTGGTGGTGGCGGTACTGATGCTTCTGGTCAAGGCCATCGAGCTCGGGCTCCACAAGTAGGTGGACGCCAGTCAGCGGGGCCCGTGCGGCCCTCGTCTGACCCCCGGTTTGCGCCGAAGTACCTGGCCGGGGGAGTATTTGACTTCTATGTGCCCGCTCGCATCGGTAATTCATGCCTAGCTTCGGGCTCAAGCGCAACAAGATCAAGGGTCCCGCCACCCCGCCCCCGGTGCCCGAACGGATCGTTCCCCGGCCGCCGGCCCCCGGTGGGCTGCGGATCGCCTTCCTCGTCTACCGAGGCAATCCGCGCTGTGGCGGCCAGGGTGTCTACACCCGCCACCTGAGTCGCGAACTGGTCGCCCTGGGCCACTCGGTCGAGGTGTTCGCCGGCCAGCCCTGGCCCGAGCCGGACGAGGGCGTCGGCTTCACCCCGGTCCCGAGCCTCGACCTCTACCGGGACCCAGACCCGTTCCGGGTGCCCAGATTGCGCGAGTTCCGCAACTCCTACTCGACGCCCATCGCCGCCCTGGAGTTCGGGGTCATGTGCACGGCGGGTTTCCCCGAGCCCTGGACGTTCAGCCTCCGGGCCCGACGCCTCCTGGCCGCCCGACGCGGCGAGTTCGACCTCGTGCACGACAACCAGTGCCTCGGCAACGGCATCCTCGGCATGATCGAGGACGGGTGGCCGCTGCTCACCACCCTGCACCATCCGATCACCGTCGACCGGCAGCTGGCCCTCAGCCACGCCACCAACCCCTGGCAGCAGTTCACCCAGCGCCGATGGTTCGGCTTCCTGCGCATGCAGGTCAAGGTGGCCCGTGCCCTGCCCCGGGTGGTCACCGTGTCCGAGTCGTCGAAGACGGACATCGCCGCGCAGATGCAGGTCGACCCGGCCCGCATGACGGTGGTGCCGGTCGGCGTGGACCACACCACGTTCCGGCCCCGCCCCGACGTCGTCCCGGTGCCGGGACGGATCATGGTCACCTCGTCGTCCGACGTCCCGATGAAGGGACTGGTGCCGCTGCTCGAGGCGGTGGCCAAGCTGCGCACCGAACGCGAGATCGAGCTGGTGGTGATCGGCAACCCGCGGCCCGACGGTCGGGTGGCCCGGGCCATCGAGCGTCTCGATCTGGCCCCGGTGGTCCGGTGCGTGACCGGGATCAGCGACGACGAGCTGGCCCGCAACTACGCCCAGGCCCAGGTGGCCGTGGTGCCCTCCCTGTACGAAGGGTTCTCCCTCCCGGCCATCGAGGCCATGGCCTGCGGCGTGGCGCTGGTGGCGACCACCGGCGGGGCGCTGCCTGAGGTGGTGGGCACCGACGGCGTGACCGGCCTGCTGGTGCCACCGGACGACCCGGGGGCGCTGGCCGGCGCCATCGGCCGACTGCTCGACGACGACGACCTGCGACGGCGGCTCGGGGCAGCCGGACGCGAGCGGGTGCTCGGCCGGTTCACCTGGCAGGTGACGGCGGCCGGCACCGCCGACCAGTACCGGGCCCTCATGGCCGATCCGGGCACACCCGGGACGGGCGCCACCTCGGGCCGGTCCGCCCGCCATCCCGATCCAGACCTCACGGAGCGTTCGTCATGAAGAACCGGCCATGCTGACCGTCGACTACGCCAGGCTCGGCGTGCGGACCGGGGACCGCCTCCTCGATCTCGGATGTGGCTTCGGCCGCCACTCCTTCCAGGCCGCCCGCCTGGGGGCCGAGGCGGTGTCCTTCGACGCCAGCGCCGACGAGGTCCGCAAGGTGCAGGACACCTTCGGAGCCATGGTCGTGGCAGGCGAGCTCGACGCCGATCGGGCCCGCTTCGGCGCCGTCCAGGGGGACGCCCTGGCGCTCCCGTTCGCCGACGGATCGTTCGACCGGGTCATTGCCTCCGAGGTCCTCGAGCACATCCCTGACGACGAGACGGCCATGGCCGAGCTGACCCGGGTGCTCCGACCGGGCGGGACGATGGCGGTGACCGTTCCCCGGTGCGGTCCCGAGTTCGTCAACTGGGCACTGTCCGACGAGTACCACAACGTGCCCGGCGGCCACGTCCGCATCTACCGCCAACGCCAGCTGGTCGACCGGCTCCAAGGCACCGGCCTCCGGGCCATGGGCCGCCACCACGCCCACGGTCTGCACGCCCCCTATTGGTGGCTCCGGTGCCTGGTCGGGCCCACCAACGACCGTCACCCGGCGGTCGCCGGCTACCACCGCCTGCTGGTGTGGGACATCGAGAAGGCGCCGAAGGTCACCCGCTATGCCGACCGGGTCCTCAACCCGCTGGTCGGGAAGAGCCTGGTGGTCTACCTCGAAAAGCCGGCCGGGCCCGCTTCCGAACCCGCGCCGGCAACGGCCGAGGAGGTATTCGCATGAGATCGATTCCCGAGGTGCCGGGCGTGATGTCGGCGGCCCAAGTGATGGACACCGCCCGGTCCATCGTGGCGCTGCAGCGCCCCGACGGCATGATCGAATGGTTCCCCGACGGGCACTGCGACCCGTGGAACCACGTGGAGGCGGCCATGGCCCTCACCGTGGCCGGCATGGACGACGAGGCCGACCGGGCCTACCAGTGGCTCGTCGACACCCAGCTCCCCGACGGCAGCTGGTTCAACTACTACCTGGCCACCGGCGTCAAGGATGCCCGCCTCGACACCAACGTCTGCGCCTACCTGGCCACCGGCGCCTGGCACCGCTTCGTCTCGACCGGCGACCTCGACCGCCTCGAGCACCTGTGGCCGGCGGTGCAGGCCGGGGTCGACTTCGTGCTGCGCTGGCAGCGGCTCGACGGGGCCATCCACTGGTCGCTCGACCCCTCGGGCATGCTCGAGGAGTACGCGCTGCTCACCGGGTCGTCGTCCATCTACCACAGCCTCCGGTGCGC
>JBKQRT010000365.1:0-4032 GCA_052143895.1 Acidimicrobiales bacterium | reverse complement strand
CGGTGACGGTCACGGTCACCTGTGTCACCCAGCTCTCTGACGTCACCGCCCCCGGACTCCCGGGAACCAAGACGTTCAGCGCCACCGCCACCGCGCCCATCGATCCCTACTCGGTCACCAACGGGTTCAGCGCTTCCGCAGGAACTTCTGGCTCTGCTCGAAGCATGGGCGGCCTGTCGTGAGCATGCTCCGCTCCATCACAAGAATCCTTCGTTCTCGACGCCACGACGAACGCGGCCAGTTCCTCGTCATGACGCTGATCTTCATGACCATGTTCCTCGCCCTCGCCGGACTCGTGGTCGACGGCGGTAGCTATCTGAACGCCAAAGATGCCGCGGCCACCGAAGCCGCCCAGGCCGCCAGGGCCGGTGCGGGGGCTCTGGACCCGAACCAACTCCATGCCGCCACGCTCGGGATCGACCCCGCCCAGGCCGTCCGTGCCGCTGAGAACGCCATGACCGCGGCCGGTCACCCCGGTACGGCATGGGTGATCGGCAACACGGTCTACGCCCACATCTCCTATGACCAGACCACCCAGCTCCTCTCGATCATCGGCATCACCAGCATGCACATCGATGTCACCGAGCAGGCCACGAACGTCGCCGGCGTCAGCTAGCAAGGAGAGGATCAGGCATGGCCACGACCACCCGCCCCACCAGGGCCGAGATCGCAGAGGGACTCGGCGCGCTGTCCGTGATCGCCATCGGGCTCATCGGCATCCCGCTCCTTCTCGTCACCATCGTCGGTTGGCCCCTGCCCCACCACCTCCCGACACTTGCCCAACTACATTCGGCGGCCGGATCACAGATCCCCGACGCCTTCTGGCCCAAGGCACTCGCCACGGTGGCCTGGCTGGCCTGGGGGTACTTCGCCTTCTCCCTCGCCACCGCAACCGTCGATGTCATCCGGTTCCGACGGCGAGGGACGTGGCGGCGAGCAGCGGGAAGGACCTCGCTGGCGGCCCTGGTCACGGCGGTGATCGTCCTAGCGTCGATCCGCGGAACGTCCGCTTCTTCGAAGGTCACCTCGATGCCGGCCATGACGGCTGTGGTCGACACCTCCCAAAATCCCGGCGGCGCCACAGCCACCTCTCGCCCCGCAGTGCTCATCTACACGGTCCAACCCGGAGACAGCCTCTACGACATCGCGCTCACCGAGTACGGAAACGGCGAGGCGTGGCGGGCCATTTACGCCGCCAACGTCGGCGTCCGCCAGGCCGACGGGCGAGCGTTGGATTCCACCAATTGGATCTATCCCGGATGGAAGCTCGTCATTCCGGACGTCGCGACTTCTACTGCGGCGCCGGTTGCAGAGCCGGACGCCAGTACGAGTCCCGCCGACGCTCCCGTCACGGAACCGAGCGCCCTCATCCACACGGTCGAGCCTGGGGAAAACTTGTGGAGCATCGCGGTGACCTACTACGGCGACGGTGAGGAGTGGCAAGCCATCTACGCCGCCAACGTCGGTGTGGATCAACCCGATGGTGCAGTGCTGTCGGACCCATCCCTCATCTATCCCGGTTGGAAGCTCACCATCCCGGCGATCGCATCGCCGGAGGAGGAGGAGGAGGAGGCTCCGGCCCAAAACGTGGTTCCTCCGACGACCGCTGCCCCAGCGCCGGTACCGGTGGTTCCCTCTCCGTCAGCTGCCGTGGGCGGAAACTCCGCTCCCTCCTTCGCGCCACATTCAGCGCCGGAATCCGCAACAGCTCAACAACCACCAGTGACGACTCAACCCGGCGATCCGGCCAGCACCGGGCCGAACACGCGTGAGCCCGTCCCTGCCCCACCGCCTATCTCGCAAGCACAACGACACCGTGGTGAGCAAGGCGGCGACCCCGAACTACCCGCCGTCGCCATCGGCGGCCTCGGCGTGCTCGCGGCGGCGGTGATCGCCCGCTCGCTGCGACACCGGCGTCGTATGGCCCGTCGCACGCTGCGTCCCGGAGAGATGATCGCGGCCTCTTCGGCTCCGATCCGCGACCTCGAGTCGGCCCTGGCGGCACTGATCGAGACACCGGCCGTTGACTGGCTCGATCTCGCCATGCGCCACCTGACCGAGCTGTCGGACGATCATCCCGGCGTGGTACCACCCATCCGCCTGGTCCGGGTGGGTGCAGGTGGCGTCGATCTGATACTGGCCGAGGCGGCCGGGGTCGCCCCCGGCGCCTTCGAGGTCGCAGAGGACGGATGGGCCTGGACTCTGCCGCCTACAGCCGACCTTGACGCCCTTTCCGGTGCCAGCCACTCCGCCGCCTGGTTCTCTGCCCTCGTGCCTGTAGGTGAAGACGAGGATGGCCAGACCTACCTCGCACCGGTCGAACCCGGCACTGTTCTCCCAATCACCGGTCCCGGTGCTACAGCGGTGCTCGCCGCCATGGCCACGACCGCGGGCAACTGGTCGTGGTCCGAACACGTCACGGTGACAAGTGATCCGAACGAAGCGACCACTGCAGCCCCTGTGGACCCACATGGCCCGAGTGTGCACCGCGACCGCGTGCTCTACGTCGGGGCGCCCACTGACCTCACCCCCGAGGTTCTTGGCGCCATTGGCATTCTCACCACCGAAGACGTGGCGGGGAGCGACCTCGCTGTGATCTGCCTCGGAGATGGCACGGTCGAGATCGCCCCGACACAACTGCGTCTCCGGGCATGTCGACTCACCCCGGAGGCGCACGCCGGAATCGCTGAGGCACTGACCACGGCTGAGACCCCACCGAGCACGAAGGTCCCCGAACACCAGATGGTGCTTGGAGGAAATGTCGATCGTGACAACCGGACGCTACCGCTGTGGCTCGACCCTGAGGTCCCAGTCAGTGCGATTGAACCCGAGCTCGAATTGCGGGTATTGACGAACGCGGCCACGATCCTCCGTGGCGATGAGAAGGAAATCAACTGGAATGGCCGCCCCTTCGAGCTGATTGCTCTTCTTGTCTTGAGCGGTGGCCTCACCAAAGAAGATGCCCGGACTGCGATCTACGGTTCGGGATCAAGCACAGAGAACATCTCGAATTTGGCCTACAAGGCCCGCAAGATGCTCGGTGCCGACTCAGATGGAGAGCCGTTTCTGCCAGAGGCAAGCTCAAGGGGAATCCTCGCTCTCACCCGTCGGGTGACGAGTGATCTGACCCGCCTGTGCGAAGCCGTGACTGCCGCGTCAACCGCCGATCCCAGCGATGCCATCGACCTCTACATCGCGGCACTCGACCTAATTGAGGTGACACCTGGGTCGCCCATCGCCCACGCTTGGAGCTGGTGGATCCACTATGCCGCTATAGCCGAGAGAGCCGCTGTCGAGACCGCCTGCAACCTCGCCAGACTCACGGTTGACACCGAGGGCGACCTCGATGCTGCCCGCCACGGCATCAACCAGGCTCGAGCCCTCGCACCCTACGCCGAGGAGCTGTACCGGTCGGCCATCACGCTGGCCGGAGCGGCGGGCAACCTGGGGTGGGCACAGAGGGAGTGGGATGAACTTCGCCGGATGCTGTCCGATCTGTCCCCTGGAGCGTCACCGAGCCCCGAAACTGCAGCGGTCTACCAGGCCGCGATGCGGCCGAAGGCAACCGAGCAGGCTGAGACGGATCACGCCGACACGCCCCTCGTCGCCGGGCTTCGGTGACACGCACCGGCTCAAGGTAGGGACAACTCACCGTCAGGCATCGTCCCCACTTCATTCTTCATGGGTGGACGCCAAGGCCATTACGACTCATCGGGCTCTCCATTTAACCGGACCAACCACAAGATGTGAGAGGCCCGGTGAGGGGGCCGCATCGGTGCCAGGCGCCCCAGGGGACAGGGATGACGCTGAAACCTACGCTCTGCCAGATGTGGACTCTGTTCAGGCAGTGGCGATTCGTCCGATGGGTGAACAAAGAGTTGCTGAGGCACGAAGAGCAGCAGGACATGACCACCTACGGCAGTGCAATGTTGCTTTCAGTGCAAGCCGCGATTACGGAGTACCGCTCCCGCATGTGGGTGTGGGCATCAGCTGTCAAGATTCGGCAGCTACTTGAGCTGTGCGTAGACGAGG
>JBKQRT010000364.1:0-5062 GCA_052143895.1 Acidimicrobiales bacterium | reverse complement strand
GCCGAGCCCTTACAAGAAGTGCCAGTCCAGGGGTCCAATTGGGATTCTGGCGCCCTTCAGCCTTTCTGAGCTTCGCGCTGCCATCGATTCCTGAGGGCCCCACGACAGTTCGGGATGACATGCGGTGTCGATTGCCGACCGTGATTGTGGTGCGGCCACCCGCCTGATCAGGACGTCACCCTTCGGCGGGACGTCCAGTTCTCCAGACCGCTCAAGTCGGGGGCGATCTCGAGCTCACCCAGTAGGTCGAGGACTCGCAGACCGATCTGGTCGCGGATTGCTCGCACCTCCTCCAGCGTCCTGTCCGTCGGGTCGTCCACGTCCCAGTCCTCGTACTTCTTCCCCGGGTAGAGCGGGCAGGCGTCTCCACATCCCATGGTGATCACCACGTCTGCCGCATCGAGGACCTCTGCGGTCCACGGCTTGGAGTACCCCGAGGAGATGTCGATGCCGATCTCCGCCATGGACGCGACCGCCGTCGGATTGAGCGAGTCGGTCGGCTCCGAGCCACCTGACCAGGCGAACGCACGCGAACCGGCGAGCTTGGCGAACCAGCCCAAGGCCATCTGGGAGCGCCCCGCGTTGTGGACGCAGAGGAACAGCACACCGGGCAAACCCTGGCCGATCGTTCCCTGCGACTTCGCCAGTGCCTGGAGTCGCTCTCCGGCCATTCGCTCGAAGAGAACCAGACGGAACTGGTTGTAGACGGTGGAGCAAGCGGCCATGTCCTCGGCGGTCGACACCAGCAGCTGTTCGATCGTCTCAAGGCCGAACACGCCTGCATAGTGGTCGTGCAGATCGATGGCGGCCCGGTGCAGGCCCCCTCGCTCGGATTCCGACACCACTGTTGGATCTCGCATGGCATGACCTCCCCCTGGATTGCTTCCACTCTAGGACTCAACTACTATTGAGTCAATGGTTCTTGATCTAGCAGCTCGAGCACGTCTGCACGCCGCGCTGGGTGATCCTCACCGTCTGGCCGTCGTCGATGCCCTCCACCTCTCCGATCGATCGCCATCCGAGCTGGCAGACATGCTGGGCTTGGGAAGCAACCTCATGGCCCACCACCTGGGAGTGCTGGAGGACCTCGGCGTCATCGTTCGAGTGGCATCAGAAGGTGACCGCAGGAAGCGGTACGTCCAACTCGTGCCCTCCACGCTTTCCGGGCTGCGATGGGGAGGTGGCCTCCGGGCCCAGAGGATCATCTTCGTGTGCACCGAGAACTCGGCCCGCTCCCAACTGGCCGAGGCCATCTGGAACCAGCGCCACTCGGTGCCGGCGACCAGCGCCGGAATCGCTCCAGCAACGGAACTACAACCGGGAGCACTGGAGGTGGCCGCTCGACGAGGGATTGACCTGACCGGCGCGTGTCCGAAGCCTTTGCCTGAGCTCTCTCAAGATGACCTGGTGATCAGCGTCTGCGATCGGGCCCACGATGCCCTGGCCGAGCGGGGAGGCATGCGGGAGCTGCACTGGTCCGTGCCCGATCCGGCCGGCCCGGAGGCTGTCATCACGTTCGACCAGGCAGCGGATGTACTCACCGATCGCATCGCTTCGCTCGAGCACAGCGTGAGCCTGGTCTGACCCCGCGGCCGTGGGTCGTGGCCCTGGGTCATCGCTTGACCCTGTGGGTGCCGAGAATGCAATCCGGGCACCCTGATCAGGACGTTCGCGATTCGGCCATGAGGCTTGAGACTGGGCCATGGCTCTGTCGTTTCTCTACCTCGCCTTCACCAGGATCCTGTGGGTGCCAACCGTGTCATCCGGCACCATTGATCAGGGATTTTGCATATTTAGTTGTGCGGATAACAATATGTGAAGTCGAGACCAATAGCGTGTGAAATGGGTCGGCAGGCTCCCGCGTCACCCCTGGGTGATGGGGATTTGTCGGTAGCCCACCATGGGGTGTCGACATTATTGGGCCGTTCGTGACGACATTATTGGGAGGCGAGAGGGGTCCCTACGATGAATTGGAACCGGATCGCCACCGCCAGGCGTCCGCTCGGCCGTCAGTCAGCGGCGGGTTTGTCGAGAGTGACGGGAAGCGACCCGGTTTGCGGTTTCCGGGCGCGTCGGGACCAACAGGGGTCCTTCTGAGGCCGACGGAGAGCTACCCGCCAGGGCGGTGCTCGACCACCCGTCGCTGCCGAGCCGGTCCCGTCCAGCCACTTCTGGACGGGATCCGTGGTGCGACGCCGACGACGTGTTCGGCGTTCCTCAGCCCCATCGGTCTCGGTCTTCGACATCTTCTCCAGGAAGGTGTCGATCTTCCGCAAGTTCCCGGCCAGGATCTGGAAGGCGACGAGGACGCTCTGAGCCGCAACGCCCCGTACGCGTCGGCGCTGCGGGTCCCCCATTCCCTCGAAGGCGCTGTCCTTCAGGAAGCCGTTCATGCCCTCCACGGCGTTCCGCAGGGTCGCATAGACCTTGCGGTGCTCCGGGGTCCCGAGCGGGATGAACTGGTAGAACTTGGCACCGGCCACCGGGGGGACAGTGACAGTCTCCTGCCTGCAGCAAGCCGGTGGCTGGTTTCTGAGTTCACCGGTGGGCCTGATCCGCACCCTCTGGACCTTCGGGTCAACGACATCGGTCTTCGGCTTGAGCACGCAGCGGGCTGTGGGAGATCCCTGGGCGGCCGGGCAGAGAAGTCGCTGATGGCCCTCGGGGTCGGGATTGCCGTTGGGGCGGGCTTCATGGGCAAGGCGGGCCTCGATCCGCTTCTCGTAGGTCTCGTCGTCGATCCGGCGGGCACGGAGGCCTGAGGTCGCGTCGATGAGGCTCTTCGGCATGGCCGGGCAGTACCAGCGGCCTTCGACGAGGAGGAAGCCCTGCGACTGGGCCTGGACCCCGAGCTGGTCGTCGCGGTAGGTGAGCACCAGGTCATAGCCCAACGCCCGGGCCGGCAACTGGAAGTCCACGGGCTTGGCGGCGGAGTAGTTGTTGTCGGCGGCCAGACGCCCAACAGGATGGCCACGATCTGCGAGGCTGTTCAGGCCCCGGACTGCGTTCTTGCCAGGCTCGCGGCCCGGCACGTGCAACGGCGGCATCGCCACCACCAGCACCGGAAGGGGTGCCTCACCCATGGCCTCCACGTGACCGCACGCGACGAGGGAGGCCTCGTAGCCCCAGATGGCCTTGCTCAGATGCTTGGGTCCTCCCTCGTCGTCCCGGTCGTCGGGACCTCGTACGTAGTAGCCGCAGTCCGGATCGCTCGAATGGCGGAGCACTGGCCGGTCTTGCCACTGCTTGCCAGGACCTCGACGTTCCGCCCGGGCAAAGGCCGGGATCACCGTGGCATCCACGGAGACCGAGCCATTCCATCGACGCCGGTAGCGACGGGGCAGCATGAGGAAGCTCGCTTCCAGCAGTTGGTTCACGAACCAGTGCAGGCGGTCGTAGGCCTCCTGGCGGTCGGCGTCGGAGCGCAGAGCCGAGCGCTGCTCGAGCAGGGCTGCGAAGACGTCGTCGTCGAGCCGACGGTCCTTGGGCCGATCGGAGTGATCCATCAGATCCAGGAGCCCGTGGAACCGGGTCCGCACGTTGCGGTAGGTCCTCTTCCATCCCTTGGTGTCCCGAGCGGACGGGGGGTCGGGCACCCCGAGTTCGGCGCGCATCTCAGAGGAGATACAGCGGAACAGCACGTCGCGGACGTTCGAGAGATGGACTGCCTCGCCCATGCGGGTCACGATGACGAACCCGGTGAGCATGGCGAGCATCGTGAAGGTACGGGGCCTCCCACCCGGGCCATTGCGGGACTCTTGTTCCCACCCCTCGATCCGATCGATGACCCTGTGGGTGCCAAAAACCTCATCCGGGGTCTCTGATCTGGGACTTTCTCCGCGGTAGACGGGACGGCGAGAATGGTCTGTGGCCCTCTCGTTCCTCTATCTCGCCTTCCTCCGGACCATGCAGATCTTCCGCCTGCAACGGCGGGAAGAGTCTGATCTGGCCATCGAAGTCGTCATGCTTCGTCATGAAGTCGCAGTCCTCCGTCGGCAAGTGGCCCGCCCCGCTCTGCAGCCATCGGATCGAGCCATCCTCGCCGGGCTGAGCCGCTTCCTTGATCATCGCCGCCGAGGAAGGTTCTTCGTCCAGCCCAACACCCTGCGCCGTTGGCATCGTGAGCTGGTGCGGCGCAAGTGGAGCTACCCGAAGCCCTCAGGTCGCCCGAGGATCCCCAAAGGCACGGTGCAGCTGGTGGTGCGGTTGGCCAGAGAGAATCCAACGTGGGGTTATCGCCGGATCCACGGGGAGCTTGCGGTCATCGGCATCGACCTGGCACCCGCCAGCGTCTGGAACATCCTGCACCGTCATGGCATCGACCCCTCCCCGAACAGAACCGGACCGACGTGGAGCGAGTTCCTGAAGATCCAGGCCACGACGATGCTGGCATGCGACTTCTTCACAGTGGACACCGTGCTTCTGAGAAGACTCTACGTGTTGTTCTTTATCGAACTGGATACCCGAAAGGTCTTCATGACGGGAGTCACGGCGAATCCGACTGGCGCCTGGGTTGTCCAGCAGGCCAGGAACCTGTCCTATGAGCTCACCCAGCGAGCACGCCCGGCCAAATTCCTGATCCGAGATCGTGACACCAAATTCACGACCAGCTTCGACGACATCTTCCGCTCTGAGGGCATGCGGATCATCCGGACACCGATCCGAGCACCTCGTGCCAATGCCTTCGCTGAGCGCTTCGTCGGCACGGTCCGGCGCGAATGTCTGGATCGGATGCTCATCTTCGGCCGTCGACATCTCGAGATCGTCGTCCGAGAGTACGTCGACCACTACAACTGCCACCGGCCTCACCGATCACTCGGTCAGCTACCGCTTCAGCCGAAGGGCGTCGTCCCAACGGTTCTCGAGAGTGTCGACGCTTCACGACTGAAGCGGTCAGATCGGGTCGGCGGACTCATCCACGAATACCGCCTGGTCGCGTGACGTGGATGAGGTTCTTGACACCCACAGGGCGGGTCAACACGATCTGGCCCTTAGCTGGCCATGGTCGTCGCTTTTCGCGATCGAGATCGCCGCCAGAAGTGCGTCTACTCAACAGGAGGCG
>JBKQRT010000363.1:0-3476 GCA_052143895.1 Acidimicrobiales bacterium | reverse complement strand
GGCACTCGAGGGCCTACCTGGCGGTTTTCGGCCACCGGGAATTCGCGTTTACCCAGCGTGTAGAGTTTCCGCGTTCTCGCGGGCGTAGTTCAGAGGCAGAACATCAGCTTCCCAAGCTGAGAACGCGGGTTCGATTCCCGTCGCCCGCTCTCGTCCGAAATCGCAGCTCAGCCGCCACTTTTGCAGCGTTGCTGATCCGGCCTCGAGAGCCCAAATGGGCCGTCGTGCAACAAGCGTGCAACAGCGTGCAACAAGAGAGGCGCGTCCTCAGCCACCGAGGCTGAGAACAGTGCCCCCAAAGACCGACAAAGTGGGCGCGTCCTCAACCACAGAATCCGAGGGCGTACGTGCAACACCGTGCAACAGCGTGCAACACGGCGAGCGTTCTCAGTTGAGTCGCTATAACTGAAACTCGGTTGCGTTATAGCGTTGGCCGATTCTCAGATCCGGCGTTTTACCGTCCGTCGCTGGCGCCCTTGCTCAGCGCTCGACCTGCCCAACCGCCAGCTCGGCGATTCGCACCATCCGCGCCGCGGAGGTGACCGCCGCCTTCGCTTCGGACACGGAGATCGGATCGGGATCGTACTCAGCTCGGTTCTTCAGTGGCAGGAGCCGGCGGAGCTGAGCGGCTGCTTTCCGTCCATCCTCGCCTCCGACCTTGTCCAGATGAGCCGGTGCCTGCGAGTGTTCTCCCTTCCAGACAACCGCTGCTCTGGCTGCCGTGATGGCGTCCGCCGCGCCGATGCCGGCATGGACGGCGTTCCCGGCCGCCGCCACACGGTTCCCGAGCCCGAGTGAGTCCTCAGCGGCCCGGAGAAACTCACAAGCCTTGTCAAGGTACGCACGGGCATCACCGGGAGAAGCAGGTCGCGTCTGCGATTGACGGCGTGCGGCCGTCATGATGCTGCCCGGATCTCCGAGGGAAAGCCACCTGCGAGGACGACGCCCTCATCAACGATCGTCAGCCACGGCTCTCTCTTGCGACGGACCAGCCTCGGCAACTCCTCCGCAGTGACTTCGAGCAGATTCACCGGATTGCCGGCGATCCGGGCCGCGCGGTCGGTCCACTGACCGAGCGACGCCGTCCACCGGTGCTCGTCGACCTCGACTCCTGGAGGCGGTACCGCCAGGACGTCGATGTCGCTGGTCTCGTCCGCGTTACCCCGGGCGAACGAACCGAACACCACGAGACAAGCCGGGACCGGTCGGATCTTCTTCGCCTCCGCGGTAAGCCGGGTCACTACTCCGGTTCGTAGTTCGGCCAGGAGGAGGACGGCCCGTGCTGCCTCGTTGTCCCGGACCAGGCGCACCAGGGCGGCAGCTCCGACGTCTCGGCGTTCGACCAGTCCCAGTCGCACGAGCCGGTTCAGCACGACGGTCGCCTGATTCGCGCTCACGTCCGCCAGTTCGGCGATCGCCCGCATGGTCAACTCCACTTCGGTCCGGGCCAGAACGGTCAGCACGCGACCCTGAACGCCCGGAATCACCGCCTCAATCGCATCCGCATAGTCCATGGCGCCATTATCACATTTTTTCGCACATTTGTGCGGTTTATTGTGGGACTGCTAAGATGTGGTCTTCACGTTCGAGCCGCCATTCACTGTGGTGGAGTCAACAGCAGTGTTGTCTCTTTGGCCTTTGTCAATCCTCGTGATCCCGGATGGGCGTGGTAGAGGTTGCCCATAAGTCTCCGCGTACTGTCCCGTCTAGCCGCCGATGGGGGGCGTTGAAGTTGACGTGCCGTTGTGCCACTTCAGTCCGGTCGGCTCTATGTCGTTGTGGACTGCCACGTCAGCATCCCGTATGAGGTGCGTTTACGACTGACAAATGAGGGGCTCCGTGGTTGCCGAGGGGCGTAACGCTGGGGACGGACCGCGAGATGAGGCGGCAAGACTGAAGGCCGAGGCCGACCGGCTCGATGAGCACGCTCGACGTCTCCGCGAAAAAGCCAAGTGGTGGGACATCGGCGGCGACGGCGAAGAGATCGTGGGTGGCGTGCTGGATGCGGGCCTCTCCGAACTTGAAGGGTGGCACGTGATCCACAGCGTTGTCATCTCAGGCGCGGGAGCGACATCGACCACGTCGTGGTGGGGCCGCCCGGGGTTTTCACCCTCAACACCAAACACCACCCAGAGAAGACGGTGTGGGTGTGTGGCGACGTGTATGCCGTTGATGGTCGACCGAGGCCCTACCTCAGCGCCGCCATCTCTGAGGGAGAAAAGGCGTCGCGTCGCCTCAGCACCGCGTGTTCGTTCAACGTGCGGGTCTACCCGGTCATCGTCGTTGTCGGTAGCGCTGATCTCCAGATTCCCCACCAACCGCAAGACGTCCGCGTCGTCGGCTGCGACGACGTCGTGGGGTGGCTGCAGAGCCTCCCACCGGTGCTGAGCCGACACGAGGCGGCGGCCATTGCCGAACGCGCCGGCGATCCCGCCACCTGGTTTCCCCCGTCCACCTCGGGCCGACGTCGCACCAAGGCCCGTATCTCCTCCCGAAGCCGGCCCGGTCCCCGTCGCACCAAGGCACGACGCCGGTCTGGTCTCGCCGAGGTCGTCGTTGCGCTGGGAGTCGTCATCGCGGCGTTCGTGCTGCTGTCCCGCTTGTCACACCATCCCGCGTCGGACCCAGCTTCCAGCACTGGTGCGACACCCGTGGCGTCCAGCGGGACACCCACAACTGCCTCTCCGACCTTTCAGGCCGTAGGAACCGTGACCAACGGACAGTGTGTTGATGCGTGGTCGAATCATGACGTCGAGGTGCTGATCTCGGGAGCTCAAGCAGGCAGTGATTGCACGAGGTTCGCAGCTCCCAGCTATACAGCCACGCTGGCTCCAGGCGGCTTCCTCACCTCACTATCCGGACCCTATGGACGCTCGACCTCAGGCGTCGGCCTTGAGCAGGTCTGCTCCGGAGCACTTTCCGACGGAGACCACATCACTGTCTTCGACGAAGGCGGGGCCGCATTCGGACATTCCTTCTGCACATCGGCAGGCGTGCCTCAATAGCCGACTCACACGTTCGAACAATCGAACGGCTGCTCGGCAGTATCCACGCGGTGAGCGACGACCTGGCCACCGAATACCCGGAACGGTCAGAAGTATTTTGGCTCACCTCGTCCGTTCCACCAAGATCGAACCGGAGGCTCCGATCCTTCGCCAATCGAATGGCGACCAGGCCGGCCAGAGGGACCGGCCTCTCCCATTGTGATTCCAAGGGTCCGCCCGGCTCGTCAAGGGACACTGCGGGACTCCGCTTCGCTCCGTGTCCTCGCTCTGCCTCCGGCAGCCCCTGACAAGCCTCTCTCTCAACGAAGCGCCGACGCAGAAGGGCTTCGTTCAGGCCCTTCAGTCGGGCTCGCCCGTGTCAGGTTTCGCGGGGTCATGTCGCGCCAACTCGCTCAGCGACCGGCCGATTGCTTCGTCCCTCTTCGTCGTGGCGTGCTGGTACCGCAGGGCGGCGTCCGACGACGCGTGTCC
>JBKQRT010000362.1:0-4225 GCA_052143895.1 Acidimicrobiales bacterium | reverse complement strand
GAGGCGGTGGGCTTCCTGGACGCCGACCTACAGACCCTGTTCGCCAACACCAACGAACAGATCACGGTTGCTGAACTCTCGTCCCGAAGGGCGTTCTTCGACACAATCGAGAAGAGCCCGCTCACCGACGAGCAAGCACGAGCGGTTGTGTGCTTCGACAACCGGGTCCAGGTGCTCGCCGCCGCTGGGTCCGGAAAGACCTCGGTGATGGTTGCCCGGGCCGCCTACGCCGTCACCCGCGGGTTCACTTCCCCTGACCGCATCCTGCTATTGGCGTTCAACAAGCCTGCCGCGACCGAGTTGCAGGAACGGGTTGCTGCACGGTTCGCCGCTGCCGGGCTCGACTCGTGCGGGCTGCGGGCCTCCACGTTTCACTCGTTCGGACTCGAGGTCATCGGCCGGGCCACCGGCCAAAAGCCCCGTCTGGCGCAATGGTTGGACCAGGGGGGCGATCTCCGGATGGTCATGCGCATCGTCGATGAGCTGCGGGACGCCTCAGTGTCATTCCGGTACCGCTGGGATCTCTACCGGATGCTGTTTGCGAACGCCCCGACAGACCTCACCAAAAACGAACCGGACGGCTACGACAAAGCGACCAGCGAGACCGGCTACCGGACGTTCGCCGGCGAGGTCGTCAAGAGCCACAGCGAACGACTGATCGCCAACTTCCTATACCTCAACGGGGTCAACTACGAGTACGAGCGGCCCTACGACGTCAATGTCGCGGACGCCACTCACTCGCAGTACCACCCGGACTTCTACTACCCGGACATCGGCGTCTGGCACGAGCACTGGGCGCTTGACCGTGATGGCAAGCCTCCCGCTGCGTTCAACGGCTACGCAGAGGGTATGGCATGGAAGCGCCGCCTACACGCCCAGCACGGGACGACGCTCGTCGAGTCCACCTGGGCCGATGTCATGTTCGGTGACGGCCTCACCAAGCTCAAGGACGAGCTCACTCGGCTCGGGCTGAGCTTCGACTGGAACCCTGACCGTCCTCTCAGCGACGATTGGGCGAGGCCCATGAAGCACGAGGACTTGGCGCGGTTCGCCAGAACGTTCATGACCCATGTGAAGTCGAACTCGTGGACAGTGGAAGACCTCGAACGTCGGCTCGCGTCTGACGCTGCATATCTCGATGGCTTCCGGACCCGGCTGTTCCTCGAGGTGTATTGGCAGATCCACGCAGAGTGGGAACGGAGACTGACCGTCGACCAGGCCGTCGACTTCGAGGACATGCTGGTCCAGGCAGCCGACCACCTCGAAGCTGGGAACGCCGACTGGCCCTACGACCTGATCATGGTCGACGAATTCCAGGACGTCAGCCGGGCCCGCGCCCGAATCGTCCGCGGTTTGGTGAAGACGCCGGGTCGGTTCCTACTTGCGGTAGGCGACGACTGGCAGTCGATTAACCGGTTCGCCGGGGCCGACCTATCGGTGATGACGAACTTCGAAGCCTGGTTTGGCCGGGGTTACCAGCTGGCGTTGACGACCACCTTCCGATGCACGCAGACGATCTGCGACGTCGCTCGCACCTTCGTGTCGAAGAACCCGAACCAGCTCAACAAGCCGATGCGGTCTGCGCATCACGATCCCGGTGCGCCCATCACGGTCATCCGAGCCGACGATGTCGCCGGTGCACTCGCCTCCTACCTCGGCGATCTGTCCGGTGCGGTCGCCGACGGCAGTATCCCGAGCCAGCGCTCCGGAATGGTGAGCGTCGATGTTCTCGGGCGCTACGGGTTCGAGCGCGACGTCCTCCCCAGGCACTTCCCGTCAAATCTGAACGTCACGTTCCGGACCATGCACGGGTCCAAGGGGCTGGAAGCGGACTACATCGTCATCCCCGGCATGACCACCGGCATATTCGGATTCCCGAGCAACATCGCCGACGACACCGTGCTCGACTTGGCGATGCCTGCACCCGAATCCTTTGCGCACGCCGAGGAACGCCGTCTCCTCTACGTGGCGCTAACCCGGGCCCGTCGTGGGGTCACGCTCATCACCTCGCCGCTGCGGATGTCGCCGTTCGTAATCGAACTCCTCGACGAGCCTCACGTGACCGTCACAGGGGACAGCGATACCCCCGTCGAGGTCTGCTCAATGTGTGGTCGAGGGACGATGGTAGAGCGAAGGAGCAGATTCGGACCGTTCCTCGCCTGCTCCGCCTTCCCGGCATGCAAGAACAAGCGCGACCTTCGGAAGCGGCCGACGTTGCCCAGTTCGGCGCACTGAAGACCACGCCGACTTCGCCACGTTCACATCGCTGGCGCCTTGCCCCAGGCGACCATTGAGGGCGTCCGCTCGAGTACCGAACAGCACGCCAGAACGACCGCCATCGCCATCGCCATCTTGGGCGCAGCGCAGAACGGCACGTCGTGTGGCTTGGGCCACGCCGTGACCCGGTGATTGGTCTGGGATGGGACACACCTTCCCTGGTGTCAGGTAAGCGAGAGACGCTCGACGAGAAGCTGCCCTGGCCAGCCATCGCGATCAAATGACTCGGTTGGCGTGAACCCCGCAGACTGGTAGTAGCGCACAATCTGTTGGTATCCGCCAGCCCAGCAATCGACTCTCAACAGGCTGAGGCCACGGGCGAGGCAGTCAGCGCGAGCGTGGTTCAACAGTGCAGTCCCGATCCCTTGCCTGACAAGACGTCTCGAAGTCAGGAGGAGAATGATGTAGAGGCCCGGTTCGTCTGTTACCGGAGCGTATGCGGGAGAGTCCTCGCTGACGTCAAGAGCGCCGACCAACTCGCCTCCGACCTCAGCAACGGTGAGGTTAGGACTTCTCGCCAATCTGGCAACCCGCTCCCGCCGATCGGGTATCTCCGACCAGGGCTTGCTACCCCATTGTCCGCTGAGACCACGCTCAGCGAGCCAGAGAACCGCCTCGTCGAAAAGCCGGAGCAAGGACTGCTCGTCGTCGACCGTGCCCGGTCGAAGTAGAACTTCCATAGAGAACGACCATAGAGGTCGTCTCGTGAACACGGTGGTGACGTTCGCCCCACACGTGTTGTTCCGGGCACAGCACCAGGAGCAAGCACGGAGGCCGTCAGGGCATCGAGAACCTCGTCGGCAGCCGATGTTGCGAGCGCCGGCGACCGCACCTGCTCGGGTACCGGCCAACGCGCCAGAAATACAGTGGTGATCTCATCCATCTGGGGCCCGGTCGCCTCGTCCCCCGAGTCCCATCCACTCGGAGGTATCCCATGACCACCACATCAAAAGCGATTGTCGTCTACGACCCGGAGCTTGCCGGTCCTGAACACATAGCCCTCGCCGGGTTCCTCGGCGGCTACCGCGGGCTCACCCGCGGCGCATATTCGCTGGATCTTCGTCAGTTCGTCGCCTTCTGCGATGAGCGCCACCTGGGTCTCTTCGAGGTCCGGCGAAGCGATATCGAAGCCTACGGACGGGAGTTGGAGGCTCGGGGTCGGGCTACGGCCACCGTCGGTCGGCGACTGTGCACCGTGACCGGCTTCTACCGCTACGCAGAAGAGGAAGGTCTGATTGCCCATTCTCCAGCCGTCCACGTGCGTCGACCCCGGATCGATTACGAATCCCATGCCATCGGCCTGGACCGCAACGAGGTAGGGGCGTTGCTCGTTGCCGCCGGGCTCGGACCAGCAGGCGAGCATGCGCTGGTGTCACTGCTGGCGCTGAACGGGCTGCGGGTCTCCGAAGCGATCGGAGCTGACATCGAGGCCCTGGGCCTCGAGCGCGGTCATCGGACACTCACCATCCTTCGCAAGGGCGGGAAGACCGTCACCATCCCGTTGGCACCTCGGACGGCCCGGGCGGTCGACCTGGCCATCGGAGAACGCGACAGCGGCCCGATCTTCATCACGGCGGACGGTCGACGTCTTGACCGTCACGGCGCCAGCCGGATCGTTCGGAGGGTCGCCCGCCGTGCTGAGATCTCCAAGGCCATTGGTCCGCACACGTTGCGGCATGCATTCATCACGGCAGCCCTTGATGCTGGGGTGCCGTTGCGCGACGTCCAAGAGGCTGCTTCACACGCTGATCCACGGACCACGATGCGTTATGACCGGGCTCGGGTGTCCCTGGACCGCCATGCCACGTACATCGTGTCCACCTACATCGCTGGTGCTGCCCGCTGACGGCGCCGGCCGTTTGGCCGCCGGCAGATACCTGCTGGCACCCAGGGTCAACGATCTGGCGACCACACTGAGTCGGCGTCTAGCGTCGTCGAAGAAGTCACA